>JBLHRW010000045.1:0-19782 GCA_047626445.1 Neolewinella sp.
ATTTCGACGTCGTTACCGTCGAACTTGTCGGCGTCGGCACCTGCGGAGGTAAGCTCGAAACGCTCTTCGAGTTCGGTAACTTCGAGGGCGGACTTGATGGATGGATTAGTCATAGTAAAAGGAATTGAATGGAGTGAAAGAATGGATAATGGGGACCAGCGTCCTGAAGCGCTTTTTAGCGCAGGTCAATGACGATGTGGTTATCGTCGAACTTATCGGCGTCAGCACCGGCAGTGGTGAGTTCGAAACGCTCTTCGAGTTCGGTAACTTCGAGGGCGGCCTTAATGGATGGATTAGTCATAGTAAAAGGAATTGAATGGAGTGAGAGAATGGATAAGAAATACCGGAGCCATTGTGACTCTTATGCTTAGCGCAGTATTGTGACGGTGTTGTTGTCGAATTTATCAGCGTCAGCGCCAGCGGTAGTGAGTTCGAAACGCTCCTCGAGTTCGGTGATTTCGAGGGCGGCCTTGATGGATGGATTAGTCATAACAGAAAGGAATTAAAGTATTAAAAAATGGATTTTTCTTGGGAGCAGCGAGACCGTTTTACGGGGCTAGCGCAGGTCGATCGTGATGTGGATATTGTCGAACTTATCGACATCAGCGGCGGCACCGGTGAGTTCGTAGCGCTCTTCGAGTTCGGTGATTTCGAGAGCTTTTTTGAGGAATGGGTTGGTCATAGTGTAAGGAGTTGAAATGGACGAAAGAAGCGTTTGAGTAAGGGCATGACGAGGGTGGTTCGCCGGAATATTTTTCCGCACGCGAAGCTTCCCGGCCAGGCCGGATTATTATTTTGTTACTTGAGAGTATTGACTATTTACCGGCGGTGGCTGCTAGGATTTCTAGGGTCCGTTTGCGCCCCCAATCGGGCAACAGGCTTTCCGCTTCGTGAGGCGCGGCGGCAAACTTTTTTCCGGCAACGCGGAGCAGCGGAAGCCCCATTTTCACCCCCCCTCCAAACTGCTTTGGCCGGCCCATAACCAAGCGGGCCTGTAGATACGCTACCCGTGGGTTAGTATTCTTGATCGTATTGGCCTCGATGAGCAGCTTGTCCGCCTCAGCGCTGTAACTCATTCCCCGGGCAAACATCTCCACCCGAATGCGGGCCGTATAGGAGAGGGAAGCCAGGCAAAGAATCTCAGATTCGTCTGCTCCGGGAATTTCTAGTGCGGTGGCCAGAAAAACTTCGGCCTGATCGCAGTAAACGTCAATCTGGTCGATCTCTTCGGTTGCCATCGCCGCGTTCAGGTAGCTGTAGGCCGCGTAATAGGCGGGTAGCCATTCTTTCTGTTCCGCCTGAGCGATACGGTTAAAAGTATTGGCTGCGCGGATGAACGAAACTTCGGTTACGGCCGTATCCACTAGGTGGATGTACTCTTTCATCGTGGCGCGATATTTTTCCGAACCACCGTTTTCTGGGGCGCAAAACGCAGGTGCAGAGAAGGTGAATAAAAGCAAGGTTAGGAGAAGTACGTTTTTCATCTTTTATTTTTTTGGATATTTGACGGTGGGGCAGTGTTGCCCCTTGTAAAGTTTTGTTTATGATCGCCGTGCATCCCGGCCCTTACGTTTTTCCAGCTTTCATGGCAGAATTACCTTCTGGTCGGCGTATTCGTTATTATGAAAGCAGATTGGCCGATAATGGCCCCACCTTGCTTTTTATCCACGGTCTCGGTAATTACGCACAGGTGTGGTTCAAGCTCATGGACCAGTTGAAAGGAAGGTTCCGGTGCATTGCGCTGGATCTTCCTGGCCACGGAGATTCTCCGGAAACAGAGCAGGTGGAAAACATCAGCACGTTTGCCGAAGTCGTGGAAGCCTTAGTGGCGCACCTCCGACTGGAGAATTACCTACTCGTGGGCCACTCAATGGGCGGGCTCACAGCCATGCGAGCGTTGCTACGAGGTAAACTCTTCCCCGTGGGTCTGGTGCTGCTGGCTCCGGCAGGCTTTGAGGTTTTCTCCCCGAAGGATCAAGCCTGGCTGTCGTCTATTTACAGCCCCGGTATTCTGGCTAAGCTCGGTCGGCTGCGGATGGAAGAGCAGTTCAGGGGCAACTTTCATCATTTTCCGGCGGATGCGGAAGCTATGCTTGCGGACATAACCACCCTGAAAAATTCGGAATACTACCTACCTTATTGCTCCACTCTGGCCTACTCCGCACGAGCCATTTTCGCGGAGACGGTATCCGAAGAGTTGGCAGGAATCGAGCTTCCCACCCTTGTGTATTATGGCCTGGCAGATGCCATGGTTCCGCACCGGGTGTTGCACCCTGATCAGCGCCTGGATCAGATTTGCCGATCTGCGGTGGAAAAAATGCCCCAAGCGCGTCTGGAGCTCCTTTCGGATACTGGCCATATGCTGCAATGGGAGGTGGCAGAGCGTATTGGTAGTGGAATAGTCTCATTTGTAAATGATTTAGCAGTGAAATAATCGTTCAGGCTTAGTTCCGTTGTACCTGGCGCAGGTTATCTGGTGATACTTCTTGCCAGGAGGAGCAGCCCGCCAGTGCCATAGTAAGCTCGGTATCAGCCAGCAAGTTGGCGGCCCATTCTCGTACGCCTCGTGCACCGCCCAGGGCAAGAGCGAAGGCATAAGGTCGAGCAACGCAAACCGCGCTGGCTCCAAGCGCCATGGCTTTGAAAACGTCTGCCCCGCGGCGGATGCCACTGTCGAAGAGGATCGTGGCCTCGTCGCCAACGGCATGGGCTATTTCTCCCAGCACGTCGAAGGAACCGACAGCCCCATCTACCTGGCGGCCGCCGTGGTTACTGACCAAGATTCCATCTACCCCATATTCGAGGGCAATACGTGCATCTTCGACGCTCTGGATCCCCTTAAGGATAATAGGCAAGCTGGTGTGCGAACGGATGACTTTAAGGTCCTCCCAGGTCAGGCTGGGACCAGTGAATACCCGGGTGAAGCAGCTGAAAGCCTTTGCCGGATTAGTGGCAGGGTCCTCGCCTACGAGCTCCCGAAAGACGGGGTCAGAATAGTAATTTTCCAGGCCTTTCTCCTGCAGAAAGGGCAGATAAGCGTTGTCAATATCTTTCTCCCGCCAAGCGAGCAGCGGCGTATCCAGCGTGACGACGATGGCGGAGTATCCGGTTGCTTCCGCCCGACTAAGCAGGCTGCGGGTGAGGTCATGGTTCTCTCCCCAGTAAAGCTGAAACCAATGGGGGTTGCTTCCGTTAGCCTCCGCTACGGCTTCCAGTGAATGGGAAGAGACGGTACTGCAGGTCTGAATGATTCCCAACTTTTTCGCCGCAGCAGCCACCGCCAGTTCCGCTTGCGGATGGGCGATGCCCAGTACCCCAACGGGCCCGAAGACGATCGGGCTGGTGTATCGCTGGCCGAAAAGTTCGGTAGAGATGTCCCGCCGGGAAATATCTCGTAACATCCGAGGGATGATCTGCCAATCGTCCAGCGCACGGCGGTTATTGGCCATTGTAGTCTCCCCCCCCGCCCCGCCAGCTATGTAACCGAAGGCTGCAGGGCTCATCTTCTCACGGGCAGCGGCGACCATGTCGGCGTAGTTGGTCGGGAGCAAAGGGTAGCGTTTGGCTGCCCCCATGGCGTAAACGCCGAACTGATGCTTTAGACCGAATGACTGCGATTGTACGAAGCTGTTCATGATTAGAAGTTATTGGTGAGGAAGAAATTATTGACACGTTGCCATGGCGTACTTAACTTGGTCAATTTGGCAACATTGTAAAGGGGCGTTGAGCGCGCTATGCTGCAGCCCCCAGTACGATCGAGGTAGTGTTTCCACCGGCGTGCAGGGAGTTGACCAACACGTTTCGCAACGGACCTGCGGAGGCCACTGTTTTTTCAGAGATAGAGACGGAAGAACCCGCCGTGGGCTCAGTGAAGAGATCTACCGGCAAACCGGTACCTACGATCTCGTTGCGGTCCATCATCATGGCGGCGGTGGCCAATGCCATCGGGCCGGAGGCTCCGAAGGTTTCCCCCGTCAGGGGTTTTAACATCGTATAGCTGACCGGAGATTCCTGCCAGACGGCGCGGATCGCGGCGACTTCCTGTTCGTTGGCCTGCCAGGGAAGACTCGCACTACCTACCACACAGTCGACGTCGGCCGGGGAGACCTTGGCCTGCTTCATGGAGGCATCCATCACGTAGGAGAAGTCTCCCTGATTGCGCTCGGGGACCCAGTCTACGTAGGCTTCGTCGCGCACCGTGGCGTAGTCCTTGATTTCAGCGTAGATTTTGGCGCCCCGGGCCAGGGCATGTTCTCTTTTTTCGAGTACGACAAAGGCGGAGCCTTCCCCGAGAATGGTCTGTCCGATGGGCTGCTCCCGGCGTAATGCGGCAATGAGGTTCTCGTGGGCGGAGCCGGAGGTTCCCTTACCGGGGCTAGAGAGTATACCTGCTTCTCGGTGACTGAGCACGTTGATGTCGCGCACTTCGTCGAAACCACCGCAGATCATGATGTCGGCCTCGTCGTCACGGAGTAAATCCAGGCCGTAGCATACGCTGTTTTCTCCCAAGAGGATGGAGCTCGGTCCACGGAACTTAAAGTAGCGGGTAATGTCTCCCAACGCACAATTTGATACCGTCTTTGTAAAGGTAAAGGGGCTGGCCTTACGCGGCCCCTGGCCGAAGAGTTTACGGAGGTATGCCTCTACGGCGGCGTTGGCGGCGAAGGTAGTATTGAGAATCATACCCAGGCGATCCCGGGGAATTTCCAGGTCCTTGAGACCTGCGTCTTCCACGGCTTTGAGGCAGCCCATCATGGCCAGTTGGGAATAGCGCAAAGGGAAGGGAGCCTTCAGCCCCTCGAAGCTTTCTTTAATGTTGAACTCTGGACAGGGAAAGAAATACTCCTCTTTCAGTTCGGGTTCAGACCAATCTTTCTTGATGGTACCACCACCCTGGCCGTTGCGGAGTTTTTCGTAATGTTCTTCCGCCCCGGTACCGAGGCTGGAGACGATCCCGATTCCGGTGATGACGACCCGCTGCTGTTGACTTACTACATTCATGATTGGCTAAATTTTGTTGAACTTTAATTTATTTACCGGAGTTCGTCGAGGGAATGAAGTTGCCGGATTTATCGAGATGAACAGTCACCTCTCCTTTGGCGACAATTTTTCCTTCCTCGTTTTTCACCTTGGCTGTGTAGACAGAAAAGGCCATCAGACGTTGTTTGATTGCGACCTCAATCGACAGGCGGGTATTGGGAAATACCGGTTGCGTGAAGCTGGTCTTATCGACGCGGATAGCCCGGCCAACCATCGGCTTCTTAGTCTTTGCACCTGCACCTGCGGCCGCGCCCATAGCCTCCATACGACCGAAGAGCCCGCAGGTTTGGAACATCATTTCGATCAGGCAAACTCCGGGTAACATGGGGTAACCAGGGAAGTGGCCTTTAAAAAAAATAAGGTCCTCGGCGACGAATTTGACGGCGGTCAAAGACACGCCGACTTTGTAGCCGGTGATCTCGTCCACCAGTAGCATTGGCTCGCGGTGAGGCAGCATAGTTGCTACCGGAGGAAAGGCGGTTTTAAGCTGGGACATTTTGGGTGGATTTATCCAGTTGTTCCTCAATAGAGTCAATGAGGGCTGGGATTTCGAAAGAGCGGGAGAGTAATTCTAGCGGATGAGGGGTGGCTACCCGGCAGAGATAGTCGGGGTGGAGGTCAAAGGATTGCAATTGGTAATTGTCGAAGTATTTCATGACGGATTTTAATCCGCCCAGCCCTTCGCCAGTGCATTTCAGGATGGCTTCCATGTTCACCCAGTCTTCCAGTTCGATGGGTCGGCCGAGGTTAATGATGCGATCAAGTGATTTGCGGTATTTTTCTAGGTTCTCGCGCTCCGCCCGGTGGTGGACGTCGAGCCCGAGGCGGCCGTTGAAACTCAGTGCGCAAGCGATCAAGTTCTGAGAATGGGAAATATTAAAATCGAAGCTTTCTCGGCTGGTGATGAAAGGACGGCCCTTGGCATCGTAGCAGAGGGGATATTTGCCTGGAACCGCTCCAGGGAACTCATCCATCAACGCGGTGTAAAGCAAGACCTTACTAACAATTGATTTACGACGATCGGGAGAGCTGAGATATGCTTTCCAACGCCGTTGAATGGCAGGGGGGAAGAGTTCGCGATAAGCCTCCAAGGCTTCGATGATGTCATCCCGGTCTTCGTAATGGACGTGATATAGGACGTTATTCATCTTGGTGAGTTAATTCTCAAGTAGTTTTGGCGGAGCTGCCAGAATTACCGAAGAGGGTTGCTATTTTTGAAATTTGAGGCGATTTAGCCGAGGAAAGAAAACGTCGGTTTGATTCCTTACGACGCGCCCAAAACGGCGCTCAATGTGATTTAGGATGTCGTCCGCCGTAGGCTTTTCCTTGGCCATGGGTACTACTCCTACCTTGATCCGGCCGGAGCTTTCTTTACTTACACTGAGTTTGAAGACGGAGAAATTTCCGTAGACCTCGTCCATAAGTTGGTTTTGCCAGAGTACCGGCCCAAACCTTTTAAGTCGAATCTTGCTACTTTTTCGACCCAGGATGAAGATCTGGCCTTCGTCGTTGATGTACCCTAAGTCCTGCGTGTAGATGGTTTTCCCTACAATCTTCAGCCCGTTGCTCTTTCCGAGGAAGTAGCCAGCGGCGGCGGAAGGTGTACGGACCACAATCCGACCCACTTTACGAGGTGGAAGTTTATCCCCACGGGGATTGATAATCATCACCTCGACATCATCAAGCGGAAAACCAACAGAGTCAATGGCATCTGTAGTAGCCCGAATGATGTTGGTGGCTACCCGGGGCCCTGCCTCCGCTAACCCATACGTTTTCACGATTGGGCAATTGAAGGTCTTGAGCGCCTTACGTACGGTGTCTGGCTCAATGTGATTTCCCCCACAGGTAACATAACGAAGGCTCTTCCACAACTCCGGTTGGTCCTTGAACTTCTCCTGCTTGTTGATCATATAGACCATTTGCCGAAAAATAGGAGGGACGGTAAAGACAGAGTTAATCTGGTGCTGGTTGATTAGCCTCAGAATGGCGCCAACGAAGAGTACTTTGTTCGAAAAAATGATGGTTGCTCCCATATAAAGATGGCTCAAAAACTGGGCCACCAGACCGTAAGAATAGGTCAATGGCAAGACCATCAAGGTTCGGTCTGCAGGGTTGATGCCGATGGCTTTAACATTCCTACGCACGTTTTCGAGAATACCACGTTGCGTGTACTGAATGATTTTTTTGCCACCGGTACTACCCGAGCTCGTAACGAGTGCTGCAGCCGCGATCTTACGGGCATCTCCGGTGAGATTGACTTGGTACCAGTTCAGCCCTTTATCGACCCGGTCTACTTTTTTCGGTGGGTTCTTAGCCCGAAAAAGCTTCTGGGTACGTTCGTGCATTACGAAGCCAAAGACGCCGATTTCTTCTGGCTCTACCCGCTGGAATTTATCCGTGAGGTTGATGACCATTGGCACGGCCCCGACATCCATAATAGCCAAGACCAGGCTGGCCACGTCAATGGAAGAGAGAGGGCACATGATCCCGATCACATGGCCGGGTTGAACCCCTTTGTCTAGCAGGGCGCTACTGAAAAATTCGATGCGCTCCCAATACGCTCCGTAGGTAACCTGTCGGGTTTCTTCGATGAGGGCGACTTTCTCCAACACGAACCTATGACGTTCGCGTAAAGTATCAATCAACGTATTCTGGGATATGACCCTAGCTGGAGTCGGTTGCCCAGCTTGTTGCGGAGCGTTAACTTTTACGGCGATCATAACTTGATAAATTTCGTTGGTGAATGTTTACAATGAAAAAAAGTAGGCGAGGCCGCAGGTGCAGCGGAAGTGGTTAAACCAGGGTGTCTTCAGCGGCCAGGCTCTTCTGAATCATCAGGCTAAGGGCTTCGACGTTGTGGAAAGATTCCTCGTCAAATTCGGTGGGCATGATGCCGAACTCCTCTCCCAAAACCGTAGATATTTCGAGGATGGCCAGGCTGTCCTGGATGATGCCGGGCTCCTCTTCGGTACCGAAGAAAGGCGTGGTGTTGTCGATAGAGTCTGGAGTCAGGTCGCTGAGATCGAGTACTTCGATGATACAGGCTTTGACTTTGTTCTGGATTGCGGTGAGGTCTTGCATAATAAAAGAAATTGAATTGGTAAGAGAAATTATTGATTAGTGGTGGGTGACGGCCTGGGTTTAGGCCGCCTGCCCAGATGGGTATTTTCTGACGGCGATGGAAGCCATATTGCCGGAGAAGCCGAAAGAGTTAGAAAGCGCCAGGCGGACCTCGCATTCTTCAGACCTCTCTCCGGAGAGCTTTAGCTGTTTATTGACGACAATGCTTTCGGCCACGCCAGTGGAGGCAGGGATGAAGTTCTTGGCAACACTTAGGGCTGTAGCAACAAACTCGACGCTGCCGGCCGCCCCAAGCGAGTGTCCGGTTAGTGCCTTCGTGGAGCAAATGTGGACAAAACCCTCCTCCCCCATCAGGGCCTCGATGGCTTTAATCTCCATCTTGTCGTTGGCTTTGGTGGCCGTGCCGTGAGTGTTGATGTAGTCTACGCCGCTAGAGGTTTCGCCAGACATGCGCAGAGCGTTTTCCATCGCCCGCCGGGCATAGATACCGTCCGGGTGCGGAGCTGTGGCGTGGTACGCTTCGTTGACAATGGAATACCCACTCACCTCGGCCACGATGTTGGCGGAGCGGGCTTGTGCTGCAGTTTCGCTTTCCAGCACCACGTAGGCGGCGCCGTCCCCCAGGTTTAAGCCGTCTCGTTTCTTATCAAAAGGCTTACAATTTCCTTTGGACAGGGCGAAGAGAGAATTAAACCCACTGAAGGTCAGGTAGGTGAAGATGTCTACCCCTCCAGCGATGACGTAGTCCGCTCGGCCAGAACGAATCAGATCGAAACCACGGCCTATGGAGTTGGTCCCCGAGGCACAGGCGGTGGATATCGTAGAGAGCGGCCCCCGAATGCCCAGCTGCCGGGCAATATCTCCGGTAATATTGGGGGTGCTGTAGCGCAACAGGTTGTAGTCTCTTTCCTTACCGTCCAGATCGTCCTGGATCCAGCGCATGAAGGGATAGCTACCTCCAACCGAAGTGCCGACACAGAGTGCCACCCGTCGGGGATCGACCGTCGCCATATCCAGGCCAGACTTTTCCATGGCCTCCCGAATGGCGCGGACGCTGAATTCGGTGAGAATACTAACGTCGACCTCGTTGATTTCGGCGTATAGTTCGGGATCCACGGTGCAACCTTCGTGGATACGGAAGTAAGCATCCGAAGCGTCGAAGCGGCTAGCTTCGATGGGTTTGAGCCCGGAGCGCCCTTCCCGCAGGCCCGTCTCGAACTCTTCTAGGTTGTTACCAATGGAGCAGATGATTCCCATTCCGGTAACGACTACGCGATTTGACATAATGATTGATTTTTGAAAAGGCTGGGATTACACCCCGATACCACCGTCTATGGTGATTTCTTGCCCGATGAGATAAGAAGGTGCCGAGGTGGCGATGTAGGTAATCAGGTTGGCCACTTCCTCCGGCTCTCCCATACGCTTCAGGGGGCTGTTCGCAAGGCGCTTCTCGTAGTACTCTGGCTTAATGTCCTTCGTCATGTCCGTACGGATCAGGCCGGGAGAAATACAGTTGATCGTCACCCCGAAGGAGCCCATTTCTTTGTGTATCGTTTTCGAGAAGGCTACAATGGCTGCTTTAGATGCTGCGTAGGCAGATTGGCCTGCGTTACCGCGTTGGCCAGAGAGTGATGTAATATTGATGATGCTCCCTTTTTTCTGCCGCATCATAGATGGTATCACTGCCCGAGTCGTATTCATTACACAAGAAATATTTGTGTTCAGGACGTTCCACCATTCCTCATCTCCGGTCATAATAAAGGGCTTACTTTTGCCCAGAATACCAGCATTATTGACGAGTACAGCAATCTCTCCGTGCTCTTTTCTGATCATGCTAACCAGTGCTTTAACGGCTTTTGTATCCGTCATGTCGCATTGGAAAGCGTAGGGGATGGGATCGTTTGCCGCTATTATTTCAGCGACAACCCCGTTGGCCATTTCCTCGTTGCTCCGGTAGGTCAAGATGACCTTGAAACCTTTAGCGGCGAGTTGTAGGCAAGTGTGACGGCCGATACCGCGTGTCCCTCCTGATACGAGGGCTACTTTTAAGTTTTCCATGATTACTTTTTTCTGGATTTAGCCGTAGATGGATCGAGCTTACCGAGCAACTTCGCAGCCTCGTCTTGGCCCCAACTTGGTGCAAACGGGTCTTCAGAAGACCATACTTCAAAAGCAGCCATACTACCTTGTACCAGTGATAAGGCTTTCTCTGGCCCACCACCGTAACCGACAGGTGTCCGCTCTACCATTTGGGCAAGTAATAACAATAAGCGAGGATTTCCGGGAGACTTAGCCTTGGCGGGGAAGAGCATTCCCATGGTTTTTGGGCCGTACTGCATGGAACGGCTTGCAGGATCAATAGAAATTCGGGCCTGATAGATACGGGCCTGAAGAGCCACACTTTCAGCTTCGGTGGTACCCGCTTCTTTTGCTAAATTCAGGTAGACCTGAGCTTCACTTACCAGGCGGTCCCGGTCTTTCGTTTCTTCCGTGCGGAAACTTTGAGCAACAGTTGCCAGAGCGGCGTAGTAGTTGGCGTGCCAGGTAGCTCCTTCTGCATTTCCTAGTTCGGTGAAAGCAGTCGCACTTGCGCCATATTGTTCAGGACTTTGCGCCTGGCTGAACTGTCCTAAGGCCTGACCCAGTGCCTGCTGATAGCTCGCTTGAGCAAAGAGAGAAGTGCTCCCCAGTAGGAGCGTCAAATAAAGTAAGGATTTCATAACTTATTTATTAAAGCGTTGATAACGAGTTGTTATCTGGTGAAAAAATAATTTGAATGTGGCCGTTATGCCGAATGATTGGGTAGTACCCCTTTTCTATAATTTGCTCTTCGCCGTAGCGCTGCCAGATTTCTCTTGGGATAGTGTAATCTTCCTCCATGACGAAGTAGTCGAAATAGAAGTAGTTCTCCATAGCCCGTGGGCTAATCAGATCTTTGCTAATCCATAAGCCAACCCCAGTAGGCGTTGCAGGATAGAGCTCCGCGCTTACCCATCTCCCCTCACAGGCAGTAGCGGTGGCCTGCCCATTGGGTTCAATTTTGCATATCCCGAAACCAGCGCAATTACGGTCAGCTACCCCAAATACCACATCGACAATCTGACGAGTGTGGCCTTTGGGCCGGGCAAATCGGCTGGTGCTTTGTGGCTTTACCATGGTGATGGATATTTAGTAGTTATTTGTGATGCAGAAAAGAAACTTATTTGTTTCTCCCCCTTTGTTGATCACAAATCTAGGGCAACCCCGAGGGCCACAATTGGACACCAATTCACCTTTTTCCCACCGCACTTTACAACCTAAATTAATATTATAAAAACTTAAATTATTGATTATCAATAATTTATATTCACCAAAAGAGGCTTATAAAATTCCAACTATGCAACTAGTTTTTAAAATAAATTCCGCTCTAAACCACCTATGAGGGCATTTTACCGTCGGAGAGCGTACCTCTTATCGGGAAAAAGTAATTAGGAGCAGGTAAAGGTTCAAGGGTAATAGTAGGAACTCTGTTTGTAAAGCCACTACCCGCAGTAGAGCAAACGATCCAGCGGCCTCACGGGCGCAAAAGCGCTTTGGGTGACCAACGGTAGTATAGCGCGGTTAAATAAAGACTGATGAAGTAACTAAGCGCCAATCTTCAGCGCTCACTACGAACTGACCCGCCGGGCGCTCAGAGAACCGAGGGCAAACTCCCATAGTTGCTCATAAGGAATAATCTCCACCTCCCAGGACTGATTGGTCATTTCTAGAGGAGTAGCGCCCAGTTGTTTTTGATACCGATCTGCCTTACGCTTTACGGCTTCTACATGAAAGGCCGTTTGGGGAATTTGCAGTAACATCTTAATGAAACAGTTACTGCGGAAAGAACTACCCTTCTTTAAATAACGCGAACAGTATTTTTCTACTGATTCGATCCGGTCCGCCGCGGCGGAATAGCGGTCGCGGTTGATGAGAAAAAGAATTTGCAGTACCAGTACCGGTATGTTTCGCCGTCTTTTCTCCCCGTTAAATATCGGGACTTCGTTAAGGAAGCGGTTTAGCCGGAAAATGCCTTTGCCTTTCTGTTCCACTGGCCGCTCTAAAGTACCGATAGTGATAAGGTACTCTAGGAAAGCCCCAAATAGTAACCAGGTCTCCTTGGCGCGGGCATCCAGCTTGTTGAATTTCTTCGAGCTGGTTACTTCGTGGTAAATCAGGTAAGCTTCCGTATAGTGCTGGGTGTGCATTTCCAGAATGAACAAAGACTCCCGAAACTTGAAGTAGTTCGGGGTCCCTTCCCGATAGTACTGCTTGGCCAGCTCCGCCGTATCCCGCCCTTTCACGAATTCCTTAAGCTGGGTATGACAGACCATTTTGTAATGTAAAAACATCCCGAGCGGCGTGTTGGCGACGTAAGGCTTATTACGGAAAAAGGTAAGGCCAGAATCGCATAATTCAATAGTCTTTTGGTACTCGAATGCATTGAGCGCGCACCAGATCAATGCAACCCTCCCGCAGAGATGGACCCGGTAGGAGTCGAACTTCTCCAGGTAGGGCGGAATCTCTTTCGCCAGTTCTTCGCCAGCTTCCTGGAATTTTTCCCGCCCCTCTTTATGCATCCGGTACATCACGAGGCTAGAGAAATGGCGGTCCAGTATGTTCTCGGCGTGGAAACAGGCCACAAGATTGTCGTAAACCTCATTATAGTGATCGAAACGCTCGCGGTCACCGTAGCGAAAACCGTACTGCGAGCTCAGCAGCCGGGCAAGGTCCATCGATATTTCGGTAAACTCGTACGTCTCCGTTTTTTTAAACAGCTTCTTGGCCATGTCCATTCCCGTATTAAAGGCCCCACGGCCAAACATGATCTTTACGGCTACCCACCGCCGGCAACAAGTATAATACGCCTCGCTGAGGTCGGTAAAACCAGGCTTGTTCACGTCAATAAAAAATAGTGTGTTGAGCAGCCGTTGTTTAAGTTCGCTCTTCAAATTCTGGAAGCGTTTCGTCTTGCGCCGCAATCCGATCTCCGCCATAGCATCTTTCTCGGTCACGATATCTCCGCTAAGAATTCCGTGGTATAACTTGTTAAGGTTGGTATCCTTCGAAAAACTCTCATCGCCAATGATATTGATGGACCGCACCTTATTAAGGTCAACAATATTAATAAGCTCTTTTAATTCCTCCATGATAATTCGTGCAACTGATACGTAAATAATAATTCCCTTACAGTATTTGGTTTATAATCTCATTAAAACTACAAATAGGAAAGGTGTTAAATCTATTGAAATAGATTTTTAAAAATATTCTTTTCCTCGTGTAAATAGATAGATAGTTACTAAGGCTTAATAATACACAATTATTTAGATATGTTTTCATGTTCTACTGTTTTTACTCATCTCTTTTCGCAGATTCCGCTCTGAACACACCCGCACCGAGGTAAACGTAAAATACTTGAATAGGAGATGAAGGTTAAGATTTTTCCTTACGTTTTCTCACCCCACCAGACATACTCTCGTATCACGGCGATCTCCTCAAGCATTCAATCTTACGTAGATCGGTACTACCGCCAATAATTCCCGTGACCGATCCACTCGTTGTTCATCCCTCTGCGCGCGCTCAGGGCATTTACGCTGGCCAACGGTTCCGGCCCTCAGGAGCCCTTCGGGACTTGCACCCTATAAGTAACACGTATGCATGGCACACAAAAAAGGCGGTCCGCATAAATGCGAACCGCCCAAGGTAATTGGTATGTAGATAAGCCAATTAGTTCATTGCTACCGCTTCGTACGCTGCGAGGAGGCGGAGGTTCATTTGCGCCACGGCATACACCTGGACCAATGATGGCTGGTGGCGCAAGTTCTGCGACTTACAACCAAAGAGCCACTGCTCGGCGTCGAACTCGAGATCGGTGGCGACCTGCTGAGCTGTCGCAATGTCCGGATTTTTGTCGAGTAGAACGAGGTTGGGCCGGCCCCAAACGTAGCGTTGTGCATCCCATGCATATTCCAGTGGAATACGAAGACGGTAACCTGTTTTGTTACTGGGAACGAACCCACGTAAGTAGCTGGGGTTCATTTTACGAACCAGGCGCACCGGTACTCCAGCGGCTTTGGCCAAACGATTGAGGCTGATGTAGCGGTAAACGCTGATGCTGGCCACACTGTCTTCCAATAAATAATCGGCCGGTGTAAGTCCGTAATCTCCGTAGTAATTCACGGTGTAGGCCGCAGCCACGTAGGAGGCTACGTATTGCTGAGACTCCCGGGGGAGATAACGCTTCACCTTTGGGTAGAAGGTATGACCGCCAGCTGAGCGGATGGCACGCCGAACTCGGCCGGGGCCACAGTTATAGGCGGCCAGGGCTAGGTGCCAATCACCAAACTGCTGGTGGAGTTCCTGCAGCATTATTACCGCAGCTTCGGTAGAGCGGTACATGTCTAGGCGCTCGTCAACGGTACCATCTACTCGCAGGCCCATTGAACGGGCGGTAGCGGGCATCAGCTGCCAGAGGCCCGCTGCGCGGGCAGAAGAAACGGCACCAGGAACCAGCATAGATTCCGCTACGGCCAAATACTTAAGGCTCTCAGGCATATTATGCTTAGCCAGGTAGTATTCGAAGACGGGGAAGTATTGGTTGGCACGACCCAGCATACGCTCGGTGCTGTGACTGCCGCCGCCAAGGTAATCCTTCAGTTTGCGCTGGAGGTGAGCGTCGGAAGCGGGGGTAGACAAGGGCAACTCAAGACCAGCCAATCGTAGGCTGATGGAAGAAGCTGCGGTTTCGTCTTTAGGGTCGTTAGAAGAAGGAGAAATCGAGGTGTAAGTCGAGTTAGCCTGTACGGAGGTGTACATCGCCAGTATAATGGCCATGCACAAGCACTTCAGTAGCTTGCTCATCTAATGTAATTTCGTTTAACAATCACTGACCGCCTCAACGCTACCTGTTCATGGGATTAGCTCTTCGGCCAGCATTTAAAGACCGCCTGGGGAGTACGATCATTTTCTGGGGCATCTCGCCGGGTTAGTGTGTTACTTACCCTAAGCGGTCGCAAAGATAGGGGTAACGACCATCACCAGTCAAGCCTTTCAGCCCTAACGGTTTGTTATTCAACGCTTAAGTATGTGCTAGAGTATCGTCGTTGATTTGGAGTCAACAGCGCAACACCCCCTCATTTAGTCGTAAAACAGAATAAATGCGCTATTTCCGTCTGTTGAGAAGCGGCTAACGGAATATTCTACGCGTGGAAACATTGTTATGTAAACGACTAATTAGGGGTTATTAAAATGTTAAAATTTTGTAAACCACCTCCGCGCTCCGCTTCTTAGGTACCACTCCCTTGCTCAAACAGTACTTCTGATGCCTATTGCCGGCGGGATAAAAATTATTCTCCCTCCGCAACTCAGTAGCGGGAACAAACCCATTTTCACGCAGTATTGCCAGTATGTTTGAGGCTGTTTTTTCCTGCACAGAGGCACAATTAGAGTCCGGGTCGACAAAAATAGCGGATCGATATTGACCACTATTTTCGCTACGATCGACGGTAAAATCGTGGAGCGTGAAGAACTCGACTAGTAGTGCGTGGGTAGCGAGTATTCTTGTATCATAAACAACCTCTACCGTTTCCGCATGGCCGGTTGCTTTAGTACAAACTTGTTGGTAGGTAGGATCGGTAACAGTACCGCCCATGAAGCCCGTGCGGGTACTGATGACGCCGGGGAGTTTACTCAAGTAAAACTCCCGGCCCCAAAAGCATCCACTGGCGAGGTAGATCGTCGCCCTTCAGGCATCACTACCTGCCTGCAGGGCGTCATATTTCTCCCGCTTAATGAACTTGAGCGAGAGGCTGTTGACGCAGTGGCGAGTGTCCTTAGAAGTAAGGCGCTCCCCTTCGAAAACGTGGCCCAAGTGGCCGCCACAGTTGTTGCAGGTAATTTCGACCCGGTGGCCGTCGGCATCGCGGATCTTCTCGACGGCGCCTGGTACTTCGTCGTCGAAGCTCGGCCAGCCGCAGCCGCTGCTGAACTTATCCTTACTGTCGTACAGCGGGTTATCACAGCGCCGGCAGACGAAGACGCCGTCGACCTTGAAGTTGTTGTACTCCCCAATAAAAGGCATCTGTGTGCCTTTACGGACAATAATACGCTCTTCTTCGGCAGTGAGGGGGTTGTAATTTTCCGGAGTTTTCATGCGGTACTAACGCCTGAAGGATAAGGTCGGTTCTACCGCCCGGAACCGCAGGTTACCAGAAAGCCAAGATTGTTCCTTTAACCTACGATGGGACGCCGTACAAATAACTTACGCCTTTTGAATAAGAGAATAATAGACTAAGGGAAATAATAGAATGGCTCTACCGCAGTCTCCACTCACAGCGCTTCGCTTGTTCGCCCAGGGGAGCAAGTGACCGCCAAAGGCCGCCACGAAGCGCACCGCCGCAAATGGTAGCTATTCTCTCATTCACTAATTCAATTATTAGCTCCTTTACAGCTCTTCGACCACAAAGTCGTAGCTCTCCATAATCACGTTGGCTAGCAGCTTCTTACAGGCATTCTCTACTTTTTCTTGTGCTTCGTCTGCACTTTTAGCTTCGAGGTTGATCGTGACATGCTTACCGATGCGGACAGTATCGACACCTTCAATGCCGATATTAGGCAGGTTCTTGACGACCACTTTGCCCTGGGGATCGAGCAGTTCAGCCTTGGGCATGATGTTGATGTGGGCGAGAAACTTCATTCGTTGGAGGTATTTGCTTGCGCGGTCGGTGGTGCCACTAGGTTAATGATCAGGTACACCCCGACGATGAAAGGAAAAGCCGCAGTCCGCAACACAGCGAGGAAGACAATGGCAAGAACCGCAAAGATAATTCGCGTCTCGTTGCCCGCCCACTTCGCGCCTTTGATCTTGAAAGAAAACATTGGATGTTCGCTGACCAGGAGGTAGGAAAAGGCGATAATGGCGGGGTAGAGGACCAGCGGGCTAGTCGTCCAGACCGCCCAGCCGAAGGGATCGAGGGCATAGATGAGCATAAGGCCGGTCGCAAAAACGGTACTCGTCGGGGTCGCCACGCCCATGAAATTTTCGGACTGGCGAGTATCAAGGTTAAATTTAGCCAGGCGGAGGGCGGAGAAAAGTACTACGATCAGGCCCGGGGCAGCGTACCAGGACCAGGATATGGGCGCGGCCGCAGGTGCAGCGGATTGGTCAATGAAGAGCAGGGTATAGTAGATTACTCCCGGCACCGCTCCAAAGGAGACCATGTCCGCCAAGCTGTCCAACTCCTTACCGTGTTCGCTGGAGACCTTAAGCAGGCGGGCAACTAACCCGTCCGCAAAATCAAACCAGCCCGCCGCAAACAGGAACCAAAATGCCGCGATAAACTGGTAATCCAATATGTTGACGATCGCCGCACAACCACAGAAAAGATTGAGCAAGGTGATGAAGTTGGGAATCTGGGACTTAAGTTTCACGAAGGCGAAGGTACGAACCTTCGGCCGTTGGGAGCTGCGCGTTGGGAAACGCGCTGCGCTCGCGTTAGAGGCTACCTGTTGGGAGCTCCCAACGGGGAACGAAGTGACCGCCCTCAACGGCTGAAAGCCTCCCCAACGCGACCGAAGGAAGCTCCCAAATAGCCGAAGGCTCCCCGACGAGAAGCCTAAAACGTTATTAAACCCATAAAAACTAACCATTCGTCGTTCATTTGCTACGCTTTTGACGTACCTCAACGGTCTGTTGTTATGTTATGTTAGTTCTTTTATTAAGTCTACTCCCGATGAAATCATATTACCTGCTTGCCCTTTGCCTTTTTGTATGCCCGGTCATTGCCTGGGCCCAGCCGGCTAATGATGAATGCATCAACGCCATCCCCTTACCCGAGATGTTAGAAGTTTGTACTGGTAACGCGGGAGGTACGACCATCGGGGCAACGGCCTCCTTCGTCGACGCTAACCAATATGACATTTGCATCAGCGAGCCCGACCAAATGCGAGACGTATGGTATTCCTTTATCGCCCTGCAGGATGCGGCCAGTATTACGATCGACGGCCGGATCACCGGTAACGAACGGGGTAGTTTGACTACTCCACAGATGACCCTTTACGAAGGCGACTGCTCCGGGCTTAGCCGTAATGAAGCCCTGATTTGTAAATCTCCTTTCCGAAACGTCAACGGTGTCAACGCTATCATCACCGGACTGACCATTGGCGAAACCTATTTCATCCTGATCGGTGCACGCGACGGCGAAGTGGGTACTTTCGAGCTTTGTGTCAACCAATTCGAGGCCCCACCAAGCCCCAGCGGCGACTGCAGTACCGGGGTGATCCTCTGTGACAAATCTCCCTTCAGTGTTGACTTCCTGAGTGGAAGTGGTAGTACCCGGGATGATCTCCAGGCCGATTGCGTAGCGGGTTGTAACCCCAGCGAAGACAACTCGGTATGGTACAAATGGACCTGCGATCAGCCGGGCACACTTGGCTTCACCATTTCTCCCCGTGGTACGGCTCCCAATGAAGACATCGACTTTGTGGTCTATGAATTTACCGCTGGATTAGACAACTGCAGCAACAGGGAAACACTGCGGTGTATGTTTTCTGGAGAGTCCGGCGGGAACACTGATGCTCAAAACCTCCCCTGTCTCGGGGAGACCGGTCTTAGCCTGAACGACGGAGACCAGACAGAAAACTGCGGCTGTCAAGGTGGCAACAACAACTTCGCCGCCGCCATCGATATGGTGGCCGGGCGTAGTTACGGCATCATCATCCTCAACTTCTCCGGATCGGGGGATGGTTTTGACATTGAATTTACCGGCACGGGGACCTTTTTAGGCCCAGAACCTGAGTTTACCTTTTCTGACAGCGAAGTCTGCGTCGGGGAATCCCTCACCTTTCAGGATTTGTCCACCTCCGTAGATCAGATCGTAAGCCGGGAGTGGGACTTCGGCCCCACCGCCACGCCCCAAACGGCAAGTGGCGCCGGGCCTCACGCCGTCGTATTTGGCGAAGCCGGCACCCCCTCGGTAGAGCTCATCATCACCACCTCCCGCGACTGCCGGGAAGTCCTCAACCAACAGGAAGTGAACGTGATTTGCTGTCAGGGGCAGTTCACCGGAGGAGCAACGACCAGCGACGTACTTTGCCCAAACGATTCTACGGGCGTTATCAACCTAACCGCAACCAGCAGTTTCTCCCCGACCACCCTTACTTATTTGTGGAGTAATGAGGAGACTACCGAGGACATCTCCAGCCTACCCACCGGAGATTATACCGTCACGGTCAGCGATGAATCTGGCTGTGAAGACGTTTTCACCTTCACTATCGATGGGCCGGCCCCCTTCGTATTCGACACGCTGATCACCATGCCTTCCTGCGCTGGCGGCGTAGACGGTGCGCTAGAATTTACCGCACTCAGTGGTGGCCTTGCACCTTATGAGTACAGCATCAATGGCCGCCCATTTGGCAGCAACAACCGTATCGACAATATTGGCATTACGAACGTTAACGTCCGGGTACGTGACGGCAACGATTGTATCGTAGAACAAGACATTTTCGTAGATGAACTGCAACTCGGCCTTGTCCAGGGTATGGATGTCTTTACAGAACCCATCTGCGCCGGAGATGCCAACGGCAGTATCCAGATTCAGCTGGCCAACGGCCAGCCCAACTTTCAATACGATTTCGGCCTGGGCG
>JBLHRW010000046.1:0-19635 GCA_047626445.1 Neolewinella sp.
GCTCACCGGAGGCGTCCCTTGGCTCGAGACACTGGCTGAAAGCGAATGGCAGACGGAGTCGACCGAAAACGCCACGGCCGAAGAAGCCCGCTTACTTTACGTCGGGTTTACACGAGCGAGAGACTACCTGATTCTACCGACCTCGAAAAACGGGGCGCCGTGGCTCGACCGGGCCTTTGCCCGGGGCGGCGGTACGGTGCCGGTGCTTAGTCCGGATACGACCGACGCGCCCTTCGACTGGAACGGCCATGAAGTCAATAAATTTTTACAGACCTGGACGGAGCCCCGCCACCTGCCGTCGGCCCAGCTTCAGCACATACCCGTACCGTTTATCACGGGCCCACGACCGGGCCGGAAGCAGCACCTCGATCAATTCGTTTCGGAAGACTGGCTATTGAAACGATACACCGACCTTGAGGTGGCTGATCGCCTAACTTACTACGCTCCTCCCCCACCCGATCCGGCCAACGACGAGCGGCTATTGGGGCAATGCATCGCAAATTTCCAGCAGGGGAAACCCCATAATTTACTGGAGGACCTTGCCCTGGAACGCGCCATGGGGCTGGTACAGAACTACTTGCCGGGGGGTGAGCTCATTCCGGAAGAAATGCTGGAACAAAGTCAGGCTTTTTTCCAATGGATGGAACAAAATTACCCGGGTGCCGAGCTGCTTCAGGGCGTCAGTATGGATTACCAAAACGCAGAAAAACGACTGACAATAACACCAGACTGGATCGTTGCGTTGAATGCCGAAGAAGTAGCGGTGATCGTTAATGTTTACCAGACGGGTAAACAGTTTGAGCAACAGCTTCCCGTCTATTTGGCTCATTTGGCGCTGACGCAGGATGCAGTGAAAGGTTTAATGGGCAAGGTCGTGCGGGAGGCTTGGCTGCACGTGCCGGTGATTGGGGGGTTGTTTCGGATGGCGTAGTGGGGGCCTCTTCTCCAGCATTTATGCCGGGATGAAATACAATCTGGCATAATTGCCAAGGAACAAGCATCGCACATTATCTTCACCACGATGCCCATACACACACACGAACAACTCATAGACCTCCAGTCCAAGATTCGCGAGGCCATTATGGAAGCAAAGCCTGACCAGGCACTAGAGCTTTTGGGGGAGGCTTTGCCAGCCAGCCGGGCCAAGCACAACCAGGTTGTTTTGTTGAAATCCCGGCAATCGGACATCGTTCAACATACGGTTAATAACACCCTAAGCGAAGAGCACCTGGAGGTAATGCGCAATAACCTTACTGCTGATATTCTGCTCTTCATTGACCACTTGGCCACGTCGGATTTCGAGCCAGAACTAACCCAGCGCCCTGGTTTAAAACCAGGTCACCTCCTCTATCAAGTACCCACCATGATGGTACTTCAGACGACTTATGACTGTCTTGTTCGGGTAGCCGAGGAGCTAAACCAGGTACTAGAAAGAATCGCCGGTGAAGAAGACGTGGTCATAGAAGACATCGGGCTGAGTGAAGTGATGGAAGTCGAGATCCTGGACTCCGGCGGTACGGATGATCCCGCCTTCGATATTATGCTGCTCTCCGACGGGGAACAGGTAGTGGACGCCTACAGCTATACCGAATGGGTGTTTAACGTCCGGCCCCTAAGGGAAGGCCAGCATCAATTGATTCTAAAGATATCCGTACTATTGACCATCAAGGGTAAGGAACGAACTAAGAACGTCATCCTTCGTCGGTCGATCAGCGTCTCAGCACAGGCGACGAAAGATGCAACTCCGGCAAAACTGCAAAGAGTGGTTGCCTTGAAGGTAGAGCAAACCTCCTTTTCACTTCCCGAAGAGACCGCAGGTGCTGGATCCTTTGAACCTCCTCTCCTGCCTTCAAAATCAATTTCGACGACAGAGCCTGCAGGGGAAGCTGGTCTATCTACGCCTTCTCCGGCACCAATAAGGGTTCCTGAGGTCCGTCGAAAATCAAAACGGGGCGCTTTACTATCACTGGCTGCCACCCTTTTATTGCTTGCTTTTGCCGGAACTTGGTTGATAAAATCAGGTAACTGGGGAGACTTGAGCCCGAAAGACACCCCAACCGTCGGCCCTTCGAACCCCGACATTCCCAGCCCTACGGTTACAACAGACAGTTTACGCGCACCCAAAAGCCTCCTACCTGACAGTTTAGAGAATGATTAGACTTACGGATAGGGGATTCGTACAATTGATGTGTTTATAAGGTAGCGGATGTTTTAGTCCGCAGTTTGACCTTATCACAGTAAGGAAAGAACGGCTAGTTGAATCCGTTATCTTTGCCCGCTCTAACCATCAACGCTTACATGAAACAATTTTTCCTTTTCGGGCTTTTGGCCTGCACGGCGATGTTATCCGCCCAACTCAATACTACACTACGCGACAACCTTGACTACAGCCAGGGCGTCAATGATATATGGGGCTACGTTGCCCCTGACGGTACGGAGTATGCCATCGTAGGTACGGTATCGGGCACCTCTTTCGTTAGTCTGGCTGATCCTGATGATATTCGGGAAGTAGCCTTTATTGCGGGCGACAATTCCGCTTGGCGTGACATCAAAACCTTCGGAGAATACGCCTACACCACGGCTGACCAGGGAAGCCAGGGCATCACCGCCTTTGACCTGACCGACCTGCCAAACAACGTGACCATTAAGCGGAATACTTACCAGATTCCTGGCTTTGCACCAACCTTTGACAATGCACACAACCTCTACATCGACACCCTGAAGGGCCGGTTGTACACGGCCGGAGGTAGTCGTCAAATTAACGACGGTGGCATCCTAATTTTTGACCTCAATAATGATCCGATGACTCCGGAATATGTAGCCGCCGCACCGGAAACCTACTCCCACGACGTCTACGTAAGGGAAGACACCTTGTACTGCTCAGAAATCTACGACGGTGAACTGGCCATGTATGACATTTCTGACCTGAACGACATCAAGACTTTGGGCACGACATTGACACCTTTCACCTTCACCCATAACGCCTGGACGACCGACAATTCCAAATTCGTATTCACCACGGATGAACGAGCCAACGCCCCCGTTGCCGCCTACGACATCAGTGACAAAGAGGACATTCAGAAGACTTTTGAATTCCGCCCGCTGGGCTCCATTGGTACGGGAACCATCCCACATAACGTCCACGTAATTGGAGATCACCTGTCCATCAGTTACTACACCGACGGCCTGATTGTTGCCGACGCCAGCAAGCCTGACAACATCATCGAAGTAGCCAACTACGATACCTGGCTCGGTGCAAATGGTGATTTTAACGGCTGTTGGGGCGCCTACCCCTTCCTTCCTAGTGGGCTTACGTTACTGTCCGATCGCCAGACAGGCTTGTACGTTGTCGAGGTCGATTACAAATTAGCCGCTCGAATTGAAGGTACCATCACTGATGAGCTTTCTGGCCTACCGATCAACAACGTATCCGTGGAGATCACTTCAACACAAGTTAATGGTGTGGTTTCCAATGCACAAGGTATTTACAAAACAGGCTTAGCAGAAGGCGGGATGTATGACATCACTATTTCAGCGCTTAACTATAATCCTGTAACCGTTACCCGCCTGCTGGAGAATGGTGTTTGCAGTGTGTTTGACACGACACTCAACACCACTGTCCCTCGGTACAACATCGATGTAACCGTGATTGATGATGAGACTGAAGAAGTGATTCCTAACGCCAGTTTCGTATTCAAAAACGATGGTCGCTCTTTTGAGATGCAGGCTGATGCTAACGGAAAAGTTACCATTGACTACGTTTTTGAAGGCGACTACGAATTGTACGTTGCAGAATGGGGCTATTTAACAGTAGCCGAATCTGATGTAAGCCCTTCCACCCTGGAGGGCCGTGTATACCGGCTTACACCTGGCTACATGGACGACTTTGTTACCGATGAGGACTGGACTGTTTCAGGAGACGCCAGTACCGGTGTTTGGGAGCGTGCCATCCCAGAAGCGACTTTTCTTGACACCTCCCCGATGAACCCCGGATTAGACGCACCCGGCGACCTTGGTCAGGAATGCTACGTAACGGAGAATACTGGTGGGAACCCCAGAGATGGTGACGTCGATGGCGGTACCACGACCATCACTTCGCCGACTTTCGGGCCGCTGCGCCTGGCAGACCTAAAGGTGAGCTACCAGTACTGGTTCGCCAACGCCGGATCAGCCCCGGTAAACGATACCCTAACCATAAGTATTACCAACGGGTTAACCACCGCAGTTGTCAGGCAATACGCTTTTGACGGCGACGCACGGTGGATCGCAGACTCCTTCCGCATCGATGAATTTGTCGACGTTACTCGTGGTCTACAGCTGATCGTGACCACCAGTGATATTGACGGTACCGGTCACCTGGTTGAAGCAGGCTTCGACAACTTCCTGGTCTATGGCCGCCCAATCCCCACTGGCACCGACAATAACTTCACCAGCAACCTGCAGGCGAAAGTGTTCCCTAACCCCAGCCAGGAGGCGTTTAAACTCCAGTATGAAGGTCGGACGTTAGCGCATCCAAGTATCCGTGTGACGGATGCACTTGGCCGGACGATCTCCCAGCAGGCATTCGCCGGTGAATCCGTCACCTTTGGTGCTGAGCTCCCTTCAGGATTGTACTTTGCTGAGTTGTTCGACGGAGGTACCCGGGTCTATGTTACTAAGGTGATGAAGAAGTAGATGAGAGAATGTGAGAATAATTGAATGGCTGCCGCTGTTTCCACTCCCTGCGCTGCGCTCATCTGCCCGGACCAACCATAGCTCTTCGAGCGCGAGCGAATCGTTCACTCTTCGAGTGAGCGTGGGAATGTTGCCTACGGCAAACCCTTGCGCTCGGAGGTCGCTTCGTCCGGGCGAGCAGGTAAAGCGAACGGCGCTTTCGGCAGCCATTCACGCATTCAATTATTCTCTCCTTAAACCTTTCCTTGCACCAGCGGCCGCGCCAGAAAATCAACGTTTCTCGCAAACGTAAATGACCGAACTCCCACGCTCCGTATCTGTAGAACTTGACAGAAAAGAACGGAGTCCTTTCCAACCGCCAGCGAGGATGCCACCGCCATTGTGGTACCGCTGACTCATGATGGAGACATAGAATGGATCCAGCGGCATATGTCGGGTGGCTACGACCCGAAAGCCGGCCTTCTTTACCATTTTACGCATCGTGGCCGGGCTAAAATGCCACAGGTGACGCGGGACATCGTACGCGGCCCAATCGGCCCCGTAACTCGCTGCATCGGTACTCTTATGATTGGGTACCGCAATAATCAGTTTTCCTTGTTCTGACAGTAATTCAAAAAACCGGTGGAGGTATTTGTCCGGATCATAAAGGTGTTCGAGGACGTGCCAAAGCGAGATCACATCAAAGGTGTCTGCCGTAAGTTCATCGAAGAGTGCTTCGGGCGCGTCGACCGTAATGCCAAATTTTTCCCTGCCGTACTTTCTTGCGTTTCTATCTACCTCTATGCCTCGGGCCTGATAGCCTTTACGCACCATGTAGTCGGTAAAATAGCCGGTACCGGTACCATAATCAAGCAATCTTTTTCCTTTGGCCACCTTGTCGACCAGCGCATACTTACGGCCCAACATAAAATCACGCGCCTTGTGGTACAGTTTATTGACCAGCCCTTCCTGATTATCGGAATGACTGATGTATTCTTCTCCCTGGTAGTAACGGCCGGCATCTTCAGGGGTGGGTGGATCCTGGGTAAAGAGGAAATCACAACCGGCGCATCGCCATAGTTCGAAGGTTTCTCCGGTAATACTGTGGTCTTTGACCGACATTTTCGGACTGATGACCGGGGATTGGCAGAGGGGGCAGTGATCGTGGTGAAGCGTTGACAAAAGAAGTTGGTTGTGATTGATGAGTTATCCTTAATTATCCTTCAATAAAAATTATTCCAGCACTGAGCCGAGGGCAAGGTTCGTACCCCGGAGAAAGTCTCCGATATTCATGCGACGTTTACCTTCCAGCTGCAGTTGCAAAATATGTAAGTAGCCACCTTGGCAGGCTGCCTTAAGATAGGTCTTACCGTCGGTACTCAGGGAACCGGGCGTTAAGTCGTGGGCAGCGACCTCTTTTTTACCAAGAATTACTTTTAGTTGACTGCCATCCAGCATGGTCCACGAAGCCGGCCAGGGACTGAGGCCACGGATGAAATCGTGTACCGGTTGAACCGGTTGATCCCAATCAATCCGACAGGTATCCCGTTGGATCTTAGGGGCTGAGGTGGCTGATGTATTGTCCTGGGGCTTCAATTTGTAGTCCTTCGTTTCGATCATCTGCACCGTTTGCAGTACTAGTTCCGCACCACCAAGCATCATAGCGTCGTGGACGTCCCCTGCGGTGTCATCAGGACCAATCGGAATCCGCTTTTGCAGTAACACATCTCCAGTATCAATTTCATGTTGCAGGAAAAAGGTGGTACAGCCGGTTTCTTTTTCACCTCGAATCACCGCCCAGTTGATGGGTGCTGCGCCCCGAAACTTAGGCAGGAGGGAACCGTGAAGGTTAAAAGTGCCTAAGGCCGGCATATCCCAAACCGCTACGGGTAGCATGCGGAAGGCTACAATGATTTGCAGGTCGGCTTTCAACGCCCGCAGTTCACTGAGAAAATCTTCCGCCTTAAGGTTACGGGGTTGAAGTACCGGAATCTCATGCCTGACGGCACATTTTTTCACAGCGGACTCCAGGAGTTTCTTTCCTCCTCGGCCTCCCATCTTATCCGTTGTCGTTACCACACCGACGACAGGGTAACCGGCAGCAATGAGTATTTCGAGACTGGGCACCGCAAAGTCGGGCGTACCCATAAAAACTATTCTTGGCTTCATGTGGCGAATTTAGACAAAAAAGGGGCGCTACTGCTGCTGCGCATCAATTGTGTGATTAACAAATTGCACAACTTCGAATAAAACACCTCAACTGCAGTTGCCTCAACCGTTCGGATGCCCGCAGGTTGACCAGGTACCTTCGCTTCGGGGCTTGGCCAACGCTACGGGGGGGCCTAACCCTGTGGCGTCCCGTACCCTAAGACTGCCTTGCCGTGCATGGGCTAAGGTTCCCGCGGGCGTTCGTGTGGAAAACCATCAAATTGTGCCATTTGCTATATAGGCAAAAAAATGCCACATCATTCCAGGCTCCTCCTTCAGGATTATCTGGTACCTTAGCAGGAGTTAAACTGACCAATCTATGGCCCCCATCGAATTCAGCTGGAACAACGACAACGGCAACCGTATTTACGCCGTAGAGTGGCCAACCCAAGACGCCCGGGCGGTGATTGGGCTCATCCACGGCATAGGAGAACACTGCCGACGTTACGATGAGATGGCAGCCTGGTATAACAAGCACAACATTGCTGTAGTCGGCTACGACCGACAAGGGTTTGGCCGGAGTGAAGGGCGCAAAGGTTATGCGGAAAGCTATGAAGAATACGTCGACGAGGTTGCTCGATTATTGGTAGCCTGTGAGCGCAGGTATCATGATTTACCGGTTTTCCTATACGGCCACAGCATGGGCGGGCATTTACTCCTACGCTACCTCATCCGCCGCCATCCGAATATTTCCGGGGCGATCGTTTCCGCGCCCCACATCCGGCTGAGTTTTACACCCAGCGCCTTGCTGGTGGGCCTGGGAAAACTCCTGCGCAACATCTACCCTACTTTCACCCAGGATAGCCCGCTAGACACTAACCTACTCAGCCGAAGCCCTGAAGTGAAACCAAAGTATGACGCTGATCCACTGGTCCATGCTAAACTAACCAGCCGCACCGGCATCGATATTCTGGAAAACGCGGCCGGCCTGGACGCTTACGCCGGTGGACTGAAGGTACCGGTGCTGATGATGCATGGCGCCGCAGACGGACTTACGAGTCCGGAAGGAACCAAAGATTTCGCGGCGCGAAATCCAGCAAATATGACCTTGAAGATATGGCCTGAGCTGTACCACGAGCTGCACTTTGAGCCGGAGCGGGAACAGGTCTTCAACTACGTGCTGGAATGGATGGAAGAAAGAATGAAGAAGGTTTTCAGGACGCCTAAGTCGGTGTAATTGTGGTTGAGATGCTGTGCGCCACCGCCAATGATGACGCTGGCCATCTCGGACCCACTCGATGACCGGTTATTTATCGTAGCTCCAGCCGTGCTTTCGCGCGACGAGGACACATAGACGTATCGGTCATCGAACGAAATCGAGGTAATATTTCTGTAGCGTCTCGACCAATGAAGATTAAGGTTTAAACAACAACTGGTTAAAGGGGACTTTGAAGTCTACCCCATTGACAATAACGTTGAAACTGAAAGTAGTGGCCTCATCATTGCGGGGGAAAGCAATTTTACCGAAAACTTTCTGCCCGGGCTGTAAGGTCGTGATGCGCAGCGCATGGTCCAGCCAGAAATAACGGTTGGCAGGTCCCGGAATTTCGTCGTCGAAGGGAACGGCATTGCGTACGTAATCCCGTTCATCCTTGGCGTCAACCACGATAAAAGCCAGGTTTTGGGCGGAGGTGAGGGCCAGGTCTGCGGCAAAATAAGAACCGGCGTCAAAGTTGTCGGCACCACCGCCGTTGGCCAAATCGACAGCTACTCCTGCCACGATGATTCCGGCTCCAACCCAAGCCAGGGTGCGGGTGGTTCGTTGGTCCTGGATCGTCTTTATGTCCATGGAGAGTAAGCGTACTTCGGGATCAATGGCTTGGTTGACGGGGCCGACATCCGGGACCAGGAGGCAGCTAACGGGATCGAAATCGAAGGGTTCGGTTCCCGTGTTTTCTACCTCGAGGTTAAAGACGACGAAGCGGGGGGAAGCATCGTAATAGCTGACGTCAATTTTGGCACCGGCCGTTTCGTTGGTTGCCACCTTTTCGCCGTAGCGGTAGGTCGTGTCTTTTGAATCTGGCTCGAGGCGGACGATGCGCAGCGGCGTGCAGGCGGAGAGGAGAAAAGCAACGAGAAGAAGGGAGAGAAGGGGAAAGGATTTCATGTAAGGGAGGTATTTATTGCCAACTAAGATAATCCAGATTCTTCGCCTCTCACTCCCCGACAGCGTTCTTTAAGGAAACTTTAGTAAGTAGTCGGGCTTTCATTTTGGGCGGGGCCGCAGGTGCAATGACGGAACAAGCAAACTCCGTGTGCTTGTTCCGTGCGAGATCTCCTACCCCGGCAGCACTTCCTGCACAATCGGGTTCAGCCCAACCCCTTTGACCTGCGCCTCTGCCTCAATGCGGAACTCCGAATCAGCATTACGCGTTTTACGGGCAACCCAGGCCAGACCGCGAAACAGAATATTTCGATTGCCAAACGCTTCGACATCGGAAGTCATGGGCTCAAACGTAATGGAGAAAGGTACTTCAACGATCTCCCCTTCCTCGGGAACTTCGATGGTCTGGGAAATAATCAACTCTCCGAGCATGTACTCATCCACCAGTTGTTCATCGTCGCGGCCACGGGAGTACTTTTCTACCAACACCAACCGGATACCAGTAACAGTCTGTGCGTTCTTACTGTAGAGGCGAACCTTACCGTCCACCGTCCCCTGTCGCGGGGAGAATTTGTTGGGAAGCTCAAGCTCAAGCTTGACGCCTTCAATACCCAACCATTTTTTCATTTTACCTAGCATAAGCTCGAAGTTAGTACGATGCGTACATTGCAGACGTTATACTCGACAAACACCCCCACGTAACCGATGGTTGGCCCCCACCATCGACCCCAAAACGACAAAATGCAGTTAATCGACAACGAACAGGTACGTAATCTCGGCAATTTTGACCTTCTCGCCCGCCAGGTAGTGGAAGGCTTTATCATCGGCCTGCACAAAAGCCCCTTCCACGGTTTTAGCGTGGAATTTGCCGAACACCGAATCTACAACCCGGGTGAACCAACCAGGAACATCGACTGGAAGGTTTTCGCCCGAACCGATAAGATGTACACCAAACGATATGAAGAAGAAACCAACCTGCGCTGCCAAATTGTAATCGACACCAGCTCCTCGATGTTTTTTCCGGAGGTAACCAAAAATTCAGAGGACCACGTCAACAAAATCCGCTTCTCCGCACTGGCTGCCGCCAGTCTGATGAATCTGTTGAAGAAGCAACGCGACGCTTTCGGGCTTAGCCTTTTTGACACTGGCGTTGGCTTGCATACCCGGCCCAAATCAAGCACTACGCATTACCGCCTGCTGCTCAATTACCTGCAACAACTTGTCGACACCCCTACCCGGGACGTAAAGACTGGCGCTGCCGCCGCCCTCCATCAAATTGCCGACAGCATTCACCGGCGCTCTTTGGTGATGATCTTCAGTGATATGTTCGACGATACGGAGAAAGAAGAAGACCTCTTCAGCGCGCTCCAACACCTAAAGCACGCCAAGCACGAGGTTGTCCTGTTTCACACCGTCGACAAGAAGAAGGAGATCGACTTTGAATTCGACAACCGACCTTACGAATTCATCGACATGGAGTCTGGCGATCGGGTAAAACTGCAACCGAACCAGGTGAAGGAACACTACGTTGAGCAGGTCAAAGCCTACAAGGAACGCTTACGTCTGAAGTGCCTCCAGTACAAGATTGACTACGTGGAAGCTGACATCAATAATGGGTTCCGGACGGTACTGCAGGCTTATTTGGTTAAGCGGAACCGGATGGGGTGAGTAGTAAGTAGAAGGTAGTGCTACGTTCTACTTACTACCCACTATCCCCAACAATTCAGGAAACGCAACGACCAAAATCAACAGCAGTACCTGAATAATAAGAAACGGGATAATGCCTTTATACAGATGAATCGTCTTCACCTCCGGCGGAGCGACGCCCTTAAGGTAAAATAAGGCGAACCCAAAGGGTGGCGACAAGAAACTGGTCTGTAGGTTGATGCCAAGCAAGATGCCCAGCCATATCAGGTCAGTTCCGTAGCCGATAAAGATGGGGGTTACGACGGGAACGATGATGAAGACGATTTCAATGAAGTCGATAAAGAAGCCGGCGATGAAGACGACCACCATCACCAGGGCGAGGAATTGATATTCGCTCAGGTCACCGCCTTCGATGAGTTGTAGTAGGAACCTGTCTCCTCCCAATTCACGAAAAACGAGGCTGAAGGTGGTGGCACCCAGCAAGATCATGAAGACCATGGACGTCAGGTGGGTAGTATCCCGGCAGACGTCTTTAACCGTAGCCCAGCGGAGTTTTCCTTGCAGAAAGGTCAGCAGCATGGCGCCTGCGGCGCCGATGGCGGCAGCCTCCGTTGGCGAAGCGATCCCCCACAAGATCGATCCGAGTACTGCGATGATCAGGGAAAGCGGAAGCACCAGGCTACTTATGAGGTCGATGAAAAAAGCTTTGTTCCAGGTGGTGGCTTCTTCATTCCCACGGGGGAATAGGTTCGGCTTTACGAGTCCCAAGATCAGAATGTAGGTGACGTAGGCACCTACCAGTAGCATACTTGGGATTAGGGCCGCGTGAAACAGCTTCCCAACAGAAACGCCAAGTACACTGCCAAGTAATACCAGGACGACAGACGGCGGAATGATTTGCCCCAGGGTACCGGAAGCAGCAATGACCCCCGTAGAAATAGTGGGAGGGTACCCTTTTTTGAGCATCGGTGGCAAGCTGATCAGGCCCATAGTGATGACCGTTGCCCCGACGATACCAGTAGAGGCCGCCAACAAAGCACCAACGATGATGACAGAGACGGCCATACCACCGCGTACCCTTCCGAAGAATTCTGACATGGTGTGCAGCATTCGTTCCGCCAAGCCACTTTTCTCCAGCATAATGCCCATAAAAACGAAGAGCGGGACGGCCAGGAGAACGGAGTTATCCATCACGCCCATTACCCGGTTGGGTAATAAGGTCAACGCCGTAGTTTCCAGGAAGCAAAAGGCGTAAAGTAACGACAGGCCACCAAGCGTAAAGGCTACTGGGTAACCGTACAATACCAGCAAAAAAATACTGACAAATAAAATAATCGCGAGAATGGCCAGGCTCATCTATTCGGCTTCGTCTTCGTTCACTTCCCAATCCATGCCGTCAGGCTCGAAGTACACGGTAAGCCCCGTAGCTATCGCTTGCAGGATCAGTAAGCCGGCTGCTAGCGGAATCATCGCTTTGATGGGGAAGAAATAAGGTATTCCGTTCGGGTTTGGGCTTCCTTCACCGCTGGTGAAGGCTTCGGCGGCGTAATGCCATCCCGTGATTAGTAATACTACGGCCCAGGGTAGCAGGAAAAACAAGGTGCCAACCAGGTTGACCAGCCGCTTATTCCCATGACTAAATTTCTCGTAAAACAGGTCTACCCGAACGTGCCGGTCCTGTTGTAACGCATAGGGAATGCCCAACAGGAAAATGACGGCAAACAGGTGCCATTCCAACTCGATGACCCACGCACCGGTCAGCGAAAACAAGGTCCGCAGGCTAATGTCGATCACGATGACCGCAATCAGGATCAAGTTGAGCATCCCGGCGGCCTTGCCGACGAAGGCAACTAGTGATTCTATATTTCGGATTAACTTCATCTGGGGGCAAGGTAGGGTATATTGGTCTATTGGTGCTATTGGTCGTTTACGCCATTCAGACTTGAGTTATCAATGATGTTGTTAAATTCGCACCAATAGTACCAACAGCTTCAACAGCTCGAATATGAATCACTACGCCGTCACCGGTAACATAGGCTCCGGAAAATCCACCGTCTGCGAGCAATTTGAGCAGATGGACATCCCCGTTTACTATGCGGATGCCGCAGCCAAGCGATTAATGCACGAAGACCAACCATTGGTGGCAGCGCTGAAGGTGGCATTTGGGAAGGAAACCTACCTACCCAACGGGACGCTGAACCGTTCCTGGTTAGCAAAGAAGGCTTTTTCAGACGACACAGCCCTCGCTACGCTCAATAACCTGGTTCACCCGGCCGTCCATCGGGATGCCGCCGCGTGGCGCTCCCGGCAAATGGCCCCTTATACCTTATACGAAGCAGCCATTGTTTTTGAGCTTGGCCGGCAGGATGACTTCACCGGGGTAATTGTAGTTGCGGCGCCAGAAGATGTCCGCAAAACAAGGGTTATGCAGCGTGACGGGGTGGATGAAGCCGCCTTCCTGGCCCGGGCTGCCAAACAATGGCCCGACGACAAAAAGGAAGGTGCCGCCGATTTTCTCATCGTAAACGACGGCCGGCAGTTACTTTTGCCCCAAATTTTACGTCTACACCGTGAATTGACAACCTGATACCTCGACAACTCGACAACCTGACAACTCACCACATGTCCACAAAATTCGGCAACGAAACCTGCCCCATACTAGGAACCATTGACGATGACTGGATACTATCGGGTACCAAAGACCTGACCGGCACCACCCTGGTGGCTATAGACCTGACCGAGCTCACTTTTAACTGGAGCAACTATCAAGTAGATGATACCACCTTATTCATTGGGTGTAAAATGCCTCTGGAGACGGAGTTCTCCTTAAGAAAACGCGGGGCCAACCTCCTACACGCCCCCGAAAACCTTCCCTACCTGCCTCTACGCCGTAACCTGTACACCTGGCGCGAACTCATGGCTGGCTACAGCGAAACGTTGGACAACAGTACCGACTTTAAGATCTACCAACAATTCGAGAAAGGAAAACGCTGCCCAAGTATCAACGAAGCGCTGTGGCAACGGCTACATGACTTCAGCATCGATGAAGGCTTGCGTCGTCTGCTTGATTTTAATGAGAACGGACTCCCCCAGCGTAAAACCGTTGGCTTCATGGGAGGGCACGGTACCGGCAGAAATACCGATGAATACCGGACCAGCCTACGCACCGCCAAGCGGCTTGCAGAAGCCGGGTATTTCGTCGTCTCTGGCGGCGGCCCGGGGATTATGGAAGCAGCCAATTTGGGCGCCTACCTGGCCGGAGTAGCAGAAGAAGAATTAACCTGGGTGTTTGAGACCCTGGCGGTGGCACCGACCTACCGTGACCCGGGGTTCCAGGCAGCTGCCTACACCATTCTGGATCGTTTTCCAGACGGGAATGAGAGCCTGGCTATTCCCACCTGGTTTTACGGTCACGAACCCAGCAACTTGTTTGCTACTTATATAGCCAAGTATTTCAGTAACAGCATTCGGGAAGACACCTTGCTGGCCATCGCACTTTACGGCATCGTATTTGCTACTGGGAGTGCAGGTACGACCCAGGAGATCTTCATGGATGCCACTCAAAACCATTACGTCACTTTTGGTTACGTTAGCCCGATGGTGTTTCTGGGTAAAAAACGATACGTGGAAGATACCGATCTCTTTGCGCTGATCACCCAGCTTTCGGAGGGCAAAGCCTATGCGGATTACCTACATTTAACGGATGATCCCGCAGAAGTTGTTACTTTTATTGACAATAAGCCGCCTTTATACGTTACCAGTTAAAAACCCAGCCATGCGATTACTATTATTTTTATTACCTCTTACTTTCTTCGTTGGCTGTGACGTCCTTAAGCCCAGTAGTAGAGCCACCGTAGAGGAGGCTCCGCAGCCTCCCGCCAACCTGGAAAGCCCGGCATATGACCCATCCACGAGTCCGGTCCCAATGAACAGTTCCAGCCCCATGCCCTTACCCGCTGGTTCCTTTCCATCTCTGGGTGCACCACAGGCCTACGAATCGGCCCCTCTGGATCCCTCCCAAAGCACAAAAGGCGAGGCCATGGCCCCTGCTTCTTACGGTTCCACTGCTGCACCTGCGGCCGCGCCTTCTACTTATGCTCCTGCACCAAATTCTGCCGAGGCGCAGTTGGCTTCAGTACTTACCGGGATGTGGGTCAATAGTGTTGATGATCAAGAAATTGTAGAATTCACCCCTGACCACTACACCACGTATTACAACGGGGAGTTGCTCTTTCAGGAAGCCATGACCTATCACGCCAATTGCCCCGGCACCTGTAACGAAGGGATAGAAATGGAGATAGCCTGCTTTACGATTTCCGGCCCTGGCGGGACGGATTGCTACGGCATTATCCGGCTTACCTCCGATGTTTTTGAAATGAGCTTACTGGGCGTTAGTACCGAAACGATTTTGTATACTAAGCAGCTGTAGCAGGTTGCAGGTTCAAGAAATAATTGAATAAGAGAATAGCTGCCGCAAGCACCGTTCGCAAAGGTGCACTTCGTGGCTACCTTTGGCGCTGCGCTTGTTCACCTCGGGCGAACCAGCGCAGCGCAGGGAGTGGAAACAGCGGTAGCCATTCAATTATTCGCTTATTCTCTCCTTCACTTTTCAGGCGCGGCCGCAGGTCCAAAAATCGGTTAACGGCAAACGCAGAACTCGTTTGACACTTACTTGCTAACTTTGTACTATGTCTACGACCATTATCGACACGATCCGTCATTTATTGATGGAGGAGAACCAGGTTTGCTTACCTGGTTTGGGAACGCTGCGGCTGCAACCGCAACCGGCGCTGATCAGCCCCATGGAGAGCAAGGCGCTTCCACCCTCTGAGTTGGTAACCTTTAACGCCAACCTTGTACTTGACGATGGCCGTATTGTTGCCGCACTCGAGCGCAGCGGACAGTATTCCCATGCGGAGGCCAGCAAATCAATGGAGGAGTTTATTCGCAATATGCGGGAGAACCTCGACGCCGGCCGCTCCTTTACGCTCGACGGAATTGGTCGCTTTTTCAAGCACCACAATAAACAACTGAAGTTTACGCCGGCCGGAGACAATTTCAGTAAGGAAAGTTTCGGCCTTCCAGGCATCGAACTTCGGCCCATTGTCCGTACAGAAAAGCAACGCCGCTCCGCTGTAGACCCCATACTTGCTAATCCATCGACTCCAGGTGAACAGGGCTCCATCAGTACCGGCCGTGTTAGAAAACGCGATGCCGTACTCTACCACCCCGAACTCCTTAAAGCACTCTGGTACGTAGCAGCCTTCCTGTTTATCCTCCTGGTTTTTGCGGGCATCTACCAGCTGGTACAGTTCTCTTTTGACAAAGCGCCTGAAACTACGGTAATGGAGGCCCCACGCTTGCCTTCTAAAGATATTCCAGCCAATCGATTCAACGTCTCTCCCGTGCCCAGCACGGTAGACGCTAAGACAGTCAGGCCACAGGAGCCACCCCGGCTGGGCGATGACCGGATTAACAAAAAGCCAACCTCCTTAACGCCACCCACCTCTGCTCCTCTAGCACCAGTCACCCCAACGGCACCGGCGACTACCCCTAGTACTCCAGCCCAGACTAATGGCAAGAATATTGCCCTGATCGCCACTGGGCTTTTTGGCAGCCAGCGCAACGTCAATAAAAATACCGACCGGATAGAAGCCGCCGGCTTCGTCTCCTTTTCCGAACCAGATGGTCGTTATACCCGCATCGGCGTTCGCCTCGAATACCGCACGGAAGAAGAACTGCAGGATGCCGTCGAACGGGTTCAACGCCTATTTTCTGATGCCTTTATTTTGAAGGTTAATGGGGAGGTGCTGGGGGCTAGGAACTAGTACAGTGTAAACTAACTCTTCTACTTACGCTTAGACTTAGCCAGCTCAATCGCCTGCGCCAATTGGCCAACCTTCAGGTTCTTAGAAACGATCTTACGATCCGGGCCGAGGAGGTAAAGCTCCGGTGTATTGTCGACGTAATAGGTCTTGAAGATAGAACGGTTCGTGGGGTCGTACACGTTGGTGAACTCGCCCAGACCATACTGCTGCACGAAAGCTTTCCATTTATCAGCCTCCGTATCAAGGGCGATGGCGTAGATGTCCAGGTCATTTTTAAGCCCTTCGTAAGCTTGTACCAGTTTAGGGGTCTCCTCGATGCAGTGTTCGCAATCAGGGTTGAACATAAACACAGCTATGTAGGGTTTCTTGAGGTCATACAGGCGTTTTGGCGTCCCATCGATGCCCGGTACCGAGAGGTCAGGACCTTGCTGGCCGACCAGGCTGTACGCCATTTGGTCAGCGCGTTGCTGGAGGCCGTAAACGGTCATACTGTCGGACCAGAAGGCACGTTCCTTCGTAAAGTAGTTCTGGATCATGTGGACGTGGATGGCAGCGCCATCCATCACCGTGGTCTTTCCTGGTTCATATTGAAGGGTGATCCAATTGGCCATAAGCTTGTAGTACTCCGGGTGCGGCAATGCCTTTTCCAGCAGCATATCTGCGGACTTAATGATCGCGCTGGCATTTTGTGGCGTCAATTCCGTGATGTATCGCTTTAGCTTGTTGAAAATCACCGGTGTGTTCAGCAGACGGATATCGGCAAAGTTGACACCGTTCCAAAAGTCTTCCCGAAAACCATCTACTTGAGCCTCTCCGTCAAGAGAGCCGTCGGCAAGGCGGATTTCACGGAGTCGTGGGTTACGACCAGCACGTTTGAAGGCGGTAAACAGCGCGTCGGGGTACTTATTGAAGCGCTCCTCTTGGAAAGCTTCCCGGCTGTCAACCAATACGGCACGTTCGGCCTCTGTAGCAGCATATTCGGGGGTTCCTTCCTGCAATTGACCCAATTTTTGGGTAACTGTTCGGAAATCATCAGATAGACTCGCTTCAAACGACAGCATCTCGTAGAACACTTGGTTATCGATACTACCTTCTACCCTAATTTCCGAAATGGGGCCACCTTTACTCCCGAAAAGGGAGAACGTCTGGTCTTCATCAACCAACATTTGTAAAGCTGAACCATCCGTAAAGTAGGCGTAATAATGTCCTGACTTAAACGGTTCATCTTGCTGGAAGATTACGGAATTTCCGTCAATAGCTCCTTCCCCTGCCTTGTATTGTTGTTCGCCAAACTGGCCGATCAATAAGGTCCCTTCAAGCGGTACGCCAGTAAGTGTTATTCGGATATTCGGGCTCTCGAGTTGCCGGCTTTCGAGGCCTGCAGTAGTTACAGTGCTGGCAACAGCATTGCTACCGGAAGCGGTAGCAGTTGCGCCAGCGGGGTCACCACAGGAAATCATGGAAGTAAGGGCGAGAAATAAGATCAACAGTCGCATAAGCATAAATTTTGCCGTGGCGAATTTACGATTGCTTTCTCAGATGGAGTGAGGCGTTAACGAACTGTTGGGATTCATCTGACCACAAAGCACTATTTGGGAAGAGCTTAGGCCATTTCCCTACGCTTAACCTCTTGCTGGATCAGCCCCATTTCGCGGCCCATTTCACCAGTAACACTAGCGTTTTCCTGCGCGCGTCTCACGAGGTAAGGCAGCACCTCTTTCACCGGCCCGTAAACCATGTATTTAGAGCCATTGTACCCATTGGCGGCCAAGTTGAAGGTAAGGTTGCCACTCATGCCCAGGAGCTGCGCACAACGCAAGTGCGGATGGTCTCGGGGCAGTCCTTTTTCAGCAATCAATTCAGTCAATAAGCGAACGCTTGCCTCGTTATGGCTTCCGATACAACAGGAAATTGTTTCTACGTTATCAACGCAGTACCGAACAGCGGCATTGAAATCCGCATGCGTAGCTTCCATGCTCGGTTGGATGGGCGTGGGATACCCCTTTTCTTTAGCCCGCGCGTTTTCTTTTACCATATAGGCTCCTCGTACCAGTTTCACGCCAAGTATGTACCCTTCTGCCTGGGCTGTTTCGTGGCTTAGCTTTAGGTAAGCAAGGCGGTCATGTCGGTACAACTGGAAAGTATTGAGTACGGTAACACGCTCGCGGTTATATCGTGACATCATCCGATTGGCCAGCTGGTCGATGGTATTCTGCATCCAGCTTTCTTCTCCGTCGATGTATACCTGCACGCCTCTTTTTTCTGCCAATCCACAGATAGCATCGAGTCGGCGCAGTGTTGCCTGTAACTCGGTATTCGTTGCAGCATCGAAGTCGGTGACTTCATCATTAAGCTTTATCAGCAGGTTATCGGGGGCCAGTGCCGTCATTTTAACGACTACCGCATTCGCTGCGGGCGCCTCCGCACTGAAATCGATACCCCGCAAAACTTCCTCCATGAAGTAGTTGTAGTCCTCGTCGGTACTCTTGGCTTCAGCTCCGTAATCGAGCATACTGGTGACGTTTCGCTCAAACAACCGTTCAATGAACGGCAAGGCATTAACAAGGCTAGTTCCGCCTACAAACTGGCGATAGATGGTATTACGTACCATCCAGGCAGCACCCGGTAACCCGAGATTCACCGCCCCCACGCCCACACCAGACATCAAATTCGTCAACCAATCCATGCCCATCATTTTGAACAGACGGGTATTGTTCTTCAGTTCGGAATTGGATAAGTGCCGAAAAGTCTCTTCGGTATTCCCGAAGTCAGGCAAGTCTTGTTGTCCTGTCAGTGCAGCGTAGTCTTTCATCGCCTGCTTTGCCAGGGAGAAACCTTTGACTGGTCCGCCGGATTTTTTCATAAGTGGTGGTTGGTTAGGAGATACGAATATCGGGCTAAAGGTTGGAATTTTGATATAAAATAAGAGAATGAGGGAATAATAAAGTTGCGACCGCAGCTGCCACTTACTGCGCTTCGCTTGTTCGCCAGGGTGAGCAGGCGTAGCAAATCGAACGGTGTTGGCGGCGGCTATTCTACCACTCCATGATACTTTCATTCAATCCTCCAAAACGAGGCCAACGAGCTTCCTAATGGTCCTTATTGTTTGATCACTTTACCTACCCAGGGCGTTACACCATAGGGTGTTCCGTCTGATAGGGATTCTCCCCGACGGTTTTTAGCGCTCAAAAGACC
>JBLHRW010000047.1:0-19632 GCA_047626445.1 Neolewinella sp.
CTTCGTGGTGAGGGCCAAAAGAAACAAAAGCCTTTGGCTGTGTCACCGGCTGATCACGAACCAGCCCAGTAGTGTTGGATGGAATCCCAGGCTTCGACTTGCGGAGGACGGCCTTGCTGGTGGCCGGCAGGCAGGTGTGGCGGGATATCATGTAAGGTGTAGGAAGTCTTTTGAGCGCTAAAAACCGTCGGGGAGAATCCCTATCAGACTGAACACCCTAGTCTTAGGGGTTAATTTCCTTACGGGTTTTGAGCTGGCTTATCAACCAATTCAAAGAGCTTTCGCGGATCGATTAGTTTCAGTAAGACGGTCAACCCCAGGCCTAAGACGCCAAGGAGTATACACGCCAGCAACCAGGACAACCACGACAGCTGGACAATTTGATTCAGGGCGAGGCCGCAGGATGCAAACAGGATGGTAAAGAGCAATAACCGGAACCAGGCGATGGTCCCCGCCGGAAGACTGAGCCACCGGTGGGCGAGCACCGCTTGGGTCACCGCCACGAACCCTTGCGTCAGTAGGGTGATTGCCGCAGCGCCGGGGGCGCCGTAGTGGGGTAACACCAGCAGGTTTCCTCCTAGGTTGAGGATGATACCGACGGCATAAATTTTATTCATCCGGCCAATGAAGCCCGTCGCACTCAACAGCGCACCGTAAGCATAGTTAAGGCACTGGGCCACGAAGCTAAAGGCCAGAAAAAAGAGGATATGGCCGGTCCGCGGCTCAGCAAAGTCGTAAAGCAGTTCCACTATTTGCTGGCGGTACAGCGCCAGTGGAATCGCTACGCAAACGGAGCCAGCGAGCAGCAACTGCACACTAAATTTCAGTAGGGGCAGCAAACTTTCTTTCCGGGCGTAGAGCCGGGCGTACATCGGGATCAACAAGCCTGCCAGCAGCCAACCGATCATATTGAGCGCGTCGAGCAAGCGGTAGCTGGCGGCGTAGTGGTCGGTAGCCGCCGCCCCATCGGTCAGCAGCCGCTCGATCATGATGGCATCGATGCGGGTATATGCCGTAGCCAGGAATACCGCCAGGGCGTAGGGCGCGCCGCCTTTGAGCAAGGCCATAAAAGTGGCCCGGGAAAACTTTGGGCGCTTGCGGGGAAGCCGGTCACGGACCACCAGCACCAGCAAACCTGCCGTAATTGCCCAACTCATCAATTGCAAACTGGCAAAACGTAAGATGGTCAGCTCTCCGGGCGCAAACAATAGTAGGCCGCCGACGGTAAGGATCATCAGGCTCTTATCCGCAATACTGAACCAGCCATCCAGGGCGTATTTCCCCAGCCCGGATAGGTTGGAACGCAGGTAAAGGACCAAACTATTAAAGAACTGGATCGCCCCGGCGATGAGTAGGAGGTAAATCTCCGCACCACGATAACCCAGGAGAAAGCCTACTGGTAATAGCAGGATAAAAAAGGCGGTACCGAGCACCAGCTTTAGGCCAATAAAGTAGGGAAAGTACTTTGCCAGTAACTGGCGGTGGCCCGCCAGTACCCGGCTATTGTAAAGCTGCAGTCCGAAATCCGCAACTACCTGGAGTAGCATTCCTAGGCCCAACAGGGCAAAATACAGGCCGTAATCTCCCTCCGGCAAAACGTTCTGTACCACCCGCTCTACCGCAAACAGGTACACCCCCTTAACCAGTAGGTTGAGAGAGACTTGGAGGAGGGCGTTGCGAAAAAACTGACCGACCATTTTTAGATTGATAGACGCGCTTCGCGCTTGGTAGATTAGTAGATTTATAGGCTACCGCACGTTGGAGTTCGCTACGCTCGTATTGGGGCAGATCAGATCGGAATTGACCACACAAAGTTACGTTAATTCGAAAGGGGCTAATTTTACCCTACCAGACTATAAGACTGCCAAACTATAAGACTATCCACCTATGCTTCGCATCATCATCATCAACGGTCCCAATCTTAACCTCCTCGGCCGGCGCGAGCCGGAGATCTACGGCGAAGACACCTTCAATGATTTCATGATCCACCTCAAGGGAAAATTCGCTGACGACGACGTTAGCCTGGAATATTACCAGAGCAACCACGAAGGATACATCCTGGATAAGCTCCACGAAGTTGGTTTCGACTACGACGGCATCATCCTCAACGCCGGTGCCCTCACCCATACCAGTATTGCCATCGCCGACGCTATTGCCGGCATCGAAACGCCGGTGATTGAAGTGCACATCAGTAATGTTCATAAGCGAGAGGCCTTCCGCCACCACAGCTATGTCTCCGCCAACGCAGAAGGCATCATTGTTGGGTTCGGACTTCAGGGGTATGAGCTGGCGGTGCAGTACTTTTTGTAAGGTCGCTGCAGACCTCTTTTTTAGACGAGTGAATCAACCACTTGTAGCTGCCGAGCATTTACTTAAAAACAATTCAATCCTATCAACATGTCATTCAGTGATCGTTTTAGTAAATCCAGCAACCCCTTCCTGAAGGAGGAAGCCCTCAAAAAAGCCACCCGGACCGAAGTCATCGACGGTGGCCTCGTACAGCGGGCGGAAACCGCCCCGATGACCGTCAGCGGTGCCGTCAATAAGTCCTTAATCATGGGGGCTTTACTGTTGATCACGGCCCTATATTCTTACACTAACCCCAGCCCGATGTTCCTATGGGGTGGTGCCATCGGCGGCCTGATTCTGGTGGTATTAATGAGTTTCAAAAAACACCTCTCCCCTACCCTGGCACCGATTTATGCGCTGCTCGAAGGTCTCTTCGTCGGCTCTCTTACTGCCATGTATGCAGCAGGTTTCGGCGGCGGCATTGTCTTCCAGGCGGTTTTACTGACTATTGCCCTGTTGTTCATGATGCTTTTCGTGTACAAAGCAGGCCTCATTAAGGTGACGCAGAAATTCCGGACCGGCATCATGATGGCCACCGGCGGCATCTTTCTGGTCTATATGATCAACATCGGACTCAGTTTCTTCGGCATCAACATGCCCTTCCTCCACGACGGCGGTATGATCGGTATCGGCATCAGCCTGTTCATCATCGGCATTGCGACCCTGAACTTATTGCTCGACTTCGACTCCTTCGAACGCGCCGCAGCCATGCGCGCACCGAAATATTTCGAATGGTACTGCGCCACGGGCCTAATTGTCACCCTGATATGGCTGTACATCGAAATCCTGCGTTTGTTGTCCATCCTCGGCAGCAGCGACTAATTGATTGCTAACTCTTAATTGTTGATTCCTCCACGCTCTCCCGAGCGCAGCGGGCTTCTCCATGCGGTAGCCTATCAATCTACCAAGGTGTGTAGCACCGTCTACAAAGAAATGAGCGCAGCGAAATTCCGTCTACCAAGGCCGAAGGCCGTCTATGAAAGGCGGCTTCGCCGCCTTCTCTTTATCTTCGCCCGAAATAACAACCACCCATGGGACTACTTGACGGAAAAATCGCACTTATCACCGGCGGCTCACGCGGCATCGGTGCTTCTCTTGTACGCACGTTTGTGGCCGAAGGCGCCAAAGTCGCCTTCACCTACGCCCGGTCTACCGGACCAGCGGAAGCACTGGTCGCAGAACTCGGCGCTGACAATTGCAAATCTTACCAGTCTGACGCCAGCAGCTTCGAAGCAGCCGGTGAACTGATCAAGGCCGTTACTGCCGACTTCGGTAACATCAGCATCCTGATCAACAACGCCGGCATCACCCGCGACACGCTCTTACTTCGCATGAGCGAAGACCAGTGGGATAGTGTGATGGATAACAACCTGAAATCCATCTTCAACCTCACGAAGCATGCCCTGCGGCCGTTGATGAAATCAGGCAATGGTTCCGTCATCAATATGTCCAGCATCGTCGGTGTCACCGGTCAGGCTGGTCAGGCGAATTACGCCGCTTCCAAGGCCGGCATCATCGGTTTCAGCAAGTCGCTGGCCAAAGAGATGGGTTCCCGGAACCTGCGGTGCAACGTCATCGCCCCCGGCTTCATCCAAACTGACATGACGGATGAGCTTCCCGAAGAACTGAAAGCCTCCTACCTCGCCAACATTCCGCTGAAGCGCCTCGGTGCGCCGGAGGAGATCGCCAAGGTTTGTGTCTTCCTGGGATCTGACCTTAGCTCTTATGTTAATGGACAGGTTATTGGGGTTGACGGAGGGCTTACTTAGCGCGCAGCGCTAAGTAGTAGGTAGTAAGTAAGTAGTGGGTAGTGCTGCCGCAAATGTCTGCTCGCTTCGCTCGTGCGTGGAAAGGAGCCATTAAGGTTAAGCACTCACTAAGGTAGGAGCATTTGTTCTTTCTTTTCCTTAGCGTAGCACTTAGTGCCTTAATACCCTTAGTGGTTCCCTACCCCTAACGAGCAGGGCGGGCTGTCTTGTGCGGTAGCCCTACCAAACCACAAGACCACAAGAATACAAGACTATTTTGCCTTTTCCCGACAGCCCCATACCCCCACCCGTCGTATCTTTGCGGTCCTAACCAACTTCCACCTTTTTTGCCAAATCAGGCTCCCCTCATCGATGTCATTATTCCTGCTTACAACGAGGAGGAAAGTATTGCCCTGGTGGTGAACGAAATCCCCCCTTCCTGGGTGAGGGACATCATCGTTTGCAACAACAACAGCAAGGACAATACAGCAGAGGTGGCGCGCAACGCAGGTGCAGTAGTAGTTGACCAGCCCAGGCCCGGTTATGGCTCTGCCTGCCTGAAGGGCATGGAATACATTGCCGCCCGCCCGCTGGCAGAACATCCTGATATTGTTGTCTTTCTAGACGGTGACCACAGCGACTACCCCGAGCAGCTGCCCGACCTGATTGCACCTATCCTCAACGATGAGGCAGACATGGTCATCGGCTCTCGTGCCCTGGGTGATCTCGAACCCGGAAGCATGCAACCCCAGCAAATTTTCGGCAACTGGCTGGCCACTTCGCTGATTAAACTTATTTACCGGACAACATTCACCGATCTGGGGCCTTTCCGGGCCATCCGGTACGACCACCTGCTGGCCCTGAAAATGAGTGATCCAGATTTTGGCTGGACCGTTGAAATGCAGGTAAAAGCCGCCAAGGCTCGAATCCGGTGTGTGGAAGTTCCCGTACGTTACCGCAACCGCATCGGAGTATCCAAAGTATCCGGTACCGTCCGCGGTACCATCCTGGCGGGGCACAAAATTTTGTGGACCATCTTTAAATTGATCTGACGTTATGACCGGACTAGCCCTTTTCGTACTGGCCGTTTACACGATCTCGTTGCTTTACATCACAGTGTATTGCTTGCTCCAGTTCAACCTGTTGTACCACTACAAGCAAAGCAATAACCCGACCAATCATCCGGTATCCTTTGCCAACCTGGCGCCGAAGGCCGTTGAAGTCAACGAACCAGTAATGGCTGGCGTAGGCAGCGAGGCCGACAGCCCCAGCACTGCTTATGACAACTCCTCCTTTGCACCTGCGGCCGCGCCCGAACAGCTCTACTATCCCTTCGTTACGGTGCAGCTACCTATTTTCAACGAGTTCTACGTCATCGCCCGCCTCATCGATGCCGTAGCCGAGTTCGACTACCCAAAGGATCGATTCGAAATCCATATTCTCGACGACAGTAACGACGAAACAGTCGCACTGGTGGCTAAAAAAGTCGTGGAATACCAGGCCAAAGGCTTCAATATCTCCCAGATCATCCGCGACAAACGCCAGGGCTTCAAAGCCGGTGCCCTCCGCGATGCAATGCCCGTAGCCAAAGGAGAATTCATCGCCATTTTCGATGCCGACTTTGTCCCCGACCCCGCCTTCCTACAGCGGACCATCCCCCACTTTGCCGACCCCGAGGTCGGTGTGGTCCAGACCCGCTGGGAACACATTAACCAGGACTACAGCATCATCACCCGCCTGCAAGCCCTACAACTCAATGTCCATTTTACCGTAGAGCAGGTTGGGCGTATGAACGGCGGTCACCTCCTCCAGTTCAACGGCACTGCCGGGGTATGGCGCACGGCCACCATCGAAGCCGGCGGCGGCTGGCAGCCTGATACACTAACGGAAGACCTCGACCTGAGTATCCGTAGCCAGCTGGCTGGATACAAGATTCACTTCCTCGAAAACGTTGGCAGTCCTGCCGAACTGCCCGTGGAAATGAACAGCTTCAAAAGCCAGCAGCACCGTTGGATGAAAGGCGGCGCCGAGACCGCCAAAAAGATGCTCCCTGACGTATGGAAAAGCGACCTGGCCTTTGGCCATAAAGTCCACGCTACCGCCCATCTGCTCGGCAGTACGATCTTCCTATTCGTCTTTTTGTGTGGGGTGTTTTCCGTACCATTACTGTTCCTCTTCGGGGAATTGGCCGCCTTCGGTTTTAGCAAAAATTTCTTTGCGGTTTTCCTGGTCGGCCTCCTATCCGTCATCGGTATTTACTACACGGCCAACGTACAGAGCGTCGCGAATAAAGAGCAGAGTTTCCTGAAATCTATTCTAAAATTCCTCCTGCTTTTCCCACTCTTCCTTGCCCTCAGCATGGGCCTCTCCCTGCACAATACCGTTGCGGTATTACAAGGATACCGGGGCAAAAAAAGCCCCTTCGTCCGCACGCCGAAGTTCAATATCAATAGCATTAAAGACAAGCTTACTGCCAAGAAATACATTAGTGGCAAGCTCAACTTGGTCACTATAGGGGAAGGGCTCCTTTCTCTGTACTTCCTCTTCGCCGTAGCTGGGGGCTTTTACCTCCAAAACACCACTTTCATCGTGTTCCATGGTTTGCTGGCGTTGGGGTACGGGGCGATCTTCTTCTTTAGTGTTAAGCACTTGTCGCTAGCCGAAGGCTAGGCTGTAGTTCCGTAGTCTAATAGTTTAGTAAGGCTCCGCAAACGAATGCTCGCTACGCTCGTAAGGCACTGTCCTTGGACAAATTTCCCTTAACGAGCGCAGCGAGCATCGGTCTGCGGCAGCTCTACTAGACTACTGAACTATTAGACTACCAGACTAGATTGCTTCGATGACAATCGCAGAAGCACCGCCACCACCATTACAAAGCGTAGCCAGTCCGTACTTACCGCCTTTGGAGTGCAGTACATTGATGAGCGTAACGATGATCCGTGCACCAGAGGTGCCCAGCGGGTGACCGAGAGATACACCGCCACCGTTGACGTTCATGTTACCGCCGTCGAGCCCTAGCTCTTTGACAAAGGCCATGGGAACTACGGCAAATGCCTCGTTGACTTCCATGAAATCAATGTCCTTCATTTCCAGGCCGGCACGCTTCACCGCCAGCGGGGCAGCAAGAGTGGGTGCGGTGGTGAACCACTGGGGTTCGTGGGCTGCGTCGGCGAAGCCGACGATGCGGGCGATCGGCTTCAGGCCAAGTTCTTTCATTTTAGCTTCGCTGACCAGGACGAGGGCGGCAGCGCCGTCGTTGATGGTACTGGCGTTGGCTGCGGTAACCGTTCCATCCTTACTGAAGGCGGGGCGAAGACTCGGTATTTTCTCGAATTTCACCTTCTTGTACTCTTCGTCTTCCGTGATCACCAGATCATCTCCCCGGCGTTGGGGGACGGATACCGGCACGATCTCACGGGCAAAGGTGCCGTCTTCCGTAGCTACTGCCGCCCGCTGATAGCTATTGATGGCGTAGGCGTCCTGCTCTTCACGGCTGAAGCCGTACTTAACGGCGGTGGCATCAGCACAAACACCCATGGCGTTTTGGTCGTAGGCATCGGTCAGGCCGTCTTTGGTTAGCCCGTCGATTAGCTTGCGGTCACCGAACTTGGCGCCCCAACGTGCGTCGGGCACGTAATATGGGATATTGCTCATACTCTCCATGCCTCCGGCAACTACGATGTCATTGTGGCCCAACATGATGCTCTGGGCACCAAACATCACGGCTTTCATGCCACTGCTGCAAACCTTGTTTACTTGCGTACAGGGAACGGTATTGGGGAGCCCTGCTCCCAAGGCGGCCTGGCGAGCGGGAGCCTGGCCCAGGTTGGCGGAAATAACGTTACCCATAATTACTTCGCCGACCTGCTCCGGCGCAACGCCAGCTTTTTCCAGCGCGCCTTTAATAGCTGCGGACCCGAGTTGGGGAGCGGACAAAGAAGAAAATACGCCTCCGAAGGAGCCGATGGGTGTACGCACAGCGGCGCAAATGTAAACGGTGGTGGTGGACATGAGCTGAAAACTTTATTTAGTTGTTGTAGCAACAATATGAAGACGAAGATAGATGTAATCGCGAGTAGTTTTCCGATTGTTCCTTATTCAACGCCTAATTTTATACCAATTACCCACCCCTTACCTATTGGGTTATACCAGTCTTGCTACCTTCGCACCAAAAGAAATACCATGATCCAACGTCTTCAATCCATTTTCCTCCTGCTAGCTTCGGGTGCCTGTTTTGGCTTATTTGGTTCAGATGTGGCAGACAGTGAAGTTAAGCTTACTGATAGCGATCTCTTTTCCGACGCCAGCTTCAATGTATTCGACAGTCCGGTCCTCATCGGCGCTTTCGCGCTGGCGGGCCTGCTCTTTCTGGCGGATATCTTTCTTTTTAATAACCGCCCGCTTCAGATCAAGCTCGCTTCAGTCGCGCTTTTCATCGCTGGCCTGGGGGTCAGCTTTGGCCTTTATGAATACTTTACCGACACCGCAGCGGATGTACCTGCTGCTGTTGCACCAGATTTTGGCCTTGCGCTTCTGCTGCTGATCGCACTCTTTGGTGTGCTCGCACGGAACTACATCAAGAAGGATGAGAAACTGGTTCGTAGCGCTGATCGCCTCCGATAGGTGCTTCAGCTCTTACGATAAAGCCAGACTCCCGTCGGGAACACGAGGTAAAATCGTTTGCCCGTACGGGCAGTCAGTGAGAAGGAAAGAATAAAAGAAGGAGAGAATGGCTACCGCTATTACCACTTGCGGCGTTGCGCTTGCTCGCCTGGTGGGCACCTAACAGGGCAGCAAATGGCACCTGCGCCAGCCACTCGCTCATTCAATGATTCAATGATTCACTAAAAACGCTCCGCCCAAAACAATGGACGGAGCGTTAAGCGAATCATTATTGATTGCTGAGCCTAGAGCTTGATCTCTTCATCGGACCCATCAAAGAATTTGTAGGTCGTGATGGGAAAGTCGTTGTCGGAAAGGATCTGTAACCAGCGGTAGTGCTTCAGGTACCACTTCATCTGCGTGCTGGGCATACCTCGCTTAAGGTAGGCAGCGATGAAGGGATGCACCTTCAATTTCAGCTTAGCCTTCGGCCGAGCCTCCATGATGAAGTTGAGGTCACGTTCGATGTCATCGGTCAACAGGATCGTCGCGTTTACCTTGCCCGTACCATTACAGGTTGGGCATTTTTCGGCCGTGGTGATCTTCACCTCGGGGCGTACCCGCTGGCGGGTGATCTGCATCAGGCCGAACTTAGAGAGCGGCAGCACGGTATGCTGCGCCCGGTCGTTCTTCATGGCCTTCCGCATGGCGGTCACGAGTTTCTTGCGGTGCTCGGCATCGCGCATATCGATGAAATCGATTACGATGATGCCGCCAATGTCCCGCAGGCGCATTTGCCGGGCGACTTCGTCTGCACTTTCCAGATTGATCTTGAGTACAGCTTCTTGCTGATTTTGACTCGGCATCTTATTGCCGCTGTTCACATCGATGGTGTGCATCGCTTCCGTATGCTCAATGACGATGTAAGCACCACTGGGCATGGTAGCCGTTTTACCAAAGCTGCTCTTGATCTGCTTGGTGATGCCGTGTGCATCGAAGATCGGGCGGCTGGCCTTATGCAACTGCACAATGTTGACCTTTTCAGGGGCGATACCGGCCACATATCTGCGGACGGTTTCGTAGAGGTCTTTATCGTCGACAACGATCTTACTGAAGTCAGGCGTGAAGAGGTCCCGGAGCAATCCGGTGGTTTTATCAGCTTCGCTCAGGAGTTTGGCCGGTGCCTTAGCCGTTTTGGCTGCTTCGTAGATTGTTTTCCACTTCTCGATGAGGAGTTCTATCTCTTCAAGTAGTTCACCTACGTTTTTGCCTTCAGCAGCCGTACGGACGATGACGCCGAAATTCTCAGGGCGGATGCTTTCCACCAACAGTTGTAGCCGCTTGCGCTCCTCACTCGTGCTAATTTTCTTCGAAACCGCAACGGTTTCGCTGAAAGGCGTGATGACCAGGTAACGACCAGGGATGGTGATTTCGCAACTCAGGCGTGGGCCTTTGGTACTGATCGGCTCCTTAAGTACCTGGGTCAAAACGATCTGCTTCTTCTTGAAGACTTCGTCGATCTTACCCGTTTTCACGATTTCCTTCTCCATCCGGAATCTACCGAGCTGGTGCGTCGGATTCCTTCCGTTGGCGGTGGAAGTGTAAAATTTTTGCAGCGACCGGACTCTTGGTCCAAGGTCAGTGTAATGTAGAAACGCATCCTTTTTGTGACCAATGTCTACGAAGGCTGCGTTGAGGGGAGCGGTTACCCGCTTTACGGTTCCCAGAAAAACATCACCCACGGTAAATTGGTCCGTGGAGCGCTGCCGGTGGATTTCCACCAGCTTATTGTCCTCCAGAAGCGCCACTTCTACGGTTTTACCCGTAGAAGAGACGATCATTTCTTTTTGCATTTTTTGCTTGATGTTGTAGAATACAGCAAAACCCGCCGACGGAAATGGTTCCGAGGAGGGAGAAGTAAGCGTGTATTCAATACCATTAAAGCACACCAGTACCAGTATTCAACCACCAGCATTGCCGGTCAGGGACATCCGAAAAGGAACAACTACCAGGATTTCAGTAAATACGATGCGCCGCAAACGAGGCAAAGAGAGAAATTGAGTACAGACTGAAAGGTGGAATACATTTGGGACTTTTACCGCCGCACGTATATCTCAACGGCAGGTGGCGGCTAGCTCTTGGATCGCGGCAGAAATAGAATGCTCGCGAGGTGTATAATGTAAAGTCTGTAAACAGTAGTAGGAGAATGCCGGGAGTGGTCAGAATGACCGCAAAAGATCCGGGGGGGGAAGTATTCTCAGGATAATTGGTGTTTTGAAATCAGTAGAGTTAACACTCTTGGTGTATAAACGATAAGGCTTGCAGCCACCACCGGTTTCCGGACGCCGCGCTTTCAGGCGCAGCGTCCGAAGATGGTATGTTGCAGTTCTGTAAAGAACTAGCGGTTCTTCTTCTTGTGGCGGTTCTTGCGCAGACGCTTCTTCCGCTTGTGGGTAGCAATCTTATGACGCTTCCGCTTTTTTCCACACGGCATAGTAGTCAGTTTTGGTTAGTAAATGAGGTTACGAGTATTTTGGACCCGCAAAGATAGTACAATTTGCGGGTTATATTTGTTGGGTGTAATAAAGGTTGTCACCTTTATTTAACTAGTTCTTGACACCGAGCCCCTAAAATGGCCGCTTTGTCTTGTTTCCCGAGGGATTCATAGACTCTCGCCAACGGGCAAACGGCCTCCGGGTTATCAGGATCCAGCTCAATGGCAGTCTCCAGTCTTTCGACGGCCTTTTCCAGTTGGTTCGTTTTGATGGCCAACTGGGCCAGGGTGATGTATACCCTGGGGTTATCCGGGTGTTTCTGCTCCAATTCACGGAGCAGTAAAACACCTTTCATTGGGTTGTCCCGGGGTGGATAGTCTGTATAGCTCAACGCCAGATTAATGCGATTGTCTGCGTCTTCCGGGTTAAGGCTGATGGCGGCCTGGTAAGCCTGCTCGGCCTGGCTGGCACAAAACTGGCGGGTCTTTTCATCCGTACCTTCTTTCTTAAGACAGATACTGAACGTCGTAGCGGTTATGCTCCAGGCTTCCTCCGTATTTTGCTCCTCGGCAATTTCCTTAGCGTAAATACCAGAGATGGCCGGCTGGCCAGCATTGTACCACTCTCCGGCAAGTTGTTCCAGGATGGGCACCCGCCCCGTAGAGGTAGGTACTTTCTCCAGGCGGCTTTCCAGATCAGCGAGGGTGGCGATTGAGGAAGGGCTCAACTTGGCGCGGGCGGCACGAATCAAAGATTCCAGCCCCGTTGTCTCAAGAGGGCCACGAGAGAAACCCTCCTCCATCTCTGGAGGTCGTACCGGGCATCCCCAATAGGTGAGTAACAACAATACAGCGACTGCGGTTACGGCGATCCACTGAGAGCGTCCCATTAGTCGTTATTGCGGTCTTCGTTAGGAAGTGAGGTCACTTTGTCCTTCACCTGCTCAACAAAAATCTTTGCTGGCTTGAAGGCCGGAATGAAATGTTCCGGAATTTCGATGGCCTTGTTTTCTTTGATGTGACGACCAATCTTCTTGGCCCGCTTCTTTACTACGAAAGAGCCAAATCCACGAATGTAAACGTTCTCACCTTCGGCAAGACTGCCTTTGACTTCTTTAAAGAAACTTTCCAGTGATACCAGGACATCGACCTTGGCGATGCCCGTTTTTTCGGAGATGCTTGTAACTAAATCAGCTTTCCTCATTGCGGTTTTTATTGTTCGTGACAGGGGATTTTCAAAAGCGACGCAAATATCGCATTTTTAGGTAATTACGAGTTAGTAAACTGAACTATTTCTTTTTAAATCAGCGTTTTATGTACTGCTTTAACAGTTTCCTAATCGGGAATTATCCGTCATTTTGCAAGCCAAATCCGTCATTTAACGGTCACTTGATGAGTCAAAATGGTATTTTCAGGTCAGGGAATAAATTTCCTCTGGTGAGCGCTGAGGGAAATAGCCCTTGATTTCCTCCATCTGCTCCATATTAGCAGAAGAAAGACCTTGTGCCGGGCGATCAGTCTTTAGGATTAGGTCTGAAAATGCCAAAGTGCAACTTAATACCAAACTCGTTCTTCAGGGCGGGGACGCAGGTGCAAAGAGAAGTTAGAGGAGCAGGGCTGGGTGCATTGGCTTGCCCTTTAACCCTACTTTGCACCTGCGGCCGCGCCACATTCTTCGCCCCTGATTTAAGCGCTTACCCCACGTACCCTATATTTGCCTATTCCCAACGAAACCCGTAGCAATATGCTCCTATCAATGACTGGCTACGGCCGGGCAACGCAGACAATTTCTGGCAAAACTTATACCGTTGAAATACGGTCGCTGAACAGTAAGCAGAATGACCTGCGCATGCGCTCTTCTCAGCAGCTGCACAAATACGAAATGGAGCTCCGTCGGTTGATCCTCGACACCACTAAACGTGGCAAATTGGAAGTTTCTGTAGATGTTGTCGACGAGACCGGCGCCAACACGTTAAACGTCAACACAACGCTCCTTAATAAGGTCTACAGCCAGGTAAGCCGCGGCATGGATGCCCCAGGCTCCGCGCACGCTAACGGCTTATATGCTGCCCTGCTTCGTATTCCCGGTATCGTAGAGACCGGAAGCAACCGCCTGGCAGACGAAGACTGGCCTAACCTGCAGGCAACCACCGAAGCCTGCTTGCAACACCTCGACGAATACCGCTTGCAAGAAGGGAACGTGCTGGCCAATGACCTCAGCGCAAGCTGCCAGGGCATTGCTGACCTACTGGAAGAAGTAAACCTGTATGAAGACGAACGGGTACAATCCGTCCGCGACCGGATGGAAAAGCAACTAAAAGACTACCTCGGCCGCAACAACGTGGATAAGAACCGCTACGAGCAGGAAGTCCTTTTTTACCTGGAGAAGATGGACATCAACGAGGAGAAGGTCCGCCTGACGCAGAATTGTGCGTATTTCCTGGAGATTCTCACCAATGAAGATGGCATCAAAGGCAGGAAGCTCAACTTCATCAGCCAGGAAATTGGTCGGGAGGTCAACACCCTCGGCGCTAAAGCTTACTCCGCAGACATCCAGAAACTGGTCGTCAACATGAAAGAGCACTTGGAAATGATCAAAGAACAACTTGCCAATGTTGCCTGATACGCCTACCGGTAAACTCCTCATCTTTACGGCGCCCTCGGGGGCGGGAAAAACGACCATCGTCCGGCATTTGCTGAAACGCTACGACAAACTTGCTTTTTCGGTATCTGCCACCAACCGCCCGATGCGGGAGGGAGAGGTAGACGGTTCTGCCTACTACTTCCTTTCGGATGAAGCGTTCCGCGCTAGGATCGAAGCTGGCGACTTCGTAGAGTATGAAGAGGTTTATCCCGGCCGTTTTTACGGCACCCTGCATTCAGAACTGCACCGACTCTGGAGCCAAGACAGGATCATTGTTTTTGACATTGAGGTGAAGGGGGCCACCAACCTGAAGAAATTCTACCCGGAGCAAAGCACCGCAGTTTTCGTCAACCCGCCAAGTCCGGAGATCCTGTTTCAGCGTTTACGGGATCGGAATACGGAGTCCGAGGCAGACCTGAAGGTCCGCATCGACCGGGCGGCAGAGGAGCTCACCTACGTTGACACCTTCGACCGGGTGCTATTGAACGACGACCTGGAGGCCGCGCTAGGGGAAGCCGAAATAATTACCAGGGAAGTATTGGACTAGTGGTGCGTCAACAACGAAGTCAAATATCCCCGGAATTCACGAGGCAAATGTTAGCGGTCTACGGTCGTTATCAGCACTTGTTCCATGGTTGACCCGGAATTAACCGCCACCCGGATCGTTAACCAAGGGGGGTACAACCAGGAGCGTTGTTGGGCAGAGGAGCTCCGAGGCTGACTTTTAGATGTAGGGTATTCGTCCTTAGCGCGGTGTATTATTAATGCTAAAAATCATTGCGCGCAATTGTCACCAGACGAAACAACCAATTATCAAATTAACCGTCAGGCCTGGAGACCCTTGGCCCAGTAACTTTTACTACGCCAAGCCAAGGGAATCAAATTAATTTCAGCGAAATTTCGCTAAAATTTTGAATTAAACTATATTAGCGGCATAAACCACTGATTGTCTAGGTAGAACTACGCAATTCTTCCGAAGTGAGGACAAGATGCGACTTTGCCTGCCTAATTTAGCCTAAACTTCTGTACCTGCGTCCTCGCCCAAAACATCCATACGCTCAAACCATCCATTTTATCATGCAAAGAATTTTAATCTGCTGCGCCCTCGCGCTCACCATTTTCTCCTGTCAGCAAGAATCGCTCACCACCACCGAAACAGCGACAACGGACCAGCAAACGCCGCTGACCAAAGCCGAGCTGAACCAGATCGTTGAGACCCATCTCGTCAGCACAAATACGGTATTCGACTGGAATGACGCCAATTCTCACGTTGTTTGGAGCGCCCTCGACCTAAGCCAGCACCACGCCTCCCTGGGCTACCAACCTGCCGGTTACGAAAACCTGAAAGAAACCATTCATGAAATTGACGTTACGTCTGGTGCCTGGAAGGCCACTCGGGATGAGTTAGTCATTGATCTATTGGAAGCAACAGAACGACTGACGGGTGAAGCCATCAGCGAGGAAGACCTCTTCGTTTTTGAAGAAGACGGTGTGCTTCCAATTATTGACGTAAAAGTATTACACCCTGATGTTGTCGAAGAGTTCCGTAGCCGGCCCGACGTCCGCTACCTCGAACCTAGCAACTACGCCGGTGGTGAGATTGATCTCCGCTCTGGTTCTGGTTGTTCAGAAGCACCTTCCAGCAGCCTTTACTCCGGCGACTACACGACCATCTCTCCCGGCGCTAAAATGCCTTGGAACTATGCCTATATGAATATTCCGCAGGCCTGGAACACCAGCCAGGGTGACAATATTGGTATTGCCATCATCGACACCGGTGTTTATCCCGAGCAAAACAACCTGGGCAATGAATTCAGCAGTGACTGGAGCACTGGTCGTACCATCAGCAAGTACGGCTTCTACGAACCAAGCTGGTGGAGAAGTCACCGTGACGGGCCAAATGACCAATGTGGACATGGCACGCAGATGGCTGGCCTGGCCGGTGCACCGCGGACCAATAACGGCAGCACCGTAGGGGTAGCCTACAAAGCAGACCTCTACACCTACCGGGGTACCTCCGACGTGATTATCAACGGTAGTAAAGAGAAAAAAGGGGTAAAGAATTCCCTGGTTGACGCCGGTAACCGTTCTGCGGTCAAAATCATCAGTATGAGCATTGGTGACGTGTTCAGCAGCGGCACGGTAAAGGATGGCATCCGCTACGCCAACAATCGGGGCAAATTGATCCTGTGTGCTGCTGGCACCTCCCTGAGCTGGACGAGCTGGTACGGTGTGATCTTCCCAGCATCCATGTCGGAGACGACGGCCGTAACGGGTATTCGGGACAGCAACCCCATGCAGCGTTGTAACACCTGTCATGACGGCAGCGCCGTCGACTTTGTGGCCGTGATGCAACGCAACAGCGACGCTGACCGGACGAGCCTGACGCTCAGCCGGTACAACGACAATGCCGGATACGTTGGCGGATCCAGTGCCGCAACGGCCACCACTGCCGGTATCGCCGCACTCGTTTGGGCCACCAACCCCAACCAGAGCCGCACTCAGGTACTGAACCGTATGAAGCAGGCTGCTTCCATTTACCCGGGACGGAGCGGTAGCTTCGGCTGGGGAATTGTTGATGCTAATGCTGCGGTGCAGTAGACGGCCTTCGGCCTCGGTAGATTGATAGTGCTACCGCATGGCCTTGCTCGCTTCGCTCGTACGAGTGGAGCGAGCATTTTTTTGCGGCAACGCTATCAATCTATCAAGCGCGGAGCGCGTCTACCCTAGGAGCGGAGCGAGCTTATGCTTGCGGCAGCCTATCAATCTACCAAGGCCGCAGGCCATCTATCAATCTACCAAGCGCGTAGCGCGTCTATTAACTACATTTGCGCTATGCTACTCCGCTCCCTAAAAATAACCGACGCCGACAATGCGCTGAACGGTCAGACCCTAGACATCAGGGTTAAAGAAAATTTGATCACCGAAATGGCCCCGGGCCTTAAGCCGGAAGATCAGGAAGAGGTCATAGACTTCAAGGGAGCATACTGCTCCCCCGGTTTCATCGATATGGGGGCTTACCTGGGTGACCCCGGCCATGAGGAACGAGAAGATATTACCAGCTTGCGGGCTGCGGCACTGGCCGGTGGCTACGTACAGGTAGCGACCCTGCCGAACACGGATCCCGTCCGGCAATCCGTTACCGACATCGCCTACCTCCTACGGCAGAACGGTTCTCACCCCGTTGACCTCTACCCGCTGGCGGCCCTGAGCAAGGACATGAAGGGGAAAGACATGGTCTCGATGCTTGAGCTACATGATGCCGGCACGTTGATATTCACCGATGGCCCAAAGCGTAGAGTTAGTGGTAGCCTGCTCAAAAGGACGCTGGAATACTCGCTGGTACGCGACTTGGTGGTGATGATCTCTCCGTACGACGAGCAGCTGGTCCCTGACGGGCAAATTCACGAAGGGCCGGTCAGCACCCGGATGGGCTTGCGGGGCATCCCTACCATGAGTGAAACTATTCCGTTGAAGCAGGCCATGGAAATTCTGAATTACACCAACGGCCTGATGGTTGTCCACCTCTTGAGTACTGCTGAGGGGGTAGCGGAAGTCCGCCGGGCGAAAGACCTGGGAATGTACATTACGGCTACCGTCAGCGCTCACCACCTGCAATTTACCGTAGACGAGCTAGAGGGTTTCGATGCTAATTTTAAGATGCTTCCTCCACTGCGGGAAGCCACGGACCGCCAGGCATTAATCGAAGGCTTGAAGGACGGAACGATCGACTGTATCGTGAGTAACCACGTAGCCCGGCACGGCGAAGAGAAAGAGTTAGAGTTTCCGTACGCGGACTTTGGGGCTTTGGGACTACAGACGGCCTTCCGCCAGGCACTGGCGGCCCTGCAAGGGGCGATGAGTATCGAGGAAATCGCAAAAAAATTCACCCACTCCCCCGCCCTGCTCCTCGGGTCCCCGGCCCTGCACCTGCGCCCCGACGCCCCGGCCCGTATGACCATCTTCACGATCGACGGCAGCAGTGAGTTTACCGCCAAACAGCTAAAAGGGAAGACGGTCAATAGCCCCCTGATTGGGAAAACCCTGCCGGGTAGTATTGTGGGCGTGGTAAACTACGGTCAGTTCCATTCGGCGGATTAAGAGATACCGTAGCTGCAATGGTTAAAAACGCTCAGCGCCCCCCAGCAGTACTATGGGAAAGGTAGGGAAGGATTCAGGGCTATCGCAAAGTCGCCGTATTTAAGGTAAAAGCTCCATTGATCTGAACGTTTGCTTAGCGTAAAGTCGGACCTGGAGGTCCTCCACCTTTACTTTGCGATTGCCCTGGGAAGAGGTTTCTTGCGGCCACCATAATTATACCGACGTTACGTAACTTTGCCGCATGGACATCAGCGTTGTCGTACCCTTATTTAACGAAGAAGAAAGCCTGCCCGAGCTCACCGCCTGGATCGACCGGGTGATGAAGAAGCATAACTTCAGTTACGAAGTTTGGATGATCGACGACGGCAGCACGGATCGCAGCTGGGCCGTAGTAGAGGAGCTTCGGGCTAAAAACCCCAACCTAAAGGGCGTTAAGTTTCAGCGGAACTACGGTAAAAGCCCAGCGCTTTACGTAGGTTTCAAGCACGTCTCCGGCGATGTGGTCATCACGATGGATGCGGACCTACAGGATAGCCCCGACGAAATTCCGGAACTCTACCGCATGGTAAAAGAGGATGGTTTTGACCTGGTCTCCGGGTGGAAGCAGAAGCGGCATGATCCCATCGGGAAGACACTACCGTCTAGGTTTTTCAATGCCGTAACCCGCAAGGTAAGTGGCATTCATTTGCATGATTTCAACTGTGGGCTAAAGTCCTATCGCCTCAATGTCGTCAAGTCCATAGAAGTCTACGGAGACATGCACCGCCACATGCCCTTGCTGGCCAAATGGGCCGGTTTCAAGAACATCGGTGAAAAAGTGGTGGAGCACCACGCACGTAAATATGGCTACTCTAAGTTTGGCGTATCACGGCTGGTAACCGGGTTTCTGGATCTACTATCGCTAATGTTTGTCGGTAAATTCGGCAAGCGCCCCATGCACCTATTTGGCACCCTCGGAACGCTGATGTTCCTTTTGGGCCTGGGCAGCGTGCTTTATATCGGCGGCTCCAAGCTCTACGCACTGACCAACGGCATGCCCAAGCAACTGGTGACGGAAAACCCCTGGTTTTACATTGCCCTTACCAGTATGGTGCTGGGTACCATACTGTTCAACACAGGTTTTCTGGCGGAACTGGTTTCCCGTTCCAGCTCCGACCGCAATAATTATCTGGTAGAAAAGGTCCTCGATGATGCTGAAAGTTTATGACGACAATTACTTCATGCGGCAGGCCATTGAGCAAGCCAAGCTTGCCGCTGCCGCGGGAGAGATTCCCGTCGGTGCCGTAGTCGTGGCCAATGAGCGCATCATTGCCCGGGCCCACAACCAAACGGAACTCCTAAGCGACGTAACGGCCCACGCCGAGATCATTGCCCTGACGGCGGCCGCCAATTACCTGGGCGACAAATACCTCCACGACTGTACGCTGTACGTGACCCTGGAACCCTGCCCGATGTGTGCCGGCGCCCTGGCCTGGAGCCAGGTTTCCCGCATTGTGTACGGTGCCAGTGATGACAAACGCGGGTTCATGCGTTTCGGGCGGGAGCTGTTGCACCCCAAGACCAACCTGGAATTTGGGATCATGCACGAGGATTGTGGGGAACTGATGACTTCTTTTTTTCGGGGGAGGCGGTAGGGACTGTATTGTAGGGCCCAGTAGGGGCCCGGCGAGGCCGGGGCCGACGTGGCGCGACAA
>JBLHRW010000048.1:0-19414 GCA_047626445.1 Neolewinella sp.
CGAAAGGCGGAGTACCGCCGCCGGTGATGTTCAGGCCAATCATTCCGTCATCGAGAAAGGGCAGTGTCTCATCCATGCCGCCACAGTTGAAGGTGAAGGACGGCTCAGAAATGAGCATTATACTGCCCGTTTCGGAACAGTTTCTGCTATCGGTAACCGTATAGGAATAAGTGCCTGGCCCGAGCCCTTCCAGAGCAGTCAGGGAAGATCCATCTACTCCGGGGCCATTCCAGGTAAGGACAGGGTTGAAACTGCCGGCGAAGGTGATTTCGATCCTGCCGTTGAGGCCACCGTCACAATCACTGTTTTGTTGGTCGATGATGGTTACGCTCAAGTCGTCGCAATCGGGGACTGAAATGGTCACCAGGCAATCTTCCGTACAAGTACTTTGAAGGTCAACAACCGTAAAAACGTAATCGCCAGCGGGGAGATTGGGAATAACTACCGCCCCGTCACCGATGTTGAGGAGGGAGTCTATTCTGGGCCCCGTCCAGTAAAGGTGGTAGTCTCCGAGGCCGGAGATAATGTCAATAGTAATGGACCCATCCGCTCCATTGACGGTGGTCGGAATACTACGGACGGTACAAGAGGTGGAGACATTGTCGAGCTCAACGATGTTAACGTCCCAGTAGGCTGTACAACCGTAAAAATCCATGATTTCTGCACTGTAGATGCCAGCAACTAGGTTGGTGATTTCAGGACCGGTTGCAGTGAATGTTCCCGGCCCGACCCAGTTGATGGTGGTGCCTCCACCATCATTGTCGATGCAATACATGTTTTCGGTACGGAAATCGTAGAGGCGTACGGAACCAACATTTTCGTTACAGCCGATGTTTCGTGCATCGACGGTAAAAAAAGAGAGGTTGCTGCTGGCGCAAGAAGGACGAAACTCGAAAGAGCACTCTACAAAACAGCCGATGACGGCACCATTAAAGTCCCGATCGGGGAGTAAATCACCATCGTTGTCCTGCACACTCCATACCTGTATAGTGTAAACGCCTTCCGGAATACAGTCGTTCTGGATATTGTCACCAATGGCCAGTGAGCCGTTGAGGGAGACGCCGTCAGGATCGTTTGGGGCAAAAACGGTTCGATCGGTAAAGTCCGTTCGGAATACTTCAAAAGTATCACTAGCGCTATAATACCTAACGTAGTACAAGTTACTACCGGTAGCAGTCCATTCCATGAAGGCACCATCTTCAGGATCGTTATCCCCATTGAGAGGTGTTTCCCCATCGCAACTAACGATAGAGAGTGTGTTATTGGCGGGATCACAAAGCATTTTGGTAGTAGATGGCCAGTAAGGCGCTCCGGTGATGCGGCGTAATTCCAGGTCGTTTTTGGGAGTCGAACTAGTCTGTGCGAGTAAAATACTCCCGACCAGACAGAGCGCGAAACAAAATAAATGCGCTTTCATAAATTGGGCGTAGTGTTCTGATCTTATCGGCGATGACTAAATAATAAAGAATTCAAAGATAATCAGCAATTTACCAAAAATCTATCCATTTCTCAATCAAGAGGCTAATTGCCGTCGGTTTAACGGTTAAAGTAGCTTGAAACCTAGCCTAACGTTGATATTTTTAGGTGGAGAAAGCTTTTAGAAATAGGCCCAAAACAGGCTCTCAAGGGAAAGGTAAAGATTATTAAGGGGGGGAGTCGACAAATTACTTATTAATCTTGTTGTAAGTTTGCATCGCGGTTTTGGATTGCAGCTGTGATCCAGATTTGCTAAAGTTGGCCATACGGGCCTTTTTTGCGCCGCAATTATTCATTAAACGCCAATAAGTTATGGCTAGCATTGAGGAAAAAGTAAAACAAATCATTGTCGACAAGCTCGGCGTGGACGAGGCAGAGGTCACGAAAGAGGCCAGCTTCCAAAACGACCTGGGAGCAGACAGTCTCGACACTGTCGAATTGATTATGGAATTCGAAAAGGAATTCGATATCAGTATCCCAGACGAGCAGGCGGAGAATATCCAGACTGTCGGCCATGCTGTTACCTACCTTGAAAGCAGCGTGGAGAAATAATTGTTCCCGTTCCCTTTCCTATCCGCCGCCCGACGCGCTCGCTTTGTGAGCCACGGGCGGCGGTTTTTGTATGTATCCTTGGCATGACTCAATAGTTCATCGCCTTGGGCATATCTTCCGGCGTTAGTTGCCGCACAATCAAAAAGCAAGCCCATGCATCGTGTTGTCGTTACCGGAATAGGAGCCCTGACCGCCATCGGGAATAGCGTTCCCGAGTACCTTGAAGGACTAAAGGCCGGCCGCAGTGGCGCCGCCCGCATCACCCAATTCGATCCGGAATTATTCAAAACACAATTTGCCTGCGAGGTGAAAGATTGGGATCCGGCGACCAAGCTCAATCCCCGAGCCATTCGCCGGCAAGACCGTTACACCGTCATGGCCCTTTACACCGCTTACGAAGCGTTGGAAATGTCTGGGCTGTTGACCAAAGACGAAGACGGTAAACCAAAGGTCTCCGTTGACCCAGATCGTGCCGGTTGTATTTGGGCCAGTGGTATCGGTGGACTGCGTTCTCTCGAAGAACAAATCGAAATTTTTGACGCCGGCAACGGTATTCCCCGTTACAACCCCTTCATGATTCCCAGGATGATCGCCAACATGGGGGCTGGCTACATCAGTATGGAGTTTAATCTGCGTGGACCAAGTTATGCCACCGTTTCCGCCTGTGCATCAGGTGGTCACGCCCTGGCCGCCGCCGCAGATGATATCCGTCTCGGTCGTGCAGACATGATGGTGACCGGCGGCTCCGAAGCCGTTGTTACTAAAGTGGGTATCGGTGGCTTCAACTCCATGAAAGCCCTCAGTACACGTAATGATGACATGACCACGGCTAGCCGGCCATACGATGCGGACCGCGACGGTTTCGTGCTCGGTGAAGGTGGCGGAGCCTTCGTACTTGAAAGCCTGGAGCACGCTCAGGCTCGTGGCGCTACTATCCTGGCCGAAGTTGCCGGCTATGCCGCCAGCTCCGATGCCTACCACATCTCTGCACCACACCCCGAGGGAGCCGGCGCAAAGATGGCCATGATCAATGCACTGAAATATGCCAACCTGAGCCCTGCTGACGTTGACTACATCAACACCCACGGCACGTCTACGCCATTGGGAGATACCGCAGAGCTAAAAGCCATTCAGCTTGCCTTTGGGGAAGATGTATACGATCTAAATATTAGTTCCACTAAATCAATGACTGGTCACCTACTTGGTGCCGCTGCCGCAATTGAATCAGTGGCCTGCGTCCTTGCTATCCAGCATAATTTTGTGCCGCCGACCATCAATCACTTCACCGACGACCCGAATATTGATCCGAAATTGAACCTTACGTTTAATAAATCGGTAGAAAAGACGGTTGATGTCGCGCTGAGTAATACTTTTGGCTTTGGTGGTCATAATTCCGCTACCATTTTTAAGCGTTTTAATCCATAGGTAACCGTGATCAAAGCGATCAGACGATTCTATAATTATTACTTGTCTCCGGAAAAGGATTTTGTCCGCCGGTTACGGCGCCTGCTAGGCTTTACGCCCGCTTATCTCAAACTATTTAAGCTCGCTTTTCACCACAAAAGTAGCAACGATGGCAAAATCTCCCCCTACGGAGGGCAGAGTAACGAACGCCTGGAATACCTCGGTGATGCCGTTTTAGGCACCATTGTCGCCGAGTATCTCTATAAAAAATATCCCTCGGAAGACGAAGGCTTCCTGACGAAGATGCGATCCAAAATCGTGAAGCGTAAAAGCCTCAATGAGATTGGGTACAACATGGGCCTTGATGAGATTCTCTCAACGTTCAATAATACCAGAATTGCCAAATCCATGCTCGGCAATGCCGTAGAAGCATTGGTGGGAGCAGTGTACGTTGAGCAGGGATATAGACTAACCACCCGCTTTGTGCTTCGGAGAATGCTGCGCAACTACGTCGATGTAGAAGGGCTGGAAACCTACGACGACAACTACAAAAGCCAGCTGTTGGAACATTGTCAGAAAAATGGGCAGAAGGTGGACTACGAAATCCTCCGCCGCTTTAAGCAGGATAAGCGGGATCGATTCCGTGTAGCAGTGCTGGTAAACGGTTCCCGCCTGGCCGTAGGGGAAGATTTTAATAAGAAAAGTGCTGAGCAAATTGCTAGCCGCAGGGCTTTGCAAGGGCTGGGGCTGCCGGTTACTACGGGCAGTTAGAGAGTCAAGTAGTCATGGCTCAGCTCGCTTCGCTCGTACGGCTTGGTTACAGACTGTAGCGCTTACGAGTGCAGCTAGCACCCAAATGCGGTAGCCCCATCTGACTGTCTGACCGCTTGACTAATCAGGGCGCGGCCGCAGGTGCAATAGAACGGTTTAAGAAGCAACCTGCAATCTTATTCCGGCATCGCCCAACCATATCCCAGCCAGTCTTCCAGGTAATCTACGTCAGAGAGGGGTTTCAATTTGTGCACGGTTTTATCGGCTGCTGCTGCCCTGGCAAGGGTAGTGGGGAGTACTTCTGCGGTGCTCCAGGCTACGTCGGTAAATAGGGAAGGAATAAAGGAACGCATCCCTAACAAGGTGTAGCCACCATCGAGTGCTGGGCCGATGACTACGTCGTCGTTTTCCAGGGCGACCAAAGCCGCCTGGAGGTAGTCGCTATCGATGCCTGGGCAATCGCTACCAATGATGATCACCCGCTGGTATCCAGCAGCAAAAGCCGCCCGAAAACCTTCGGACATCCGCTCCCCCAGGCCTCCAGGGTGCTGGAGCTGCTTGTGGAAATCCTCGGCCGGCCACGCATCCGGCTCCATAATCTCGTCCGAATAATAGAGGTGCCGGTCGGCACCGGTCAGCCCCAGTGCCTGTTCCCGCGTCCAGTTGCAAAGAATGTGGTACATCCGCAGGGCTTTCTCGTCGCCTACGTCGGCCGCAAGACGAGTCTTGGTCTTACCCGGAATTGGGTTTTTAATAAATAGGAGGAGGGCGTTTTCTGACATGGCGGGAAGATAGTCAAACAGTCAGGTAGTCAAGTAGTCTAGTAGTGCTACCGCAGGGGGCAGTTCGCTCTGCTCGTGGAGTCATCACCCCGACAACCGGATAACTCGATATTGCCTTCCCTTCTACACCTACCTCCGTGCCTGAGTCCCATAGTTAATGAGAACAAACATAGAAAACAAGGCGAAGCCTGACGAGCGCGAGCGAGTATCGGACAAAGTACTACAAGACTATTAAACTGCTGGACTACAAGACTATTTAGCTACCTTTGCGGCCCCAAAACGATGATTCCTAGGGCTTTTATCCCAAAAGCCAATAGTACCAAAAGACCAATAAGACTATGCTAAGCGCGACCGGTATTTATCAGCAGTACGGCGACCGTGTGCTGTTCAACCACATTTCCTTCGTCATTATGTCGAGGGATAAGGTCGGCCTGGTAGGTCGAAACGGCGCAGGTAAGTCTACGCTGCTTAAAATGATTGCTGGAGACCAGGGCTGTGACGAAGGCATCGTGGTACGCCCCGCCGGCAGTACCCTAGGGTTTCTGCACCAGGAAATGGACTTGCCCACCGGCCGCACGGTGATGGAGGAAACGCTGACCGCGTTTGCCCACATCCTGGCCATGGAAAACCGCCTGGAAGAACTGAACAAGGAAATGGAAACGCGGACCGACTACGCGTCCGACTCCTACGCTGATATGCTCGAAGAGTTTACCTCGGTGACCGAGCGCTTCGCGCTCGTTGGTGGCATCACCATGGAAGCCGAAGCAGAGAAATTCCTGAAAGGTCTTGGCTTCAAGCAGGGTGACTTCAACCGCCAGACGACGGAGTTCTCCGGTGGCTGGCAGATGCGCATCGAATTGGCCAAGATGCTGCTCATGCGCCCGGATTACCTCCTGCTCGATGAGCCTACGAACCACCTGGACATCGAATCCATCATTTGGCTTGAAAACTGGCTGTCATCATACGCCGGTGCGGTGATCACGATCAGTCACGATAAGCAGTTCCTGGACAACGTAACGAATCGTACCCTGGAGGTCGAACTCGGTAAGATCTACGACTACAAAGCCAACTACTCCAAGTACGTTGTGCTGCAGGCCGAGCGCCGCGAAAAGGCCGAAGCTGCCTACGAAAACCAGCAGAAGGTCATTGCCGAAAAGGAGCGGACGATTAACCGCTTTATGGCCAAGGCCACCAAGACCAAAATGGCCCAGAGTATGCAGAAGCAACTCGATAAGGTCGAACGCATTGAGCTGGATGTGACCAACAGTGCAGTGATGAACCTCCGCTTCCCGAAAGCCCCGCGTTCCGGTGCCATCACGCTCACCGCCAGCAATATCACCAAAACCTACGGTAACCTCAACGTATTACGTGGCGTAGACCTGAAGATCGATAAGGGCGACCGCGTCTCCTTCGTTGGCCAGAACGGCCAGGGCAAAACGACGCTAGCTAAGATCCTGATCGATGAAATCCCCGCCACCGCCGGCGAAATCGAGCTCGGCCACAACGTCACCGTCGGCTACTACGCCCAGAACCAAGCAGAGGAACTCAACGGCAAAATGACCCTGTTGCAAACAATGGAAGAGGCCAGCCCACCCGAGATGCGGACGAAGCTGCGCGCCATGCTCGGCGCCTTCCTGTTCAGTGGGGAAGACGTGGACAAGAAGGTCTCCGTCCTCTCCGGTGGCGAACGCGCCCGACTGGCCCTGGCCTGCATGCTGCTGCGCCCGTTCTCCCTACTCGTACTTGACGAACCTACGAACCACCTCGACATGGCCAGCAAGGACATGCTGAAGCAGGCTGTCCTCAACTACGACGGCACCCTCATCGTAGTAAGCCACGACCGGGAGTTCCTGGGCGGACTGACTGAGCGTACCATCGAGTTCCGCGACCACAAACTCCACGAGCACCACGGCGACATCAACTTCTACCTGGAAAAACGCAAGATTGACAATATGCGGGCGGTGGAATTGGAAAAATCCAAAGCCGACGACGTCCCCGTAGCAAAGTCTAACGACAGCCCCCAGCCCGTGCCCAAAAAGATCTCTAACCTAAGCCACGAAGAAAAGCGTCGGCTGGAGAAAGATGTCGGAAACTCCGAGCGTAAGATTGAACGGCTGGAGAAAGACATTGAGAAAATCCACTTGCAGATGTCCGTTCCTGACTTTTACAACGATTCTACCAGAGTGGACAAAACGACGGCTGAGCTGAAGGCTAAGCAGGCGGAGTTGGAAGGGATAATGGAGAAATGGGAGGAAGCGACTGAAGCCTTGGAAGGGTAGGTTGATTCGTTGTAGCATTGAGTTTATGCTTAGGGACGCCGTATAAATAACTTACGGCTTTTGACCGCCTTATTTTGCCCTCACCGCTCTTAAAAATTATTTCCGTAGCTACGGCTGTGCAAAGAATTTTTCAAGAACGGCGAGAACAAAAGCGTCAGGTCAAGAAACACGTTTTATTTAATCCCCATCCCTAATAATATTTTGTCGTTTATCGCCAGTACAAAAGTTAAACTCTTGTCGGAAGGTTGATTAGTACACTTTTCTTAGTTCCTCAACGTATATTGATCATACACTTTTCCGGAACGTCAACCCCGCCGCTTCCCTCCAGAACTTTCACACCTCAGTTGACGAATGAAAATATTTTTTGCTTCCCTCGCCCTTGCAGCTACGTTTTTGCTGTTGTTGGCGGGTTCCAGTGCTCCCCGCCTGGGTGATCCCGCTAACTACCATAGATTTGAGCTGCCGTTTTACGCGCAGCCTATAGCCGTCGTTTACGATCCGGCAATGGTCATACCCGATCCCGGGCCGTTGACCAATGCTAGTATTCGTAATGCTTACCGGCAGCTGGTGCAAAAACCGCGCCGCGTACTGCTCAACAGCCTGTTGGAAGCAAAACAACGGTATGAACTGAATGATTTCCTGTTTTATAAGCTGGCCCGTACCAGCCTGCAGGTCGTCTACGGAGATCGTGACCGGAACGCCAGAGAAATTACCCTGTTCGGCTTGTTGGTCGATGCAGGGTTCGATGCCCGGCTTACCTTCCGGGGCAACCAGGTTTTCGTCAACGTCTATACCACCGAAGATCTTTTTGAAGTCCCCATTATTGAAGCTGATGGACGGCCTTACGCCAACATGAGTTGTCTTGATGGAGCGTGCAACGGTAGGCAAAGGCTCTTCATTCACGATGAACGACCGAACCCACACGGCAGGTCCTTCGGGTTTCAGCTGCGTAAATGGCCTGCCCTTGGCGTTCAGCCCGAGACGAAGCGCATGCGCTTTAACTACCACGGGGTTCAGCAAAATATGGACATTACCTTTGATCGGACGGTGGTCGACATTATGGCCGATTATCCCTTCATCCACGAGTACTGTTACCTCGAGACCCCACTTTCACCAACGCTGCGCAAGAGCCTGCTACCTCAGCTGCGCCGCTACCTGGAACCACTGGATGAACAACAGCGCATCGAATTACTCGTGAGCTTTACCCGGTCTGCTTTCGATTATAAAGAGGACAATGAGTACTTCGGCCACTCCAAACCCATGGTGCCGGAAGAACTTTTCGGCTACAGCTTCTCCGACTGCGAAGACCGTTCCGCCCTGTTTTTTGCCCTCGTTCGTGACCTGTTAAATATGCCCATGGCAGTAGTTGCCTATGATGATCACCTCACGATCGCAGTAGGAACTAATGCGGTAAAAGGGGATGGTTTTACTTACGACGGGCAACGTTACGTATTCTGCGATCCGACCGGCCCGAAAAATTCTAGCCGGATTGGTCAGATTCCTCCCGGTTATGAAAATAAAAAATTTCAAATCATTGGTACTTACAAGTAGCTGATCTTCAAGTTTTTAAACTTGAATCGTGACTTCTTTTCGTTGGTTTGTGTTCAATTGTTACTTTTGTGGCACATTGGCGGGGAAACAAATTACCCCCTCACGGCTTTCTTAAAATAGCAATAAAAAACCACGCGTTAGTATGTATTGGACTCTAGAACTCGCTTCCCACCTTGAGGACGCACCCTGGCCCGCCACGCGGGACGAACTGATCGATTTTGCGGTCCGCTCCGGTTCCCCTCTGGAAGTAATCGAAAACCTTCAGGCAATGGAAGACGAAGGTGAAACCTACGAGATTATCGATGATGTCTGGCCGGATTACCCCCGGAAAGATGATTTCCTATTTAATGAGGATGAATACTAAGGGCTGATAGCCTCCTCCACGAAGCCGGTGATGCAAATCATCGGCTTCGTTGTGTTAGGAAAATTTAAAAGACCAATAGACCAATAGCTCCAATATGTCTTACATAATCGCCATCGATGGGTACAGTGCCTGTGGCAAATCAACCCTGGCCAAGGCAATGGCCCGGCAACTTGGTTACCGGTTCATCGATACGGGCGCTATGTACCGGATGGTGACCTTGTATTTTTTGCGGGAGAACGTGGACATTGATAACGTGGGCGCGGTCGCAGGTGCATTGGAGGGTTTACGGGTCGACTTCGTCCCGGGCTCCAACCATGCCTTGCTCAACGGCGAAGACGTTGAAGCGGAGATCAGGGAGCCGGCAGTAACCGGATTCGTATCTCCGGTAGCGACGGTCTCCGCCGTTCGCCGCTGGGTGGTTCCCCAGCAACGGGAAATGGGCCAATCCGGTGGCATCGTGATGGATGGCCGAGACATTGGCACCGTCGTCTTCCCCAATGCCGACCTGAAGCTTTTCGTCACCGCCAGCATCAACATACGCACCGACCGCCGCCTGGCCGAAATGACCGCCAAGGGCGTCGCCACTAACCGCGAGGAAGTCGCCGCTAACCTGCTCCAACGCGATCACATCGATAGCAACCGCGCAGACAGCCCCCTCCGACAGGCCGACGACGCCATCGTGCTTGATAACAGTGCCCTCTCTCTGGAAGAATTCATTACTGCCGGTATGGTAGAGGTGGACAAACTTTAAGGTCGAGGAGGAACGGCCGGCGGCCCTACCTGGGCGGATTGATTTTAAATTTAAAAATCGACCTTAAGCCGGACATTAATACGCTAGTTTCTTGCACACTCAATGCCTCTTTGCACGCCAATGACAGTAAGTCTGTGCCTCTTCTGTGCCTCCCTTTACTTTCGCTGTAAAATATCCTCCGTGGCCGCACTAAAATCAAAAGACTATTTCTTCGTCATTGTCCAGTTCCTGCTGTTCCTGGCTTACGCCTGGGAACCCACCTGGCTGACCTTCCGCCGATCGGATACGTTGGGCAACCTGGGGCTGTTACTTACCGTCGCTGCGGTCCTGGCCGGCAGCGCCGCCTTGCTCCACCTTTGGAAGACCTTCTCTCCGTTTCCCACGCCGGTCGCCGCCGGGGAATTGATCACGACCGGGCTCTTCGCCGTCGCACGTCACCCAATCTATACCGCTCTACTACTCGCGGCGTTTGGCTACGCGCTGTACACCGGTTCCGGCTATCGGATGTTGATAGGGCTGGCCTTGTTGGTGCTGTTCTATTTCAAATCCGACTACGAAGAGCAGCGACTTGCGGCGCATTATCCCGACTACGCAGCTTACCGGGGAAAAGTGGGGCGATTTGGTCCCGGGTTTTAAGGGGTAATGGCATAAAGTTTTTGGGATAGATCATGTGCAATTTAGGTTGTTACTGCATCTACCCTGTAAAGAACCTACCCATGCGTTTAACCTTACTTTTTCTCTTGATGCTTACCCTTACCGGTATGGCATTCTCACAGGCCAGTGAACCGGAAAGTATAGTCTTAGTCCCCGTCCCCGGGCCAAATGATAAACTTCCGTCCATCAATATTCTTACGGCGGAGCAATCCGCTGCCTTCATCGAGCGGTACGGAAAACACATCGTTCGGGTCGTAGATCCACCAAACACCTATTGCTGGAACGACGGAACGGAAACAATAACCTTTGCGCCGGAGCTTACTACGGTCGCGGTTTGCAGGTACGACGATATAGATGGGAATATGGTGGGCTACATGATTGGAGCGTTTGACAGATCGGACCGCCTCCCCAATAAGACAAAGACGGGCTTGTTCCGAAAAGTGGAAGACTGAAGCTTAGTTTACGACGTGTCGGCGTTTCCAGGGGCAATACCGTGAGTAACGAATATTGGCGCGCTCCCCCTGCTCTTTAATTCTTTTCCCGGCACCTGCGGCCCCGCCCTGAACATTATTAGTGCGCAAATCACTAACCCCCTCGTCCTGTCACGTGTGGTAGCCTACCAGACCAAAAGACGACCAAACTACCAGACTAACACTTACGGCTTACTAAGGTCCAGCTCTCGTATCATCCTTAAAAACGACCGTCCGAAATCCATCAGGTTATCGAAGTTCAACTGGCTGACGGTGGGCCGCAACCGTGGGAATGCGTCGCGGTGCCGGTCGGTAAGGTCAGTGATGGCGGCACGAATGGCCCGCCGTGCCGGCCGGCCATCCCGGTCAAGAAACTGCTGTTTGTAACCCAGGGACTGGAAGTATTTGTCTTCGCAAACGCGGTAATAAAGCTCCAATAGGTCTCGGTCAGGTGGTGGAACGGCGTAGTTAAACAAAGCATAGCCGGCAATATAGCCGGGTACCGCCTGGGCAACTTCGGGGAAGCCGTTGTCCTGGTACCAGTCCATGTTGGGCAGCTCGTTGTTGATCAGGTTGGCCAACCGGTCGTGATTGGCCGGTAGGGTAATGCCGAAGGTGGACCTTCCTGCATACAGTTCTTCGGAGAAAGAATCCGGCGCACGGCGGAGCAGGTGTTGCAGTTCTCCCAGGAGTCGGACATTTTTGTAGGTCACCGGCTGATCGTCTTCGCGGGCGAAGTACATCCGGTGCATCCGCTCCAGAGCCTCCATGGAATAGCCCTCGGGGATGAGCAGGTAGTCTAGCCGATAAACGAGGTCCAGCAGTAGGTAGGCCACCGCTCCAGGCTGCTCTTCGGGGTTCAGGGTGCCCCCGGCAAGGTAGTCGATGACCTGCTGAATGTGGTTACGCAGAAAATCCAGCTTGAGCTGTTTCTCCTCGTCGGAGAGTTCCCGCAGGTGGGTGATCTCCACGGGGCTGAGGAACTCATTAAACTCATCGAGCAGCAGGTCGTCCTGCTTGTCGGCCCGTAAGGCCATTTCTTTCAGGGCCTGGTAGAGTTTGTGTGGGCTGGCATCGTTGATGGGAGAGTCGAAGATGATGGTAAGGCAGTCTTCTTCGTCAATGGCGAAGCGGCTGTACTTCATCTCGTAGTTCATCGTGGTGAGTCGATGCAGCAAGTCGGCGTTGTTGGCGTCGAGGCGGGCGATGCGGGCAGTAGCCCGCAGTTGTTCCACGTCGGCAAAACCGGTGACTCGCTTACTGCCCTGGTAGAATTCGAAGTAGAGTTTGCCTTCTTCGGTCTTCCATTGTACATTGTCTTCCTTCGGATCATAGAGATACGCCATGAAAGCTTCGCAGCTTTGCAGGTAGTTGCCTTTTTCGAAGGCTTGCAGGGATTTATCCCACGCCGCATAATTATCCGGTGTCTTGAACGCATCGGTGTAGCGTCCAAAACTGAAGTCGGGCCCGTCGGTAGGGTCGTAGCCAGGCGCGCGGCCAAAAAGGGTATCCCAGATGCTCAAGAGTTAGTTAGTTAGGTTCTTTCATCGGCAAGATACGTGAATCATTGATAAGGAAATGGAGTGTCTATACCAGATGGCCGCTAGGGAAGTCGTAGGCCGATTTTTTTGCCGACGGTGTCAGGCAACGATGGGCTTCGCAGTACTTCGTGCTCGTCAGCGGACCCAGAACGCTTTTGGTAGGTCGTCCGACCAATTCTTTTAGCCCGGCGTCGCCTGATTAAAGTTGGTCTGACGATTTTGTTCTTAAACCTTCAGGAGAATCCGCCGCATCTCCCGGTATTTCGAGTACATCTGCACAAAGGGGAGTCGGAACTGCCCACACTCCGTAAAGCCGAGTTTGTGATAAAAACGAATGGTCGCTTCATTGGAGTTCATGCGGTCCAGCCAAAGGATATCCTTGCCCAGGCGGCGGGTTTCCTCGAAGGCGTAGGCCATGAGGGCTTGGCCGATTCCCTGGCCACGGACTTCGTCGGCCAGGTAAAGGCGGTCGAGTTTGAGTGCCGGCGATTCGGAAGCGTCAGGGCAAGGGGCGTGGAGCTTTAGCCGAAATATACCGACGAGTTGTTCGTGGTGATAAACGTGGTAGTAGGGTGCGTCAGGGGTGTCGAGGTCACGGAGTAAAGATTGCTTACAGTGGACGTAGTCGACGTACCAGGCACCTTCATCCGGCCAGAGGTAGGCGAAGGCAGGCGGGTAAATGCGTTGCATTAGCGCCAGGTGGGCCGGGTGGTCTTCGGGGCGGATGGGAGCAAGGCGGAGCGTATCGCTAAGGCGGAGGTGATTAGTAGGAAGCATTATTTGGCGGGAACGCGGGGGCAAAGAAATGGTTGAAGCGCAGAGAACGTTAACGGAAGATATAGCGTTATCAGGCAATGAAATACTTCGTCACCGGCATCCATACCGACGCCGGAAAAACCGTCGCCAGTGCCTTTCTGCAAAAAGCCCTGAATGCCGACTACTGGAAGCCCATCCAGGCCGGAGACCTCGACTTCGGCGATACTGATCGCGTCCGGGCCTGGTCCAATGCTTCTCCTGACCGCTTCCATCCCGTTTGCCATGCGCTGAACACCCCCGCTAGCCCACACTACGCTGCCAGGCTCGACGGGGTCGCCATTGAACTATCCAATTTCTCCCTGCCCCAAACAGCTGGCCGGCCGCTCATCGTCGAAGGTGCTGGTGGCCTCTTAGTGCCCATCAATGATCGTGAAACCGTTCTCGACCTAATGGCTCATTTGGACTTGCCCGTTATCCTCGTCTCCAGGCACTACCTCGGAAGCATCAACCACACCCTGTTGAGCATCGCCTGTCTCCGCCAGCGGGGAATCCCGATCGCCGGCCTGATCTATTCCGGAGGCGATAGCCCGGAGACCGTCCGCATCGTCAGGGAGTTGACCGGCGTAGCCCCTTTGGTAGAATTGCCCGAACTGGAAGAGGTGAACGCAGAGGGCATTGCCCGTCTGGTAACGGAATTTGGCTCACAGGTATCCGCTCAATTGATGTAATTTAGCCTGACCTAAATAGCACAATCATGAAAGAGCATCAATATCAGGTAAAAACAGAATGGACCGGTAACCGCGGCTCCGGTACCCTCGATTACCGCGCCTATACGCGTGATCACACCATCTCCGCTGCCGGTAAATCAGATGCCATCTCAGGTTCCTCTGACCCCGCTTTCCGGGGCGACAGTAAGCGGTACAACCCGGAGGAGTTGTTCGTCTCTTCTATTTCGGCCTGCCATATGCTGTGGTACCTGCACCTAGCCTCCGTCAACGGTATTACCGTCCTCGAATACGTAGATCAGGCGGAAGGCAACATGGCGGAGGATATTGATGGCGCCGGTAGGTTCTCTTCCGTTACGTTAACCCCCCGCATCGTCATCGCTCAGGCGGGTAAATTGTTGCGAGCCAAGGAGTTGCATCAGGAGGCCGGGGCTAAATGCTTTATCGCCAATTCGGTGAATGTCAAGATCGGGTATGGGGGGGAGATTGTGGTGGGGTAGGGCTAAAGCCAGCCGGTGGCTGGGTGAAATATCAGGTTGTCCAGTTGTCAGGTTTTCTGCGTTTTCGAGGTGTCCGGACAACCTGAGAACTGGATAATTTGAGCCATAGATTGCCAGGTGTTTATTACTGCAAGGTAGCACGCAATGCAGTACTACTGCCGCTCAACCTTTTCCCGCATCTGCGTTCGCAATGTTTACTATTTAGCCTCCGATCTCTTTGCCGCCCTACGCTTGACCCACAAAAAAAGAGGCAACACCGTTGCCTCTCAATAACCCCAAAAAACCAAATGAAAACTAAAATAATCAGACGAGAACAATACTTTGTACCGCCTGATTGTAGGCTCAAGGTATAATAAATTCTTTTGTATACAAGCGATTTGGGAATTTATTTTTATTTCGGGTGAAATTATGCTTCACTTGTTCGGTAAGCTTACTCCGCCACTTTTTAGCACCACAGCTCATTTGCTCTCTACGTGTTACCTTTGTTGTATGACTACCATGCGAATTATTGATGGCATAATTATAACGAACGCTTCGCGTCCGTAGGAATGCAGCTGTTCACTAACAGCATGAAAGCTCCGACGGACCCAGTTCCGCCGGAGCTTTTTTATTGAATGATTGAATAAGTGAATGATTGAATGGCTGCCGCTGTTACCGTTCGCGGCGCTTCGCTTGCTCGCCATAATGAGTAAGCGAAGCGCCGCGAGTAAGTTATGGCGGCAGCTGTTCAATCATTCATTGATTCTCCAACTCACTTTTTATGTACAAGGAGTATAAGAACCTTAACCTTCCCGAAATAGATAAGCAAATTCTTGAATTCTGGGAGCGCGAAGATGTTTTTGCTCGCAGCATCGAGGAACGGGACGTTGAGAACTCCTTTGTTTTCTACGAGGGGCCGCCTTCTGCCAACGGCATGCCGGGGATCCACCACGTAATGGCCCGTACCATCAAGGACATTTTTTGTCGCTACCAGACGCTGACCGGTAAGCGGGTGGAGCGTAAAGGCGGTTGGGATACCCACGGCCTACCGATAGAATTGAAGGTGGAGTCTGAACTGGGCATCACGAAAGAGGATATCGGGACGAAAATTTCCGTTGATGACTATAATAAAGCCTGCCGGGAAACGGTCATGCGTTATAAGGGCATCTGGGATGAGATCACGGTGAAAATGGGTTATTGGGTAGACCTCGAAAACCCGTACGTGACCTATGAGAAAGAGTACATGGAATCCGTTTGGTGGCTGCTCAAGCAGATCTACGACAAGGGCCTGATGTATAAAGGTTATACCATTCAACCCTATTCTCCGGCAGCGGGCACCGGCCTGAGTTCGCACGAACTCAATATGCCCGGCGCCTACCAGGACGTGAGTGATACGACCGTGGTCGCTATGTTTAAAGCACAGCAAGCGGCAGATTCGGCGTGGCTTTGGAGCCTGCCGGTAGTGCCTCCGGTGGGAGATAGTGAAGAGGAGGACGTAGCCACATTGACAGTGATGGGGGCTGAAGACAGCAGTGCGGTGCACATCATCGCCTGGACGACGACACCATGGACGCTACCAAGCAATACAGCGCTCACGGTCGGCCCCAAAATAGAATACGTAAAGGTTCGGACGAAGAACCAGTATACCGGCGATGCCAACGACGTAGTTATCGCCAAAGCACTGGTCTCAAAATGGTTCGACGGGCACAACCAGCCGACCATCGAAGCCATCTCCGCTCCCTTCCCCGGTAGTAAGCTGGCGGGCGTTCACTACGAGCAACTGCTGGAAGGCCCGACGCCCACAGACGGCGATGCCTTCCGCATCATCGTCGGTAACTTCGTAACCACCGACGCAGGTACTGGTATCGTCCACACCGCCCCAAGCTTCGGCCAGGACGATATGGCGGTGGGCAAAGCCAACGGTATCGGCTCGCTCACCCTCGTGGACAAGCAGGGCAAATTCACCGACGACGCGGGCAAATTCGCCGGCCGCTACGTGAAGGATTATAAAAATGACCCGGAATACAAGGATGTGAATGTCGATATCGCCATCCACCTCAAAACGGTAGGCCTGGCCTTTAACGTTGCAAAATACAACCACAGCTACCCACACTGTTGGCGGACGGACAAGCCCGTACTCTACTACCCGCTCGACAGCTGGTTCATCAAGTCCAGTGCCGTCAAAGAACGGATGGCGGAACTTAATGATACGATCAACTGGCAGCCGGAAAGCACTGGCACCGGCCGCTTCGGTAAGTGGCTGGAGAACCTCCAGGACTGGAACCTTAGCCGCTCCCGTTACTGGGGCATCCCGCTTCCGATCTGGAGAAGTGAGGATGGTGCCGAAGAAATTTGCATCGGCTCCATCGCCGAACTGGAAGCTGGCATCGATTTGGCCAACAAAGAATTGGGCCTTAGCCAGGAAGTACCGCAAGACCTGCACCGGCCGTACATCGACGACGTGGTGCTGTGGCAAAATGGCAAAAAGCTCGTCCGCGAGCTTGACCTTATTGACGTTTGGTTTGACAGTGGAGCTATGCCCTACGCGCAGTGGCATTACCCCTTCGAAAACAAGGATAAATTTGATCGGGTTTTTCCGGCGGACTTTATCGCCGAAGGCGTAGACCAAACCCGTGGTTGGTTCTATACCCTCCATGCTATCGGTACGATGGTGTTCGACTCCGTCGCCTACAAGAATGTAGTTTCCAATGGCCTCGTCCTGGACAAGAAGGGCAAAAAAATGTCGAAACGCCTCGGCAATGCCGTGGACCCGTTCAAGACCATCGATGCTTATGGTGCTGACGCCACCCGCTGGTACATGATCAGTAACGCCAACCCCTGGGATAACCTCAAATTCAATGAGGAAGGCATCCAGGAGATCCGCCGGACTTTCTTCGGTACGCTTTATAACACCTACGGCTTTTTCGCCCTCTACGCCAACGTCGACGCTTATGACCCGATGACCGATAAGCCGGTAGCGAAAAAAGACCTGGCGGAGATTGATCAGTGGATCATCAGCCGCCTGAACTCCCTGACGAAAGAAGTTTCGGCGTTTTATGCTACCTACGATGCGACACCGGCCTGCCGCGCCATCGAGCATTTCGTTAATGCAGAACTCTCCAACTGGTACGTTCGGCAATGTCGCCGCCGCTTCTGGAAAGGGGAAATGTCCGCCGATAAGCGTGCTGCTTACCAGACCTTGCACACCTGTCTCGTACGGGTGGCCCAGCTGATGTCTCCGGTAGCCCCCTTTTATGCTGAGTTGCTTTACCGTGACTTATTGGGCGCGGCCGCAGGTGCAGAAGAAGTTGGTGGCGCAAATTCCGTCCACCTGAGTCTCCTGCCCCAGGTGGATGAGTCACTCATCGACAAAGACCTGGAAACCCGGATGGACTACGCCCAACGGATCAGTTCCCTGGCACTCAGCCTGCGCAAGGCGGATAACCTTCGCGTGCGCCAGCCGCTGCAGAAAATCCTGGTCCCTGCGACCGACGAAACCTTCCAGCAGCACGTTGTTGCCATAACTGACATCCTCAAAAGTGAGATAAACATCAAGGAAGTTGAATTCCTCACTGATGGGGACTTCTTGAAGAAGAGCATCAAGCCAAACTTCCGCGTACTCGGTAAAAAGGTTGGTAAGCGGATGAAAGACGTGGCTACTAAGATTGGAGAGATGAGCCCAGAGGCCATCGCTGCGTTGGAGGAGCACGGCCAGTTTGCCATTCAGACAGGCCCGGAGCAGATCGACTACATCATGCTGGAAGACGTCATCATCGCTACCGAGGACATCCCCGGTTGGACGGTCGCTTCTGATGGCGAAATCACCGTAGCGCTTGATATTACGGTTACGCCGGCATTGGCCAAAGAAGGCCTCGCCCGCGAACTGGTGAACCGCATCCAGAACATGCGTAAGGACCTTGGCTTCGAAGTGACGGACCGCATCCGCGTTCGGCTACAAGGCTCTGCTGCCGTAGAAGAAGCAGCTACGGCTTACCGCGACTACATCTCCGCCGAAGTACTGGCCGACAGCCTGGTGCTGGATGGTGATGTGGATGGGGAGGAGTTGGAGTTGCCGGGGGAGGAGACGGTTACGCTTGCGGTTGGGCGGGTGTAGGCTGGTTCCCCGGCATTCATGCCGGTAGTCACGGCTTCAATCGCTGACTGTTGTGTGGGTGGTTGCGCCTCCGAAACTAATACTTCACGTAGTTCGTCATATTTACCTGAAATCTGGTAAATCAATTATTATGGACCGATCCTTCCCGGGCATTAGCATCAATCCTGAAGTTCGCTTAGGCAAGCCTTGCGTTATTGGAACCAGGGTAACCGTTGCCGAGGTGCTCCACTGGTGAACCGCATCCAAAACATCCGTAAAGACCTCGGCTTTGAAGTAACGGACCGCATCCGCCCGGCTACAGGGCTCTGCTGCCGTAGAAGCCGCTGCTACTGCTTACCGCGAGTACATCTCCGCCGAAGTACTGGCTGATAGTTTGGTGTTGGATGGTGCTGGATGGTGATGTGGATGGGAAGGAGTTGGAGTTGCCGGGGGAGGAGATGGTTACTTTGACTGTTGGGCGGGTGTAGGGCTTATGGAACTTATATCTCCTCGTTCTTCGGTGAGAAAGTGCCTGATGGCGACAGAAGTATGAAGCTTAGTAACGGCTTTATTTGGCAGGCCAAAGCTCTGGCGATAATTTGGGGTGGGCAAGTTGTGGTTGCTCAATAAGCATCCACCCAACTACAAGTCCAAGCCCCTAGATTTAGCCCACTGCCCCGGCAACAGCTCCTCCAGCCGGTTCACTTTATGATTCCCGATACGCAGTAGCACATCCTGCAACCAGTCGCGTGGGTTAACATCGTGC
>JBLHRW010000049.1:0-19372 GCA_047626445.1 Neolewinella sp.
TTGCCGCTTAGCCACCGCAATTAATTTCCACACGTACCTACTTGCTTGCTTTGGGCAGTCCTTCCCCTTTTGTATTCTACTGATAGCAGACACCCCATTCAGTAACGAGATTTTCAAGTACGCTGTTACTTGTAAAAAGAGCATTGATTCTACTGACAAGCCCAGGTGCGTGGCAGCCTTTTCTGCTGATGCCGCAGATGGGCTTCGCTTGATGTAGCCATACAGCGCAAGCGCAACCCTTCCTTCTTTGTGCGAAAGATCAAGCGGCAAGTATCCCTGCCCCAATTTCTGTAGGAGGACGGCCAATTGGTACATCAATTAATTCTAGTTTTATAGTATGAGAGAGAAACGTTTTTATCTAAGAAGGACAGAAATTCAGGAGAGAAAATAAGACCATAATAATTGATTGAAGACTGGTAGGAAAATACTGTCCTTGAAAGTTCACCCTTCGATGACGATCACTATAGCACAATTTAGGTCATCAGCGCTAAAAAATGAAATTTAAAAACACTCTAAATGTTTAAAAATCAGCAGCTTATTATATTTTTAGGCTCTAATGTATATTCTTGTAGCAGAACGTATAAATGTTCCTCGTCTTTGTGCCCTGATGTAAAAGCGTAGACCTTTGTGCCATCAAGCCATATCGTTTTCCTTAACCCCCCCCCCCCCATGTGTCAAAAATCAAAGAGTTATTATCACTACCTGCTTAACTGCCAAGAAGGAATTCTTACCCAAGTAACCCTGGGGTCTGCCAAGTTTTCTGACTGTCGTAATTTTGGAATTTGCCGAATGAACCTAATGCCCAAGATCAACAATGACGGCTGCAAAAATCGGCTATTTGGCTACTTGCGCCAAGATCCACCTACGGGGCGATTATTACTTCATTTTATTTCCTCTTCGGTCGATCAAGAAACCTATCAGCTCTTTTTCTGTAACCAGGCATTCCGCATGGAGGAAAACTTCGTTCTCCCAGTAGCCATCGCAAATAAGTTAAATTTAACCGATCGCCCCGTTATTATTGAACGAGGCACCTATCCGGTTTTGAAAGGCGATCATTTTCTCACCTTATCCCTACGAATCAATGCGGTTAAAACACCTTTTAAAGCATCATCGGGGACAGCTACTTAAAATTAGCCTTCCTTACACGCCCACACCAACTTAAGCCACTTTGCGCTTAAAAGCGTACTGTTGCACCTGCGGCCGCGCCCCTTAATAGTCGGTAGTCTCACGCACTACTTTACTACCCACTACCCAAGTAGCTGCCCAGCCGCTTCAGGTGGATACTGATTTCAGTGATAGCGAGTTTGTTAGGTCAAAGCCTAATGATCAGACATCCCCCCGGTGCCGGTCCAGCTTAAGGAGTACCGCGATCATGATGGTAAAGCTCAGTAAGGACGACCCTCCCTTGGAGATAAAAGGAAGCGGGATCCCGATAACGGGCATGATCCCCATCGTCATGCCGATGTTGACCAGCATGTGGATAAAGATGATCCCGGCGATACCATAGGCATAAGCCCTGACGAAGGTCCGTTTTTGCCGTTCCGCAATTACACTGATCCGCCAGAGCAAGGCAAGGAACCCCAGTATTATGGCCATAGATCCCATGAACCCTTCCGCTTCGCCTACCGCGCTAAAAATGAAGTCGGTTTCCTGTTCCGGAACGTAATCGTATTTTGTAATCGTTCCCTCGCCAAGTCCTTTACCCGAAACGCCCCCGGCGGCAATGGCCAGCTTGGACTGGGTGATGTTGTACAGCTCTCCTCTTTCACTCAGGCCCTCCGGTTTGAGCCAGGCCAGGATACGATTTTGCTGGTGTAATCTCAGCACGTTATTGAACGTGAAGTTGGCAGCAAATGAAATAAGGATGCCCCAAACAAGGGCGACAGCGGACAGCAGTACCACCTGGGGGTTTCGTTTGAATAAGTGATAAATAGACATTCCAACGAAAAGTGCCCCCAGCCCCGCCAGCACCGGCCAGCCGGTGCCGATATAAAAAAGGTAAGCAGCGCCAGCGAGTGCTAGAAAGGTTCCACCAAGCCACCACCTTACCCGCTTCGGCACGTTCAAAGCCATAATTATCAGCAGTATGCCCAGTAATCCTCCAGCCAGAATGGGGATGGGTTGTAGCAGGCCTAGTAGGAACATGACGGTCGAGAACCCGCCAAAAATAACAATCAGCGGGGAGAGTCCTTCCCGGTACATCACCAAAATGAAGGACGCAAAAACCAGCGCAGACCCCGGGTCCGGCTGCAATACGATGAACACCGCGGGCAACCCCATAATCAGAAAGCCGCTACCAATGGCACCAAGGTTATTGAGTTTTTCACTCCATTGGCTCAGGAAAGCCGCCATGGCTAAGGCCGTACCAAATTTTGCAAGTTCGCTGGGTTGAAAAGTGAGCCCGAACAAGCTGAACCAGGAGCGGGCATTATTGATCTCCTTTCCAAGCACCAGGACCAAAATCAGCAGGACGACGGTTATGCCATAGATCGGATAAGATCCGACGAGCCAGAGATCACGGTCAATAAAGTGATGGATGACGAACCAGGCCGCCAACGACAACAGCAGCCAAATAAATTGCTTCCCCATGGGCGAAGCCAGTATTGCCAATAGATCACCGTTGTAGCCTTCAGGCGGGCGATCAACCGAATAAAGCATCAGCATCCCGGCAACTACCAGAAAGACATAGAGGACGACCGTAGGCAGATCGTTCTTGATTTTTTTTACCGAAAGGGCCATCGTTTGGTTTGGAACTTGAAACAGGCACAGTCAAACAGATTCGCCCTGGCTTTATCACCTGCTAAGGGACGCCGTATAAATAATTTACTGGTTTTTGACCTGACGCTTTTGTTCTCACTGCGCTTAAAAATTCTTTGCATAGCCTTTGTTACGGAAATGATTTTTAGGTGCGGTGAGGGCAAAACAAGACGGTCAAAAGGCGTAAATTATTTGTACGGCGTCCCTAAACATTAAGTAGCCTACTAGTTGGAGGAGCCAGCGGCTTTTTTTTACAGGGTGGGGGATAGCTTCAAAAGTTCTCGGAGCACAACCCCTGGCCCTTAAATTTCTGCAAGCTCCTTATTAATACATCCCAAGCAGTTCCTTTTCACTGACCTTATCCTTAACGAGGTACACGCCTTCGAACTGCCGCTCCAGGGTATGCTTGAGCCGTTCGGCCTCTTGCTTGGTCTGAAAAGCCCCGGCCCTTAGCTTGTAATAGGGCTTGGTGTGAACCCAGTCGACGGGAACGCTTGGGTAATTAACTTTAAACGCACTTTCCACCGTCTCCAGGCGGTTTCGGTCGGTAGTCGCCAGAACCTGTACGCGCCAGCCTTCTACCTTATCCTCCGCCTCATTCTGCGTTTGGAATAGTTCCATCAAAGCATCGATTCCTGTTTCTGTATTAATGGCTACTGCTGACTGTCCCGTCAGCGGACTACTACCGATCAGTACAATAAGGAACATCAAAGAGGCGAAAAAACGCTGCATAACAAATTGGTTTTACTCGATAATGGCCAAACCGGAAGAGGTCCCGATACGATCCGCCCCTGCTTCTACCAACGCCTTGGCACTTTGCTTGTTGCGAATGCCGCCGCTGGCCTTAATTTTTATATCAGGGTGTAAGTTAGCGCGCAAATACCTAACGTCGTCTACGGTAGCCCCTCCCTTCGTTCCTGTGGAGGTTTTGACAAAGTTAGGCTTGATCTTGTTACAGACGTCTACGACCTGCTTTTTTTCAGCGTCAGTAAGTTCGCTGATCTCGATAATGATCTTGCTGATTTTACCACGCAGGCGCACGGTGGTGGCTACCGTGGTCAGATCGGTATTAAAGTAAGGCCAATCTTCGGACTTTAACGCTGAGAGGTTAATGACGATATCTAGTTCGTCGGCCCCCTCGTCTATCGCACGACGAATTTCCTGGACCTTTACGGCCGTCTCTGCATAACCGTACGGAAAGGCAACCACCGTAGCTAGTTTGACCGGTGTTCCGATCAAATTCCTGGCTGCGCGGCCCACAAAAAAAGGAGGAACGCAAACTGCATAAAATGCGTTAGCAATGGCCTCTTTACATATCCTATCAACTATCGTTCCTGTACAATCAGGAGACAGATAAGTGTGATCAATCAACTTGTTCAAAAGAAAATACTTAACACCCAGTAGTGTTCCAAAAGAAAGGCATTATATAAGGAACGCGAACAAAATAAAGTGACATTCTTGAGCGTCTTATTTTGCCCTCACCGCACTTAAAAATTCTTTCCGTAGCTATGGCTAGGCAAAGAATTTTTCAAATACGGTGAGAACAAAAGCGCCAGCTCAAGAATGGCACTTTATTTAATTCGCGTTCCTAAGGTCGTAATCAGGAAATTTATCTAAAAAATTAAAAAGTAAACCTGGGTACAATAAAAGAAACGACGTGGGGGAACAGAACTGGGAGATTAAGCCCACGTCACGCCGCAATATACAGCACCTCGCAGGCTTAAGCCCATGTTTTAACATAAAGGGTACTGATGGAGACTAACCGTAACCTTCATAGATTATTTCCCGTGGCAATGTTTGAATTTTTTGCCACTACCACAGGGGCAGGGATCATTCCGCTTGGTCTTGCTTCCTTCCCGCTGGAAAGTCTCGACTTTTTGTCTTTTGCTCACTCCTTCGGCTGCCCGACGAGCCGCCTGCTCTTCCTGGCTGCGATTGGTCGTCGTTTTCGAAGTCTCCACCCGGCGCGGAGCGCGGGCCTCCTGCACGTCTTCCGGAGCCTGGAGTACCAGGTCGCCCTTGGCGAGGTAAGCAGTGGTCTTTTTATTGATCAGCCGCACCAATCCTTCAAAAAGCTTATAAGATTCCATCTTATAGACCACCAGTGGGTCTTTTTGCTCGAAGGAAGCCATTGCGGTGGCCGTCTTCAGTTCATCCATTGACCGAAGGTGCTCTTTCCAGTGGTCATCGATAATAGCCAGGGTAACCGTCTGTTCGATATCGGAGATAATACTTCGACCGTTCGACTTCAGCGCCTTCTCAATATCAGCGGTAATGGCTAGTGGGTGCGTACTACCGTCGGTAAACGGTACAATAATGCGCTTGTAACGGCCCGGTTGATCTTCCTGTACCCGACGGATGGTTGGCATTACCCGATCCACCAGCATCAGCATCTTACGCTGGTAGAAGCCCTGAAATTCCTCCAGCAGCCGGTCAGCCAGTGCGTTTACTTCTTTGCTCTCGTTGAAGTCCGGCGCCTGGATAGAAGTATCGAACCCGAGGTAGCGCTGAATATCAAAGCGGAAGCTGTCGTAATCGTTCTTCTGCTTGTTTATGAAGACGATGTCGTCCAGCAAGCCTTCAAACATCGTGTTGAGGTCCAGGTTGAGACGCTGCCCACTCAGGGCGTTATTCCGCTTGCGGTAAATCGCCTCCCGCTGGATGTTCATAACGTCATCATACTCCAGCAGGCGCTTACGCGTACCGAAGCTGTTTTCCTCGACCTTCTTCTGGGCGTTTTCAATCGACTTAGTCACGATGCCCGCCTGGATAACGTCGCCTTCCTGGTGTCCGGCACGGTCCATCCACTTAGCGATACGTTCACTTTGGAAGTAACGCATCAGTTTGTCTTCGAGGCTGACGTAAAACTGGCTGGACCCCGGATCTCCCTGGCGGCCAGCACGACCGCGCAACTGCCGATCTACCCGCCGGCTGTCGTGCCGTTCGGTACCAATGATGGCCAGGCCACCGGCGTCGACGACCTGCCTGGAGAGCTTAATGTCTGTACCACGGCCGGCCATGTTGGTGGCGATGGTCACCTTGCCGGGGCGGCCAGCTTCGGCAACAATGTCGGCTTCCCGCTGGTGCTGCTTGGCGTTGAGCACATTATGGTCGACGCCGCTTGACTGAAGCACCCGGCTGAGTTTTTCACTGATTTCCACCGTAGTAGTACCCACCAGTACGGGCCGCCCTTGGGCAACCAGCTCCTTCACGTCTTCGATTACGGCATTGTACTTTTCCCGTTCGGTTTTATAAATCAGGTCGTTACGATCATCACGCTGAACCGGGCGATTGGTCGGAATGACCACCACGTCCAGCTTGTAGATGTCCCAAAATTCCCCGGCCTCCGTTTCGGCCGTACCGGTCATACCGGCCAGCTTATGGTACATCCGGAAGAAGTTCTGGAGGGTCACCGTTGCGTAGGTCTGGGTGATCTCTCCCACCTTCACATTTTCCTTGGCTTCCAGTGCCTGGTGGAGACCGTCGGAGTAACGACGACCTTCCATCATCCGGCCGGTCTGCTCATCTACAATTTTCACCTGGCCGTCCATTACTACGTACTCACTTTCCCGCTCGAACAGCGTGTAAGCTTTCAGCAGCTGGTGGATGGCGTGAAGGCGCTTGGATTTCACGCTGAAATCCTGAGAAATCTTATTCTTGGCCAGGGCCTTCTCTTCCATTGAGATGTCCGTCCGTTTGTCTATCTCGGCCATGTCATCGGCCAGGTCGTTCATGATGAAAAACTGTGGGTCTTCGTTGTACTTGGAGAGAAAAGCCACCCCTTTTTCGGTAAGATCTACCTGGCGGTTTTTCTCATCTATGGAGAACAGGATCTCGGCGTCGACTTCGCCCATCCGTTTGTTACTCTCGGCCATGTAGGTATTATCTGATTTCTGCAGCAATACCTTCACGCCTTCTTCCGACAGGAACTTGATCAGCGGTCGGCTCTTGGGCAAGGCACGGTGTGCACGCAGCAGGGCCAGGCCTGCTTCGCCATCTTCAACACCAACGTAGCCTTCCGTAAAGAGCTTCTTAGCTTCGGTGAGGTATTTGTGCGCAACCTTCCGCTGGGCATCTACCAGTGCTTCGATGTTGGGCTTCAGTTCCTCGTAGTCTTTGTCGTCGGCGTTGCCGGTAACTGGGCCAGAAATGATGAGGGGCGTCCGGGCATCATCGATCAGCACGGAGTCGACCTCATCAATCATTGCGTAGTGATGCTTGCCCTGCACCTTGTCGTCCTGTGAACGGACCATGTTATCGCGCAGGTAGTCAAAGCCGAATTCGTTGTTCGTCCCGTAAGTGATATCACACTCGTAGGCCTTGCGGCGGTCGGGGCTGTGCGGTTTGTAGTAATCGATGCAGCTGATGCTGAGTTGGAGGAATTCCATCAGCGGGCCGATCCACTCTGCATCCCGTCGGGCGAGGTAATCGTTGACGGTAATCACGCTAACTCCTCCCTGGCGACTAAGGCCATTGAGATAAGCGGGCAGCGTGGCCACGAGGGTTTTACCTTCTCCCGTCTGCATCTCCGCAATCTTACCTTCGTGCAGGGCGATACCGCCAATGAGCTGTACATCGTAGTGCACCATTTTCCACTCGATCTCACCACCGGCGGCGGTGTAAACGTTGCTGTAAATGGCGTCATCTCCTTCAATGGTGATGTGGTCTTTCTTGGGGTTGGCGGCCAGGTCGCGGTCAGCGTCGGTGGCCGTCACCCGGAGGTTCCCTTCGCTAAAGCGACGGGCAGCTTCTTTAACTGTAGCGAAGGCTTCCGGCAGAATTTCCTTCAAGACGACTTCCAACTCTTTATCGCGCTGTTCCTTCAACTGGTCGACCTCCTTATATATAGCATCCTTTTCCCGAAAGTTATCTTCCGCTTGGGCGTTAGCGTCTAACTCAGTAATTTTCTCATCGATGGCCGAGAGGTGCTCGGCAATACGTGCACGAAGTTCGTGCGTACGATTCCGCAGCTCATCATTCGAAAGGGAAGAGAGCCTTTCGAAAGCAATATTAATTTCATCTACAACAGGCTGGTAGGTGGCGACATCGCGATCCTGCTTAGAACCAAACAATTTACCCAGGACTTTCTTAAACATAAATGGCTTCTTTAAAACGGTTACTTTGCACCTGCGTCCGCGCCAAAAAAACCCCTGAATGGGGAGCGAAAACTACTTTCGCCGGCAAGGTATCAGACCAAAACTCCGTATCTATACAGCTTATGAGCTGCAAAGATACGTAGCATAAGAATGCATGGCGCGAATAACGGGCCAAAGCACTTGGACCGACATATTGTCGCGTAAAAATAGAAACGCCTGACATATCGTGCGGTTCGTTCGAAGGTCTTACGGTAGGTATGTAGGCTTAGCGAATAAGTGAATGATTGAATGGGAGAATGAGCTGCCGCTGTTACCATTCGCTACCCTTCGGGCTACTCACTTGAGGTGAACAAACGTAGAGAATTATGGGATGTTTGAAGGAAGAGGATGAGCTACCACTGTTACCATACGGGCTACTCCCCTGGGGCAAACAAGCGCAGCGAAGTGAGTGACAAGAGCGGAAGCTATTCTCTCCTTCAAACATTTTCTCCTTCCCACATTCTCTCCTTCTCTCCTTGGGCGCGGCCGCAGGTGCAGAGATAGGTTAAATGCAGGGGGAGGGCCTCCTTTTAGTTATTTTGCGTTCAAAATAGCTTATGCCTAATTCTCCCACTGCTCCGCGTATTGTTTCCATCCTCGGCTGTGGCTGGTTAGGCTTGCCTTTGCTGCGTGCACTGGTTGCCACCGGACATCAAGTACGGGGAAGTTCCCGCAACCCGGAAACGCTGGGAGAGATTGAAGCTGCCGGGGGAACTGCCTTTTTCATCGATCTTCCCGGAGAGCTCCCTCCTGCTTTTTTAATGGATTGCCAAACGCTAATCATTACGCTACCACCCCGAGGAAGGGCACTGGGAGAAAATGCCCTACCGCATTATCTGAAATGCCTGAGTACTTTAAGCCCGTGGCTAAATGATACAAATGGTGCACATCGCGTAATCTTCTGCAGCAGCACGGGTGTGTACGGTGATATCGAAGGGGTAATAAGTGAAAGTGAGGTATTGAACCCCAATACTACCTCCGCTGGTGCAGTAGCTGCAGCGGAGCATTTCCTTAACGATTGCTACGCAGGCAACGACATCCTCCGGCTAGCCGGCCTGGCTGGCCCTGGTCGCCACCCAGGTCGCTTTTACGGTGGCCGGGATCGCAAAATTCCGCAGGCCGACGCACCCGTTAATCTGGTACATCTCGACGACGTCATCGCTGCCATCAAGATTGTTCTGGAGCAAAATGACCCCGATGTCTATAATGTCTGTTCCGCCGCCCACCCAACCAAAGGCACCTTTTATACTGCAGCCAGTAAATCGCTGGGGCTCGAAGTCGCCGGCATCGATCCTGGAGGCGGGGATGGCAAACGCATTGACAGTTCCAAACTTCGCAGCCTGGGGTGGCTGCCTGCCTGGGACGACCTGGCTTTGGAATACCTTCTGGACTAAATCAAGTTGATCTCAATTGAATTCAATGTGACCTTTTTATCAAAACTCCGTCCAAACATCGAATTCAACGTAAAACAGCCCCCTTATAAACACTTTGAAATACGCTGTGAACAAAGATCTTAATCCCTTGATTTTAGTCCAGAAATATTAGTTCCCATTTAATTCAAATAACAGTGTGTAGATTCAGCGCCGCTTCCCCTTCCCGGGGCCGCGGCGCTTTTACATTGTGTTAACACCCTGACCTGGTGGCAAACTCAGAACAAATTCTACCTTTATAGCTTGCTAGGACATACTGCTTTTCACCTTTGTCCTTTCTCTCTTAGCCCCGACCAAGAATTACCACCGTGAGACTAGTACTTATTTTCACCCTGCTGCCATTGCTGCTTGCTGCCCAGTTTGATCCTTCGACTGCAGATGACCAACCTTCAGCTACGGCCGTAATGATCCCTAATGGCATTACGCTTGACGGAAAGCTCGACGAGCCCGAATGGCGGCAAAGTGCTCCGGCCACCAGCTTCTGGGAAACCTTCCCTTCCGATACCGCCAAAGTAAGGGACCAAACAGAAATCTACTTCGGTTTTGATGACAAAAATTTATACGTGGCTGCTAAATGCTATGTCCAGGGCAAAGACTTTGTCATCAGTAGCCTACGCCGCGATTACAGAGCAGGAGGGAATGATAACCTCACCCTACTTTTCAATCCGTTTAAGGATAAAACCAATGCCATCGTTTTTGGCATGAACCCCTTAGGCGTAACCCGCGAAGCCCTTATCTATAACGGTGGGGAGAACAGCGGCGATTTCCGCGAAGAGTGGGACAATAAATGGCGCGGGGAAAGCTATATCGGTGAGAATTACTGGTCCGTAGAAATGATCATTCCTTTTACCAGCCTTCGATTCCCCGACGGGGACCCACAGTGGTATTTTAATTCTTATCGGTTTGACACCCAATCCAACACCCGCTCCACCTGGCATCGGATTCCCCAAAACCAGATGATCATGAGCCTGGCCTATATGGGCAAGTTAGATTTCATCGGCGGGGCGCCACAAGCTCAGGGCGGCAACCTGACCTTAATCCCTTATATCAGTGGTGGGGTAGCGAAGGATTACGAGGAAGGAACCCCAGTAGACTGGAACAGCAACATCGGCGGCGATGCCAAGATCGGCATCGGCTCTGGCCTCAACCTGGACCTGACGATTAACCCGGATTTTAGTCAGGTGGAAGTAGACCAGCAAGTCATCAACACCACACGTTTCGAGTTGTTTTTTCCCGAGCGCAGGCAATTTTTCTTAGAAAATGCTGACCTTTTCGGCTCCTTCGGCTTCGACCGGCTTAATCCATTTTTCAGTCGCCGAATCGGCGTTACCCAAGACACCGCTTCGGGTGTCGCTATCCAGAACCCAATTTTCTACGGTGCCCGCCTGAGCGGTAGGATCAATGAGGACTACCGTATCGGCCTGCTCAACATGCAAACGGCTGCAAATTTCGAACAAGGCCTGCCAAGCTATAACTACACGGTTGCTGCGGGGCAACGCCGCATTGGTGCGCGCTCCAGCCTCGGCGGCATCTTTGTCAATAAGCAGAATTTCGGAGACTTCACCGATAGCACGGAAACCAACCTAAATTTTAACCGGGTAGCGGGCATCGACTTTAACCTGGCCACAAAGGACAACCGGTGGAACGGAAAGACTTTCGTACATCGCAGTTTCTCGGACAAGGAAGATGGGGACGACTACTCGCACGGCCTCGCCCTTGCCTTCCGGGAGCGCCACTGGAACCTGGAATATTTCCATGCCTATGCCGGCAAAGATTATAACGCAGAAGTAGGCTTTGCTCCTCGTACGGGGCTATTTACCTCCAGTATTGAAGTCCGCCGCATTGATTACCCTGACAACCCGAAAGTGGTCCAAAAAGGTCCGGAGATAGAAGTGCAGGCATTCACAGAACCAGGTGAAGGAATCACCGACTACAACTACGACTTTCGCTACGGCTGGCAGTATGGCAATACCCAACGCTTTACCGTTGGCGCAGGCTTCCAGAACATTTACCTTTTTGAAGGCTTTGACCCTACCCGGACCGACGCTACCCCACTGCCCGAAAACCAGGACTATGGCTATTGGCGGGCTAACCTAAACTACTCAAGCGACCGGCGGAAGAAGTTCAGCTCCAGCGTTGAGGTAGAGGGCGGAGAGTTTTTTAATGGTTACAGCTACGGCATTGGTGGTGGTTTGGTGTACCGATATCAGCCATATGGTAGTATTAATCTTCGTTTCAACTACCAGTACATCGACCTGCCGGAGCCCTATGCCAGCACGGCCCTTTTCTTAATCGGCCCACGTATCGACCTGACCCTCAGCAAATCGCTCTTCCTGACCACCTTCCTACAGTACAACGAGCAATTCGAAAACTTCAACCTCAACGCCCGCTTGCAGTGGCGCTTTGCGCCGGTGTCGGATTTCTTCCTGGTGTATACTGACAACTACGACACCTTGGGGTGGACGCCCCGGAACCGATCGCTGGTGGCTAAGGCTACTTATTGGTTGAATATTTGATGGAAAAATGATGGAATAATGGAATAAGAGAATGGCTGCCGCTTTCGCCACTCCCTGCGCCACTCCCTGCGCTGCGCTTGCTCGCCATAATCAGGACACATAACTACAGGTGGAAACGGCGGAAGCGATTCACCGATTCAAGCATTCTTACCTTCTCTTTTGGGCGCGGCCGCAGGTGCAGAGACCGTTACTGGACCGAGTGCACTCCGTGCGCGAACATTCACGGGTATTGTGTCATTAGGCGGGGGCGCAAGTGCAAGGTCGAGAAGCCATGGAAGGCCAACCAGCCATAAACGGTACCCTGAGCATCTTACCAAAAACATTCCCTGTAAAATGCTCGATAATCATAGTGGGTCTACTCTCCTTTAGCTTCACGCTCAGCGGCCAGGGTAGCACGCTACCCAATCCGGACCGCTTCCCGGCAGATAGCCTGATCGTAATGCTACAGGAAGACACTGTCGCTAATCAATTTAAGGCCTGGGCGATCAACAGAATGGATTATCCGCCCCCGCCCTATCTTCGCCCCGCAAACCAATCTCCAGTCTACCAAGCTACTAGACTACTGAACTACTAGACTACTGAACTAACCCTTGTCTCCCGCCCTCATCACCCTTCTCGTCGCCCTAGCTGCCGTCATCCTCTTCGTGACGGAGTGGCTAACGGTAGACCTGATCGCGATGCTGATCATCGTGGCCCTGGTCACCACCGGCGTCATCAGTGCCGGCGAAGGGCTGGATGGCTTCAGTAACGGCGCGACGCTGACGGTAGCCTTCATGTTCGTCCTCTCCGCCGCGCTGCTCAAAACTGGCGCCCTACAAATGCTGGCCGGCCGGATGGCCGACCGCTTCCGCCGGCAACCAAAAAAAGCGACGTTGCGCCTGATGCTGCTCGTCGCAGCCGTCTCCGCCTTCATCAATAACACACCGGTGGTGGCGGTATTCATTCCCATCGTAGGCCGCATTGCGGCCACCGCTAAGATCAACCCGGCCAAACTGCTGATCCCGCTTTCCTACGCCAGTATCCTGGGCGGCATGTGTACCCTCATCGGCACTTCCACCAATATTCTGGTGAGCGGTATTGCGGAAGAAAACGGCCTGCCCGGTTTCTCTGTTTTCACCCTGGCTCCGGTTGGCCTCGTTTTGCTGGTCATTGGCGTAGTGTACCTCACCTACCTCGGCGGCCGCCTCCTACCCAACCGGGAAGCGGAGGTAAGCCTCGCCGAACAGTTCGCGCTGCACGATTACCTGGCGGAGATCGTTATTCCCGACAATTCCCAGCTGGCCGACCAGCGCATCATGGACTCCGCCATCGTCCGGGAGTTAGACATGGACATCATCGAAGTCCGGCGGGGCGAAGACCTATTCACCCTTCCCCCGGGCGATTTCCGATTGATCGAAGGCGATACCCTGAAGGTCCGTTGCGACCGTGAAAAGATCAAAGGCCTCAAAGACTGGGTTCGGGTAATCGATCAAACCGCCGGTGTCCGCGTAATGGGTACTGGCCTGGAGCGGAACAACTCCAGCCTGGTGGAAATGGTGATCACGCCAAATTCGGAATTCCTGGGTAAAACGCTGCGCCAAGTGGATTTTCGGCGGGCCTACCGGGCCGTCCCCCTCGCCATCCGCCACCGCGAGGCGACCCTGAACGAACACTTGTATGAACTCCCACTTATGGCGGGCGATGTGGTACTGGCCGAAGTAAAAACCCACTACCTGGCCGAATTACAACGGATCGAGCAGCAACAGGACAGTCCCTTCATTCTGCTATCCAGCAACACCATCAGCGATTTCAAACGTACGCGGTTCTTCTTCGTTTTAGCGACCATCATTGGTGTGGTTGCGCTGGCGACCGCAGGCATTACGCCCATCAGCATTGCGGCCCTGATGGGCGTTTGCGTCCTCGTCCTCGGGCGCACCATCAACATGAGTGAAGCCTACGAAGCCATCGACTGGAAGATCGTTTTCCTGCTGGCCGGCTCCCTCAGCCTCGGCAAGGCGATGAGCAACAGTGGCCTTGATGAAAGCATTGCCGGACTGCTGACCGGCTCGATCAGTAACCTGGGTATTTACGCCCTGATTGCCAGCATCTACCTCACCACCAATGTGCTGACCGAAATCATGAGCAACAACGCGACCGCTGCCCTATTGGCCCCGGTCGCGATCGCTGCTGCGCAGCAGCTGGGCATCGACCCCATGCCGCTGTTGGTGACCGTTACCATTGCTGCTTCCGCCAGCTTCATGACGCCAGTTGGGTACCAAACCAATGCAATGGTGTACAGCGCCGGCCGTTATCGCTATCGGGACTTTACCCGTATTGGGACGCCGCTGAACCTGATTTGCTGGGTGGTCACTACGCTGTTGGTACCGGTTGTTTTTGGAATCTAGACTATGCTATACATACACCTTTACAAGCAAGTGCATATTCGTTTCCCTCCTCCTCTGGCCATCGATTTATGTGTACCCCGCAGGCTATATTGTGAAGTCTAAAACCGAAGCATCGTACAGAAGATATCCTTAGACATAGAGCGCCCCAACTGCACCAAAGTGCAGGCCTGTCAGACAAAGCGCTTTGAGTCGAAACGATCAAAACAAATTAAAAGCCCCCATCCGAAGGTTTCGGATGGGGGCTTTTGAATGTTAGGACGGCTGTCTGTTAAGCCGTTTGTCTAATACCGCATTGGGTGGCTACTAGCTAGCAGCAGCAGCTTTTTCCACTGCTCGCCAAACGCGCAGAACGTTGCCGGAACACATTTTCTCGATCTCTTCATCGGAGTAACCGCGCTTGAGCAAGGTGTAGATCAGGTTGGGGAAATCCGCCACGTCTTTCAGGCCAGTGGGTAAGGAGTCTCCTACACCATCGAAATCAGAGCCGAACCCAACGTGATCCACGCCGGCTAACTCAACGACGCGATCGATGTGATTGACCACCATTTCTACATCGGAGAACAAGGAAGGGAACTCTATTTGGAAGGAGTCTTGCATTTCCTCCGTGCCTTCGTCGCCATACTTCATGTCTTTGGCCGCAAGGCGTTCCAGAAAGACGCCACGTAGGCTGTCTTGCCGGGTCCGCAATGTGCCATCGAGGAAGGTGGAGCCGAAGTTTATTTGGATCACGCCGCCTTCTTCGCCGAGTCGTTTGATCATATCGTCGTCCATATTCCGTTCGAAACCCGGGGTGTAGTAGCGAACACTGGAATGACTGGCAATCATCGGTATATCGGTCATTTCTACCACTTGCCAGAAGGTCTTGTCGCTGACGTGGCTGATGTCGACCATGATACCAACATTATTCATTTCCTTGACGACGTCGCGACCGAAATCGCTCAGGCCTTGGTGGGTTGCCGTAGTGTCATAGCTGCTATCGCAGATCAAATTATCCTTAGCGTGGGTGAGGGTGATGTAGCGGATGCCTTTGTCGTAGTATTCCTGCACGCGTTCGATCTTGTCTTCGATCGGAGAACCATTTTCCATGCCCATCGGCAGGCTCATGACGCCGTCTTTAAAGTTTTGCACCATTTGATCTGGGCTGGTGGTGATCCGAAATTTATCCGGGTGGGCGTCGGCGATGCCCTTGATCATATTGATGAGGGTATCCGCCAATTTTGGACTTTCCCCCGCTTCTAATTGCAATCCGCTGGGAATGTAGATGGACATGAAGGGCGCGTCGAGACCTCCCTTAACGGCCCTGACGTGGTCGAAGTCACCGGCATCCGTTTGGATGGGAATGCCGAGGTATTCTTTGTCCAGTTTAAAGTTCTTCACTTTAAGGCGGTAGGGCAGATCGACGTGCCCATCGGTAATGATGTACTTGTGTGCCAAGTCATTGGCGTGGGTCCGGAGCTGCTCGTCGGTCATTTCTTCCGGCGCATTTTCGGAGGCGGGGCCGCAGGCGCAAAGGAGGAGACCGATGAGGGCAAGGATAGGTAAGTGGATGGTTTTCATTCTGTAGTGCGGGGTTGTTTCAATTCAAGGTACGTATTTAGGGAGAAGGTGTTCAAAATGAAGGGGTTTTCATTTTTGGGCCTGCTGAATCTATTCTGTCATTCTCGGGTTTTCAAGTAGGGTTTATTCCACGTAACCAATCATTCTCTGACCAACCATTTCCCCAACTCAACCTATCTTTCCACCATGCGACCGATCACCCTGCTCTCCAACACCATTTTTTGCACCTGCGCCCGCGCCCTAAAAAAGGGTGGAAGAAAAAAAGGAGACAAAAGAATAAAACCCAAAAGGAATAAAGGCTGGCTAGCCCTGCTCTTCTTCCTTTTTGCCCTTCCCCCCTTTCTCCCTGCCCAAAAGGTGATGCTTTTCGAGAAGCTTACGGCCTCTCAATCCGACCGTGTATACGAAGGCGAACGGCTAAAATTCCGGATGAAAGGCGATAGGTTTTACCAGGAAGGCTACATCCGGGAGATGCGGCCTGATATTCAGGCGCTGGTCATCAATGACCGGTACGTGATGCTCAATGAAATTGATATTATTCACCGTGGCAGAACCTTCGGCGCCACCGCCGGCTATAGCCTGGTCACCTTCGGCGTCGGCTGGTCCTTCTGGGGCCTGGTCGGCAATGCGACCGACGGCGACCCATTGACTAAATTTGAGAATCGCGACCTGATGATCTCCCTAACCTCCATCGGCACCGGCCTGTTGATCAACCAGCTGTTCGGTCAAAAAAAGTTTAAGCTGGGGAAGTATAAGCGGCTGCGGGTGGTGGATACTAGTTTTTAGGGTAGTGCACTACCCGTAAAGCGCCTCCGCCAATACTCCTGCAAACGCCCCCGGCGTACTAGCAAACGGCTTCAACCCCATCTCTGCCAGTTGCTGACCAACCTCTTTATCGTAGGCAGGAGCGCCATCGTCGCTCAGCGCCAACAGCGGGATAAACTTCAACCCGCTTTGCTGTAACCGGCGAACACTGGCGAGCATTCCGTCGACCGAGCCGCCTTCAAAAAGGTCGCTCAGCAGGATCATCACCGTGTCTTTAGGTGCCGTATTTAGTTGCTCGGCGTAGCGGAGTGCCTTGCCGATGTCGGTACCGCCGCCCAGCTGGATGGCGAAGAGCAGTTCCATCGGATCGGGCAATTGATCCGTCAGGTCAACGACCTGGGTGTCGAAGGCCACGATGTGTGTTTTCAGTGCCGGGATGCTGGCCAGAATGCAGGAGAGTACGCCGGCATAGACGACCGATGCGGCCATGGAGCCCGATTGATCGACCAGTAAAATAACGTGTTTCAGCCCGGTCTTCGACCGGGAGAGCCCCCGCAAACTGATGGGCAATACCGTTTTGTACTCCGGCTGGTAATGCTTCATGTTTACCCGGATCGTCTGGTCCCAGTCGATGTCCTGCGGGCGGGGCCGGCGGTTCCGGTTATGTTGCCGGCGGCGACCGCTGATGGCCTGCTCGATGGGGCGCTTGAGTTGCTTTTCGATTTGCTTCACCACTTTCATTACCACCGCTCTGGCGGATTCCCGGCTACGATCGGGCAACAGGTTTTTCAGGCTCAGCAGGGTGCCGATGAGGTGGACGTCTGGTACGATGTTGTCCAGCAACTCCGGCTCCAGGAGCATTTGCTTGAGGCCCAGGCGGTCGAGGGCGTCGCGTTGCAGGAGCTGGACGGTGTCAGTGGGGAAGTACTTCCGTATGTCGCCCAGCCAGCGGTTCACGTTGGGGCTGGAGGCCCCGAGGCCGCCTTTGCGGTCGTGCTCGGCGTAGAGGGCTTCGAGGGTGGCGTCCATCCCGGCCAGGGGGCCGGGGAGGTCGATGGGAGCATCGGTCTTGTCTTCGGCTTGTTGGCCGAGGATTAGGCGCCATTTGCGGAGATGTTCTTCGGGGGTGGGGGACATGAGTGGTTGGGGGTACCCCCGGATTCCACAGCTAGCTTCGCTTGCTGCTCCATCCGGGGTAACTGATGTGCGATCCCTACAGGATCACTAGTACAAAGTAAGGCAAACTAAAGCGAACGTACTATAGTGGCGTAACCAGCTTACCTTGTCCCATCATTATCTTTCCGCCCCATGCCTCAGATCATCGATAAAGCCACCATTATCCAAGCGCTTGCAGCTACTTCGCCGGAGAAGCTGCTCGCCTGTATGGAACGATCCTTCACCAGTTACTCCTCCGGCGAAGCGACGGTGCCTCCGGTTGGGACGCTGACCTTCGAGCAGCCACCGGGGGATGTTCACATCAAATACGGTTACCTGAAGGGCTCCCCGTATTACGTGATCAAGATTGCCTCGGGCTTTTACGACAATCCCTTACTTGGCTTGCCGGGCAGCAATGGGCTCAACTTGGTTTTTAGCCAGCAAACCGGCGTACTTGAATGCATTCTCCTCGACGAAGGCTACCTCACCGATCTTCGCACCGCCCTTGCCGGTGCGGTGGTGGCCAAGCACTTCGCCCCGGCGCAGGTGGACCGGATCGGGATTGTTGGGACGGGGCTGCAAGCCCGGCTACAGCTGGCGCAATTGGCAGCGGTAACGGACTGCCGGGAAGTGATTGTTTGGGGCCGTTCGGCAGAAAAGATGGACGCTTACCGGGTGGATATGGAGGCCAAAGGATTTAAAGTCAGCACTACCGTGAAGGCTATTGACCTCACCTCTACCTGTAACCTCATCGTTACCACTACGCCAAGTAAAACACCCTTACTCCCCGCCACGGGCCTCCTGCCCGGTACGCTCATCACCGCCATGGGGGCCGACACCATCGGCAAACAAGAACTCGACCCTGCCATCCTCGAACGGGCCGACCTGATTGCCCTCGACAGTCGCAGCCAGTGCATTCACCACGGCGAGATCCACAAAGCCTGGGCGGATGGGCTGTTACGCGAAGACCAACTTATTGAAATCGGAGACGTTTTGCTGACTGAAGAGCGCTTCCATCGCGCTGCCGATCACATCATCGTCGCCGACCTCACCGGCATCGCTACCCAAGACATGCTGATCTCGGAACTCGTACTCGACGGATTAAAATAAACTCATGACACTTTATCAAAGTACGCTCGGACAGGCGCCGGCCGTTGATTTTGAAACAGCCGTACTGCAAGGGCTCGCACCCGATGGTGGCATGTACGTACCTGCGGAACTTCCCCGGGTCACGCACCAGCAACTGGAAGCCTGGAAGGGCCTTTCCTACCCCGACCTGGCCCATAAAGTTATCTCCCTTTTCATCAACGAGGCTACTATGCCTGCGGTGGATTTAAAAAAACTGATCGACGCCAGTTTTTCCACTTTCAGCCACCCTGAAGTTATTCCGCACCATCGATTGACGGACGACTGCTACGTGCAGGAACTGTTCCACGGCCCGACGCTTTCGTTTAAAGATGTCGCCATGGGCTTCGTTGTCAACCTCTTCGATTATTTCCTCCAGCGGCGCGGTGAGCACCGTACCCTCATGGTGGCGACTTCGGGCGACACCGGTCCTGCAGCCGCCCACGCTTCGATCGGCAAGACCTCTCTTTCTACTTGGTTGTTCTTCCCTACCGGGTTGATCACCGACGAGCAAGTGCGGCAGATGACGACCATCATGGCCCCTAACG
>JBLHRW010000050.1:0-19247 GCA_047626445.1 Neolewinella sp.
TGGTTTTTGACCTGACGCTTTTGTTCTTACCGAATTTACAAATCCTTTGCATAGCCTCAGTTACGGAAATGATTTTTAAATTTGGTGAGGGCAAAATAAGGCGGTCAAGAAGCATGGTTTATTTATTTCGCGTCCCTTAGTGGTTCCCTCTACGCAACTTCTGCCAGGCACAACAACGTTCTCCCCCCCCCGCCATGTCCAAGAAACTACGTACAAAAGACCTCACCAAACAAGGGTGGCCCAAACGGGCCGCTGGCCTGGCCATTACGGTCCTCTCCACCAACTTTAAACGGGAGAGTGACGAATGGCGGACCGCTACGCTGAACAACCTACAGAAGCATCCCGGCAATTTTATCGATGATGCAACGTGGGGTGGGGTGGCCCGTGAACTTGGCGGAATACCTCCGGCGGTTCTTAGTAGCTACCATACGCCTGAAGTCCGGAAATCACCCGGAGACTTTACCATTTTCGATAGCGATGCGGGCATTGCCCCGAACGCGATTCAGCAATTGTACGACGCTATGCGATTGCCGGTAGCCGTTGCCGGCGCTTTAATGCCGGATGCGCACTACGGCTACGGCCTGCCTATTGGTGGTGTTTTAGCGACTGTAGGATCTGTTATCCCGTATGGTGTCGGCGTAGACATTGGTTGCCGCATGTGCTTGTCGGTCTTTGATTTGCCCGGCGAACTAGCCGACAATGACCAGTCCCGCTTGGCCAGTATCCTAACCTCGCAAACAGCTTTCGGCCTCCAGGCCCAAAACCGACCCAACGACCATCCGGTACTGGCCGATGAAACCTTTATGTACCTACCTAAGGCCAAGGAGCTGCTTGGTAAAGCCGCCAAGCAATTAGGCTCCAGCGGCGGTGGCAACCACTTCGTTGAATTCGGTAAGGTGACCCTGCCGGAGAATAATGCCTTTAACCGCCCGGCAGGAAGCTACCTGGCCCTTCTTTCCCATTCCGGCTCCCGGGGCATGGGCGCGAAACTCGCCCTGCACTATACGGACCTTGCGATGAAGGAATGTCGTTTACCCAAAGCCCTGAAAAGTCTGGCCTGGCTAGACTTGCGCCACGATGCTGGCCGGGAATACTGGGCCGCCATGACGCTGGCCGGCGACTACGCCTCGGCCTGCCACGACGACATCCACGCGCGCATCGGTAAATCACTCGGAGAACGCGCCATCGTCCGCGTAGAGAACCACCACAACTTCGCCTGGAAGGATACTTTGCCCGATGGCCGCGAAGTCATCGTACACCGCAAAGGGGCCACCCCCGCGGCGAAGGGGGAACTCGGCATCATCCCCGGTTCCATGGCGGACCCCGGCTATATTGTCCGTGGACTGGGCAACCCCGCTTCGCTCAATTCCGCCAGCCACGGTGCCGGTCGACATATGTCTCGCTCGGATGCTAAAAATGGCATCACTGCCTCCTCATTGAAAAACTTGCTAAAGGAACGTAACGTCCACCTGATCGGAGGTGGGATAGATGAGGCGCCTGCGGCTTATAAGGATATCCGTAAGATCATTGCCGGGCAGACGGCGTTGGTGGAAGTGTTGGGGGAGTTTTTCCCTAAGGTGGTGCGGATGGCCTAAATGCTGTATTGTAGGGACAAGGCATACCTTTTTCCCACAATACAGCCTCAGTGAAAAAACCTACCGCCGATTAAAAAACCGCTGCAGCAAAGATCGAGACTCCGTAATAATACTAGCTTGACCCTCCATCAGTGGACCAGCTTTGAGCCGAACATTATTCGTAGTCATCAACTCGTTGGGAAAGGTAACTTCTATGGCCGTGATACCTCCGCTGGATAGCTGTCCGATACTAGCAACTAATCCTTCGACGGAGCCGTACTCCAGGTGTGGGTAACTGTCAAAGCGAACCAGCACCCGTTGTCCTTCTTTTACGGCTCCGGACCCCCGGTTGGGCAGGTCGATCCGGCCGATAATGCCGCCGGCATTTGCCGGGATGATGGTACCAATATTGTCGCCGCGGAGGAGAGGTTGGCCCTGACGTATCTGGCGATCAAAAAGGACCATACCCTGAACCGGGCTAACGATGGTATAATTGTCTTCCCAGCCGGAAACTGCGGCTTCCAGCCCGTCGTAAGCATTGCGCAACGCTTCACCTGCCTGCAACAGCGTACTAGGTAATCCGCCTCGGTAGCTTTCGATCTGGTTGCGCATTAATTCGATGTCAAAACTGGCGGCACGTACCTCGCTGCGGCTGGCGTTCAGTCGGTCTTCCGTGTTTTCTACCTTGCGGCGTATAACGTTGAATTTTTCCCGGTTGTCTACCCCATCGCTGCGCAATTGTTCCTCTCGGTTGAACAAGACGCGGTTGCGGGTAAGTTCATCCTCGATACGGGATTGCCCCAGGCGCTGCCCCCGTATAAACCGTTCCTGGCTGGTGATCCGGGTTTCCAGTTCTCGGGTGGTCAATCCGTCGAGTCTGCGGTCCTTCAGGTTCTTGTAGATCTCTTGTTTCTCCTGTAGCTCGTAGATGGCTTCCTGAATTTCGCCCAGGTTCCAAGCTGGGGGGATATGGAAGGCGGCTAGTCCCATGTCAGATTGATCCCGGTTACCGTCAAGCTTTTCCGCAAGCTCAAAAACATCCCCGAAATCGGCAAGGCTTTTGTTCACCATCAGCACTTCTTTAGCCTTTACGGAGTCTTGGTGGTGCACTAACATTTTGTCAATGGTAAAATCTCTTGGGGCCCTAAGTGGGCGGGGTGGGTCAATGGTCGTAAGGGTAAGCTCTCCGATAACGGTATCGGGGTAGCTGTACAGTGAACTTAGCAATACCAAGGCTAAGACGCACACGATTAAAAAAATCGTGCCGTAGAGCGTAAGCCAGGAAGGTGGCTTGTTGATGATCTCCTCCATGTCCTGACTCCGGGGAGCGTATTGCCAGTCTTGTTTGGTCATAACAGGTTGCAAGTTACAGTTTCCTAGTTCCTAGTTCCCCAGCAAAGTCTGATTACGCACCAACCGAAAATAATTCGACCGGGTCTTCATCAACTCCCGGTGGCTGCCCTGCTCTACGACGACACCGTCGTTGAGCACGACGATATGATCTGCCCGCTCAAAAGTGGAGTGGCGATGGGCGACGATTACGATGGTGGTATCCTTCATGTATTCGAACAACTCATCCATAATGGTCACCTCCGTAAAGGCATTGAGCCCAGTGGTCGCTTCGTCAAGGAAAAGGTACTTAGGTTGGTGGTAGATGGCCCGTGCGATGAGTAGACGCTGTTGCTGGCCACGGCTGAGGCCAACCCCGGATTCGCCGATCATCGTACCGTAGCCGTCCGGCAGTCGGTCGATGAAGCGCTCAATCTGAGCAATCTTTACGGCCTTGATCAAGCTTTCCTGGTCGATGTACTCTTTACCCAAAGCAATGTTGCGGGCAATGGTGTCGCTGAAGATGTAACCGTCCTGAGAAACTACGCCGGAAATAGATCGCCAAAAAGTCTTGTTTAGGGTGGCGAGGTTGGTACCGCCCACCAGAATTTCCCCTGCCTTAGGTTGATAGAAGCCTTGAAGTAGTTTGAGTAAGGTTGATTTTCCACTGCCCGAAGTCCCAACAATCGCCGTGATCTTCCCCGCAGGAATATCTATGTTTATACCGCTAAGTACCTGTGGGGCATTAGGAAGATTGTAGTGGAAGCCGAGGTCTTGTAGTTTTAGGCCGCCGTCTCCTGGAACAACGCTGAGTCGGTGCGTAGCGTCCTGCTCGTCGGCTTTGTTGTGGATCTCGTTCATCCGCTCCAGGCTGATCATACTCTCCCGGTAGCCTCTGATGAATTCCGTGAAATCTTCGATCGGACTGTCTAGCTGCGCAAGAATGTAATGGATGGCGACCAGGGTGCCAATGGTAAGATGTCCTTGTAGTACTGCTGTGGCGGCCACCAGCGTAATGAGCAGGTTTTTTATTTGGTTAATGGCTGCACCTCCGGTACGTTGCCATTGATCGATGGTGCTCAGCCGAACGCGGGTCCGGTACTGTCCGGAGCGTTTGCGCTCCCAGGCCCAGCGCTTCTGCCGGGAAGCATTGCCCTGCTTTATCTCCTGGATGCCGTCGATGATCTCCATCAGTTGCTCCTTGCCGGCAGCACTCTGTTCAAAAAGCTTAAAGTCAAGATCGCGTTTGCGGCTCTCTTGCCAGCTGACCCAGAGGATGTTGATCACGGTACCGACCAGGAAGATACCAAATAGAGTGGTACTCCATAAGGCAAGGACGATGGCAAAGGCCACGAAGTTGATCAGGCTGAAGACCCGGACTAGGGTAGGGCCGGTCAGGAAATTTTGTAGCCGCTCGTGGTCGTTGATACGCTGTAGTAGGTCACCGCGGCTGCGGCTGTCAAAGAACTCCAGTGGTAACCTGGTTAACTTTTTAATGTAATCGCTCACTAGGCCTACATTCACCCGCCCGCCGATGTGCATCATAATGTACCGGCGCAAGGCGCCCAGCAGGGTAGTGGAGAGCATAAGTACGCCCTGGGCTACGACGACGAGAACAATGAAGTTGTAATCAACGTGGACAATGCCGAAGTCTACCATGTTTTTTAACAAGTAGGGCATCAGGACCTGGAGCATGCTGGCCAATAGAAGACCGGCGGCAAACTGCCAGAGTAAGTTGCTGTAGCTGCGGAAGTACTCCAGTACGTACTTCAGGCTGCTTTTATCGATCCCTTCGCGGTCTTTAGCGAAGAAGTCCGGGGTAGTTTCCAGTACCAAAACGTTGCCTGTCTCCGGGCTGTTCTCTTCCTGGGTAGTCGTCCAGTGCCTGCGGATATCTTCCCGGCTGAATTCCTGTTTGCCGAACACGGGGTCAGGGTCAGCGATGAAAAAACGCCCCTTCCTGGTTTTGTAAAGTACCACGAAGTGCTCTTCGTTCCAGGGCAGAATGCAGGGGAGGGGGATTTCGTACTCCAGCTGGTCAACGGTAACAGGCAGGGCCAACGTTTGTAGACCGATGCTTTCGGCACCTTCACTGATGCCCAGCAGGCTTACGCCCTCGCGGCTGATTCTTGTCTTTTCCCGTAGGTGCTCAAGACTGTAATACCTGCCATAGTACCGGGCTGCCATGCGCAGACACGCCGCGCCACAGTCCATTTCTTCCAGCTGTTGATAATAGGTAAAGCTGAGCATAAGTATACAAATATAAGGCGTTTATTGTCAACTAGTTGAGTAGGCTGGGCCGGGCCGCAGGTGCAGGTGAGGCTTAAGGACAGGGAATGGTCGGAAAATGCTATCCTCTGGTGGGGAAGGTTGAGAATCCGGTATCGGCGAAGGCTGTTAAGAAGTGTCTGATAGGTCCTCTAATCAGCTAAAAGGAACCGCTGGTAAGAGGACAAGAGCAGGTGGTTACGCAACAGGATTGAAGGGTAAACCCTTTGCCGGAAAACAGTCATCGCACCTGCGGCCGCGCCCTTATAATATATATATTACTCATCCTTAATTTTATTAATATGAATTTAAGGAAAATCCTCATGCCCTCACTATCTATCACAAACCCAAATTGCCTTGTCAGTCCCGACACCCCGATAACTTGATACCCCCAACACCTTCGTGGTACGGGAAGGTTTTGCTGACGATGATGCGCTGGGCTACTGGCTCGATCTTTGCCTGGCCTTTAACCCGTTGGCAAAAGCTAGTAAGAAACGGAAAAAAAAGTGACGGGCCGCGTACCTTAGCCCCATGAAGTTCCACCACCTCTTTACCACACTACTATTGTTGCTTTTTGCCGCGACCCTTCCGGCTCAGATCACGTCCGACGATTTTGAAGACGGTGACCTACTCAACCCCGAGTGGTTTGGCGATACGGGTGATTTTGTGGTCACCGATGGCCGCCTGCGCCTCATGACAGATGGGGCAGGGGAGTCCGTACTTAACCTGCGCTTGCCGCCCACCCGTTCAGTCGCAGCAGATTCCTTCCGGTTCGAATTTTTGGCGGAAATGGATTTCGCGCCCTCTGGAAGCAACTTTTGCTCGTTGGATCTTTTTGTGGAAGGGACCATCGGAGATGTAGATCAGACCATCGCTAGTATGAAGTTGGGCGGGATTTCTGGAGATCAGGATGCTTTGGAAGGCCTTGTCGTAGAAGGAGGAGACATTCTACTGGGGAATTTTACCGGTACTCCCGGGGCACTTGGTCAGGATCCGGCACTCGTCCGCCTCCTTGTCACTTTTGACAGAACTAACGGCTATCTTTTTTTCGCCGACTACGCTGGAGGCCGAAATTTTGAGCTCCAAGGCACCATTCCCGTTGCGAATGAACTAGGCTTCGACTACCTCCGCATCACCTGTACTTACACCGCTTCACGTTCAGACAAATTTAGTTTCGACGACCTCAACTACGAGGTCTTCCTTCCCATGGACGAAACAGCCCCCGAATTGACCGATGGTTTTGTGATCGACGAAGACGAAGTCCTCCTCCGGTTCTCAGAAAGCCTGGCAGCAACGCCAGCGGAAGACCCCACGAACTACACTACCTCTCTTACTGGCAACTCGGTTACCGGCGTGATCTTGTCGGGCACCACCGTCCGATTACAGTTTGCCCAGCCATTCCCTTTGCGCGAGGACTTCACGGTAACAGCCGCGGAAATAAGAGATGAGGCTGATAATGCTGCGATGAACCTTACCCGTACTCTGCGGTATGATCTGACGGTTGCTCCCCAGCCGGGAAACCTGATCGTTACGGAATTTATGGCAGACCCCTCTCCCCAGGTTGGTCTGCCCAATGCGGAGTACATCGAGATCTTCAACCCCTCAGATACCTCCGTGAGCCTCACGGGCATTATGGTGGCCAGCGGTGGTACTCCGGTAGAATACCGGGGGAATGAAAGCCTGCTTCCTGGAGCTTATGTGACACTAGTTGGCGTTGACGACCTGGCAGATTTTACGGCACTGAGCATTCCTGCTATCGGCATCTCCGGACTTCCTTCGCTGACCAACGGCGGTGATGAGATCCTGCTCAGTTACGAGAGCACCGTACTTCAAACCCTGAATTATACCGACGATTGGTACAATGACTCCGAGCGCAACGATGGCGGTTATAGTCTGGAATTTGTAGGGGGCGAGAACGCAGGATGCAATGCAAGTTGGCGGGCAAGCATCGACGTGTCCGGCGGCACGCCGGGCCGGGCCAACTCCGTCGCTGGTATGCCAGCCGACGAGCAGGCGCCAATGATCATAGAAGTAGACATCACCGTCTTCGGTATTACGCTCACTTTCGACGAAGCCCTGGTGGAAGATCAAATTACGCCCGCTCTTTTCAGTGTGGACAACGGACTGGTAATTAACGATATCACCTTCTTCTCTGATCGGCAGATCTTTCTCTCTACCGACGTTCAAGATGGCATCATCTACACCCTCACGATGTTGTCTGATTTTAGCGACTGTGGTGGAAACTTCCCCGCTAATGACCTGGTACTCCAGCTGTCAATACCAGGTGAACCAGCCCTAGGAGATGTCGCCATCAACGAAGTACTCTTCAATCCTGCTACCGGCGGAGCAGATTTTCTGGAGCTTGTCAACTGCTCCGATAAGGTCTTCCAGATAAGAGGTTGGATACTGTCTAACGACCAATCCACCACCTCTTCAGGTGTTCGGACCGTTGGCGTCAGTCACTTATTCCTACCCGGAGAATACCTCACCTTAACCCCGGACCCGGAATACATCGATGCGACCTTCCTGGATGTGAACCCTGCCTGGCTCATTGACCAACCCTTACCAACCCTGGGGGACGATGAGGGGAACATCACCGTCACGTCCGCTATTGGCGTACTGCTCGATGCCTTCGATTACAACGAAGACTACCACTCCAGTCTACTGAGTCCCAACGATGGCGTCAGCCTGGAGCGCCTGCGGAAGCAGGCGGCTACCCAGGACGCAGGCAACTGGTACAGCGCCGCCTCCTCCGAAAACTTCGGTACGCCCACCCGACCTAATTCACAGCTCCGTGATGCATTGCCCGATCCTGGCGAAAACGTATTCAGCATCGTCAATACCACCTTCAGCCCCGACGGTGACAGCTTCGAGGATTTCCTTGAACTGCAGTACCAAACTGATCGCGCTGGCTTCCTGGCCCGTATTCGCATCATGGACGCACAGGGCCGCTTGATTCGTACGCTGCGGCAGACCGAATTGCTTGGCGCTGCCGGCACCTTGCGCTGGGATGGTGCTAACGACGACGGCAGAAAAGCTAAAGCCGGCCTCTACGTCCTCTTCGCCGAGTTGCTCAACCCAGATGGGGAGGTCCGGGAAGAGAAATTGGTGGGGGTCTTGGCGGGGGAGCGGTAAGGTCGTGTTATCAAGTTGTCAGCTTATGGCCGGCTAATTCAACCTCCTCTTTGCACCTGTAATGCGCTTCGCGCCTGGCTTCGCCGGTCGACTACTCTCAGCATAAACGACAACTTCGTTGGCCGCGCCTGTTTAGGAACTAGTTCCCTAAAACGTTAAGCTCATCCGCACCGCTCTGAAGAAAGATTTGGCCGGTTGGCCTGCTGACGTAAACATCGATGTTCTCTGCCTCCAGGAAACCAAGGCCGAACCCCGAGCAGATGGATCAACGCGCTAGCAACAAATCGATCATCGCTTCTGCTGAGAGCTGCCCTTTGCGTTTCACAAAATCCCGCTCCGTCCTGTCACCGATCTCATAGGTGATGCCTACGGCTCCGAACTGGGTGTTGAACCAACCTGCTGTCGTGGGCGCGCCGATTGGCCGTGCTTGATCGTTGACCCGGAAGGCACCGCCGATCCGCCGTTCTACTTCCGCCAACCAGGCGTCCTTATAGCCAGGCATTTTAGTGGTTACGGTTTCGTCCGGGGTATAGTATACGTCGTAGTAGGTAGAATGAAAGTCCATTCCCAGAATCACGTCGCCCTTCTCGCCTTTTACAGCTCGTACTACGTGGCCGCTGACCGCGCGAGTTTCTGGCTGTCGGTATTCTGCCCAATCCCGGTTCAGGTCCACACCACCAGTATTATGCCGCCAGTGCCCCAGGTCTACTCCGTCTGGGTTGATAAGCGGGTAGATCAGGACGCGGTATCGCTTAAGAAATTCATCCGTTTTTTCATAATTTAGCATACCATCTATGAATCCCTTCAACGCCAAAAAACCGGTCACCTCCGGAGGGTGCTGTCGGCTGAAAAGGACGATGGTTTCTCGCCCCATCGGGTCCCCCCGATGAACGTCCAGATACGGGATTGCGCGCTTAAGACGAGACTTCCCAGCCTCAGCGTAAGTAACACCAGGGGTCTGAGCCAGACCCCGCAGCCAAGCGCCTACGTGGCTGCTGTTGATCACTTCCTGGCCAGCCAAATAGATCCGGTCACCCGCCTTTAAGGACAGATTCAGAAAAACACCGGTAGAGTCTCCCCGATAAGTTATACTATCAAGGGGTAGTGGCCGCCAGTTCTCCAGGTCGGTACTTATTTTCGGGTCGTACCGGTGGCGAGCGGTGCCGTAATTAAGCAAAACGGTGAAGTGGACGTCCTTTTCCGCTGAAATTCGAAAGGCGTACCAAGGAGAGGGGTTGATCGGAGCATTCTCCGGTAGGATCATTGCTTCGAATTGGTGCCCCTCTATGCCGTTGAGCTCTACCAGACGGGCTCCGTCGAAAAGGTTATCGAACGTAAGGCCCAATGCCGGAAACTCATAGGCCTTTTTCTCCTGCATCTTGATCGGTCGCGTCGCAGTATCCACCGGATAGGGGAAGTCGTAAGTGGAAGGCTTTACGGCGCAGCCAGTCAGCCCTAGTAGGACAAACAGTAATGTAGGAAAGTAGGAAAAATGCATAGCTAAAGCTTATTAGTGTGTGATCTGATGAATGTCTTCTCCGATAATAGTTGGCGTCTTACTCTTTTTCAATTTCGTCGATAAACTGAAGCAGCCGTAGCACCCCCTGAGGGTTGTTGCTATCAATTTTTTCTCGCTTGATAAACTTTGCGGCCCGACTGTTCTTGGCTATGCCCAGCAAGTCTATCATTTGTCTTTTACTTCGGATGGCGCTTCTTGTCCCTCCTGCGTAGGCTATGAATAGTTGCCTCTTTTTCTTAAGCGTGCGCTTGGCTTCCCGGGTATCGAACATGTTTTTGCTCGGAGGGTCCTGCCACTCGGCACTATGATGCCCAATTAGGGAGTAATTGCTGGAGCGATAATAGACCTGAAAGATCTTCATTTTTTGGTTGTCTGGGAAAATGACGAAGTAATCGTCGCCAAGTTGAGCCTCGGCTACCATGGTATTATAAATCTCGTAAATCCCGTCGTCGGTGTTAATCTCAAATTTCTGATCTAGTAGGCGGTAACGCCCCTCCAGCTCCACGGTACCTCCCGTGACGAGGCGGAGTAACAGGCTGTCCCACTCCGTCCGGTAATAGGCTTTCTTTGGGTCTAACTCCATCAAGGGAGGTGGTGTGCTGACGTAAAAAGCGCCACCGCCGATGAGGTTATTGACCGATGCATTATTGTTGATAAAGCTACGGGTACTCTCATCTGTAGCGGTGGTTTGCTGGGAAATATCCTTTCGTTCCACTTCCTGGCAACGTGCCGACGTTGAAACAAGTAAACAGCAGCAAAGGATAAGGTAGCGGATCATAATCTTGTGGTATTGAAAGGGAAGATGAAAAACAAAAACGGACCCGAATGCAAGCGCAGACGGGTCCGTGAGTAAGCCTTTCACTCGAAGAGTGATTGGTGGACCTACATATTAATCGGCGTTGGGTCACTGAGCGCCTTCAAACCTGGGTAGTTGGCGTTGGAAGAACGTTCAACGGAAGGATAGATGAAACGCTGAACCGGCGCGTCACGACCGTCGAGGTCGGTACCGATCATATTTTCGGTACGGATGATGTCATAGAAAGTCGGCAGGCCAAAGACACTGACGAATTTCTCAAGCATGATGGCCAGGAGCAGGGCAGCGTCGTCGGCAAAATCACCTGCTTCGAGGTCGGTGTAATCATCGGTACCCATGAGGCCATCCCAGTAGTTACGGGCGTTGTTCAGGGCAGCAATGGCCTTGGGGTTGTCACCGGTACGCTGAGCAGTCTCGGCGATGATGAGCTGAACCTCGGGGTAGCTGATGACGGGGAAATTAGCGTCAGCGGCAAAGAGGCCATCTTCGTTGGTGTTCAGTCGGTCAAAGCCACCGGCGTTGTACATGTAAAACGCACGACGGTTAGCGTCGTTGGTCTTAGCTGTTGTACGGCTAACGTCGGTAGTGTCGGAAAGTACACGGATCAGGTAGCTACCGTCAAACGTGAGGTAATCGGAACGCTGCTCAGCCTCGAACTGGTAGAAGAGGTTCTCGGCGAAGTTTACGGTCGTGTGGATGATGCTGGGCTCGTCTTCCGGTGCGTCGAAAGAAGCTTCAGCGGCGGTAAGAGCACCGGGGTAATCCTTCATACTTAGCATGTACCGAGCTTCCAGCCCTTTGGCCATTTCGGCCCAGGTGCAACCACCGGTAAGTACAGAATTACCTCCACCGATGTTCAGGCTACCTGTTTTACCAGCTCCTGCGTTAAGTAAAGCGATGGCACCGGTAATTACGGAAGACTGGCCATCGTAAGTAGGATCGGGGAAATCAGTGACATTGTCAGCTTCGGAGAAGGGAACGTCACCAAAGAGCAATGCTGCTTCGGCGGCGTAGTAGCCTTCCATAATGGTGGCGATACCTTCGAAACCGGTAGCGCCCTCGGCGGCGGCTTTGAGCTTTGCCCCGCGAGCAGGAGAAAGGCCATCGCGGTAAAGTTCGTTCCAGGTAGCGTCAAAGTCAGAATCATCTACACCGTAGTTATCCTGGGTGATGTACTGACGGTCAGAACCGGTGAACTGATCGGTCCACATGCCTGCGATCCGGGCAGGTTCGGCTTCCTGGATGGATGCCACGTTGAGGACCGCATGGTTTACCAGCAGCGAAGTGCTGATGTCGGTAAACTGGTTAGGGTCAATGTTGAGGTCTTCGACGAAGCTTTCACAGCCGAAGGCACTGGCGACGAGGCCAGCTAACGCAATTGTGCGAAATAGTTTCATGTATTTTTATTTTAGCTTGTTCGGTAAAGAGTTACCATCCCGCAGCAGGCGGGACCGGAGAGCGGGCGGGAAATCACTTGCTTTATGTTAGCAAGCCGGCTCTCCCGCCCGGTCGGTAAGTACTGGTTTAGAAACCGAATTTGAGGTTAAAGAGAACGGAGCGGGTACCAGGGTTGTTAAAGTAGTTGAGACCACGGCCCTTAGAAGCACCGGTAAGGTTAGCATCGGGGTCGGCACCTTCGAAGGGCGTCCAAAGAATCAGGTTACGACCAGTAACACCAACGGATACGTTGCTGAGGCCAATGCCACTGAGCATGGAAGCTGGCAGCGCGTAGCTGATGGTTGCTTCGCGTAGACGGGTCCAGGAAGCATCTTCGATGAACTGCTCGCCTACGGCACCGAAACCGCCACCGTTGTCGAGGTACCATTCTGCATCAGCAGCCACGGGGCCTGCGCCGAAGTCAACTTCGTTGCCACGGAACTCCGTACCAGCAGGAATAGATTCTCCAGCAAAGTTTACCAGATCCTGGCTAGCAGTGGTGATGTTAGCCGTTTCGGGAGAGATTCCGAAGTAAGTAAGTACGCCTTGCGTACCGTTCCACATATCTTGGCCCTGAGCGGTCTCAAAGAGAACACTTAGAGAAACACCTTTGATGCCGAACTCTGCACCAAGACCACCACGCCATGAGGGGTTAGGATCACCGATCACGCCCTGAGTAGCGGCGTTGAAGGGGAAGCCTTCCTCGTTGGTAGCCAGGCTACCGTCCTCGTTACGCTCCCAACGGCCACCGTAAAGAGCACCAAATTGAGAACCTTCCACTACCGCGGAAGAGGTAGAAGTAAAGCCGTTAAGGATGTAGCGGCTCACGCCGGGAAGGGCAACAACCTCGTTCCTGTTGGTCGTGAAGTTGGTGAAGATGCGCAAGTTCATGTCCTCCTTCTGGATGATGTTGAAGTAGGCGTCCAATTCTAAGCCACGGTTAGTGATTTCAGCAGCGTTGGCGAAGGTGGTGGAGAAGCCGGAACTGGGCGGAGCCTCAAGGGGGAGGATACCGTCAGTCGTCGTACGATCGTAGACCGTCACGTTAAGGCCCGCGCGGTTCTGCAGGAAGCGCAGGTCAACGCCAAACTCAACTTCGGTTACGGTCTCGATCGTCAGATCGGGGTTGCCCTGGGTGCCACCTCGGTTAAAAGTACCACCGTAGTTAACACCTTCGAGGACATCACCCCAACCGGCAGAACCAGCGGAAGAAGAGGAGAAGGTGTTACGGTTCTGGTACAAGCCGGGTTCGATACCTACCTGACCGTAGCTAAGGCGCGCTTTGGCGAAGCTCAGCCCTTTGGTCCGGTCGTCGATGATCTTGTAACCGATAGAGGCGGAGGGGAAGAAGAAAAGTTCGTCTTGGATAGCGGCGGTACGCTCAACGCGGCCACTAAGTTCAACGAGCAGGTTATCGGCGATGGTCGCATTCAATACACCAAATACACCGTTCTTACGGTTGCGGCTCAGGAACTGGTCGGTATCCTGATTAGGACCGGTAGCGTTCTCCAGGATGAACTCCTGGTTGGGCGAGTTGAACAGCAGGTTTACTGCGGAGCCACTCAGGCGCTGGTACTCGTTGTCGAAGAGGTTGTAACCAAACGTGTAGTCGAGGTTGAAACCGTCGGAGATGTCACTGTTACCGTTCAGGATCAAGAAAAGATTTTGTGTCTTCTCGGTAATCTCGTCGCGGAACAGACCACCCTGTCCCCAGTCACCTGCGGAGTTTACGGGGTAGATCGTGCGGCGCTCATCGGTATAGTAATCAAGACCGTAGCGAACGGTAGCCGTCAGGTTAGGACGGATCTTCCAGTTCACTTCAGGGGAAATCAGGAAGCGTTCCACTACGTTGGGGTTCTGCTGCACGTTGTTGGTCCAGCCCGGGTTGTTGTAAGTCGGGCGGGCATCACCAAGGTAACGGCGGTAGCCACGCTGGCCGGGGCGGGAAATACCGTCGGCTCCGGTGTATTGCCCGGAGTAATCGACGTTGTTAAAGTCAGGAGAAGTACGTAAGTAGCCCAGGTAAAGGCCGTTCAGGTTAGACCCGGTCTGGATACGCTCAGACTGGATGCCAGAGTAGCTGGTGTTTACACGGACGTTAAGGTTATCGAGAATGTCGAAGTCCTGGTTGATCCGGACGGTGGTCCGCTTGTAATCAGAGTTACCACGCATGATGCCTTCCTGGTCTAGGCGGCTCAAACTGAAGTAGGTGTTACTGTGGTCGCCACGGTAGTTAACGCTGAGGTTAGCGTCAGAGGTCCAACCATTCTGGAAGACCTGTTCACGGTTCGCGTCGTTGTATATTGTACGATCACCTTTTGAAATCACGGGGCGGTAAACAGTACCAGTTTGGTCGCCAGTGAAAAAGGCACCGTCTTGCGTCAACTCATCCGTTCCGCTACGGTCAGCGATACGGTCTCCCCAGCTAAGACTGGTGTTGTTGACAGCACTACCAAAAGCGGAGCCCGTAATCGGGTTGCCTTGACCAAAAATACCCTGCTTTTCGTACTCCAAATTGATCTCATCAACGGCGTAAGAATAGCCTCCGTTCACGGTGAAGCGTTTACCGGAAGTCTTACCACGCTTGGTCCGGATCACGAGTACACCGTTGGCGGCACCGGTACCGTAAACGGCAGCGGCAGAAGCACCTTTGAGTACGGTGATGCTCTCGATGTCATTGGGGTTGATGTCGTTGAGGCGGCTCTGCTGTACAACACCAGCGGTACCGTTACCAACGGAAGTGTTGGAGATTGGCACACCGTCGAGAATGATCAGTGGGGAAGCGTCACCAAGAACGGTGTTCTGACCACGAATCTGGATGTAAGCACCAGCACCAGGGTCACCGGAGTTACGAGTGATGGTTACGCCGGAAGTCTTACCCGCCAGACCCTGAACGACGCCCGTTTCGCCGGAGCGATTCAATAGGTCGGTTTCGATCAGCGTGGCAGAAGAAAGGTCGTCGTCCCGCTTACGCTCAATACCAAGGGCGGTAACTACGATTTCTCCCAACTGCTGGGTATTTTCTTCCAGTACAATATCGTACATCGTTTTACCCGCTACGATTGGCACATCCAGTGTGGTGTAACCGGTGTAGCTGACTACAATTTGTTTAGCACTGGCCGGAAGGTTAATGCTGAACTTACCGTCAATGTCGGTGACAGTTCCGGAGGTTGTGCCCTTAACCAGTAACGAAGCACCAATCAGCGATTCACCGGAACCGTCCTTGATGACGCCGGAAATCTGTTGGGCCACAACAGTGGTCAAGCCAAGGCAGACTGTGGCAATTATTAATAAAAATCTTCTCATTTTACTATGTATTAGTTGATTAACTAGTCGCAATTGTGACAAAATATGATAAACAATTGGGAGGACCCATGCCCACCGAATATTGGGTGAGTTAGGAATCTACTCGCTTCGTTCAAGGCCGGTAGAGACCAAGAACAAAGAAATAGGCTACGGTTTGGAGAGGCCTAATTACGACTGAAGAATGAAGGAGTTTGTGAAGTTGATTGTCCCAATTTAAAAAAACTGTGTTGAGTACTACTGACTAGCCAATGGACTAGTATTTTAGTAGTTATTAACAAGTCCATAACGGTATGCTAACAAACTTCGCTGCCTGTACAAATGAATTATAATAAATTTAGATGCCAGTTGTCACCACTGCTGCCTCCGAAGGCAGTAGTCATACCATTGTCAAAGATATTTTCTCTGCAGCTACTTCAGTGCCTGATTATAATTTAAGGTTGTCTGGTTGTAAAATTTTCGAGTAGACCCTTGGAACCCCCAACTTGCCCATTGCAACTTGCAACCTGTCCACTATCTTCGCCGCCATGCGCATAGTTACCTACAACGTTAACGGCATTCGTGCCGCCCTGAAGAAAGATTTGGCCGGTTGGGCATCGGACACAAACATCGATGTTCTCTGCCTCCAGGAAACCAAGGCCCACCCCGAACAGGTGGATATGGCCGAGTTGGAAGCCGTTGGCTTCGCCCACGCCCAGTGGCACAGTGCCACTAGTAAAAAAGGCTATAGTGGCGTACTGACCCTGAGCAAAGTCGCTCCTGACCTCACGCAGGCTGGCATCGGTATGGAAGACTATGATCGTGAGGGTAGGGTAGTACGCACTGATTTCGATGACCTAACCATTTTTAACTGTTACTTCCCTAACGGCGGGCAAGGTGAAGAACGACAGTCATTCAAGTACCGCTTCCTGAATGACTTTCTTAACCATATTATTGAACTAAAGAAAACCCGTCCCAATATTCTGGTGGTCGGTGATTATAACATCGCTCACGAGGAAATTGACATTCATAACCCGAAAAGCAATATGAATACCTCAGGCTTCCTACGTCCCGAACGGGATTGGATGACCAAGTGGTTTGCCGAGTCCGGTCTGGTGGATACCTACCGGCACCTGCACCCCGAAGCCGTGGCCTACAGCTGGTGGAGCTACCGTGCCAACGCTCGCAATAACAATAAAGGCTGGCGGATCGATTACATGAGCCTGAGCAAAGAGGTCATTGATCAGGTAAGCGCCGTAGAGCATCATAAAGACGCCGTTCATTCGGATCACTGCGCGATCTTACTGGAACTTGAGTAATGGGTAAATGGTAGTGAGTAGTTGGTAGCTTAAGCCAGCCACTACTCACTAACAATGGTCTACCCATTTTCAACTAGTGGCCCCCCTTATTTTCAGGTATTTACTTGCCTGAATAGTCCAATCTGCTCTATGTTTGTCGTGACACTATAAATTACCGTCGTATGGATCGCATTTTTCTCGATAATTCCGCTACTACCCCCATTGATCCGGATGTGCTGGTAGCCATGACTGAAGTCATGGCTCGCAACTTCGGCAATCCCTCCAGCATCCACGCTGAAGGCCGGCAGGCCAGGGCCTTAATAGAACAGGCCCGTAAGACGGTGGCCAATGCATTGAATTGTAGTATCGGAGAAATCTTCTTCACCTCCGGTGGTACCGAAGCCAATAACATGGCACTGAAAAATAGTGTTCGGGACCTCGGCGTTACCCGCATCATTTCTTCTCCGCTGGAGCACCATTGTGTACTTCACAGCCTGGATACCATCGCCGAAGCGGGAAATGCTACCATTGAAATGGTGCGCATCGACGAGCGGGGAAACGTTGACTTGCTCGACCTGGAACAACGGTTAGCAGCTTCTTCCGAAAAGACGCTGGTTAGCCTCATGCACGCCAATAACGAAATCGGTAACCTATTGCCGCTCGAAAAGGTAGCCGCCATGTGTGAAGCTGCCGGAGCGCTGTTTCATTGTGATACGGTGCAAACGATGGGGTACTTCCCGATTGATCTGAATACGACACGGGTCAATTTCCTCTCCGGGGCAGCCCATAAGTTTTACGGCCCCAAAGGCGTTGGCTTCGTCTACATCAGCAACGACAACATCATCAAGCCTTACCTCGACGGTGGTGCTCAGGAACGAAATATGCGCGGGGGAACAGAAAACATCTACGGCATCGTAGGCTTAGCCACTGCGCTAGAAAAAGCGATCGTTGAACGGGAAGGCTGGGCCACTAAAATCAAGGCCTTGAAAGAACACTTCCATACTGCCTTGCAGGCAAAATACCCTGAAGTAACCTTCAACGGAGATCTGGAAAATAGCCATTATAAAGTACTCAGTGTCAGCTTTCCTGAATCTCCCAAAGGAGATCTTCTCTTGATGAACCTCGACCTCAACGGCATTTCTGCCAGTGGTGGTTCTGCCTGCTCCAGTGGCATTGATGTGGGCAGCCACGTTATTGGTCACCTACACCCCGATAGTAAAAGACATACGATTCGCTTCTCCTTCAGCCACCACAACACGATGGAGCAAGCCGACTATGTAGTGGAGAAGCTGGACGGGATGCTTTAGGGAGTATTCGGGTATCAGTTCTCAGGATTTAGCGTTTAAACTTTGGCTAGTACAGTTGCCTGAATCCTGAGCACTAAACCCTAATTGAATAGTTCTTTCAAGTTCTTAGCATCCGCTGGTTTCATCCTTCCCGCCAATACCAACCGTAGTTCGCGGCGCCGTAGGGCCGCAGCAAAGCGTTGCTCCTCAATTTCGGAAAGCGGAACTACCTCGGGAACTTGGACTGGTGTCCCATTGTCCTTGTCCAGGGCCACAAAAGTGAAATAAGCATGGTGTGTCCTCCTGGGGTTCAGCCCCTGCATCGTGGCGGCAGTGGCTTGCACGTATATCTCCAGGCTGGTATTGAAGGCCCTGGTGACCGTAGCTTCCAGCGTCACTACCTCTCCGTTACGAATGGGGGAACCGAAAGCAACGTTATCAACCGACGCAGTAACCACCGGTTTGGCACAATGCTTTCCCGCACAAATGGCACAGGCCATGTCCATCCACCGAAGCATATTTCCACCCATCAGGTTATTCTGTGGGTTGGTGTCGTTGGGCATTACTAGCTCGGACATTATCGTCCGGCTTTCTTCAGTCTTCTTTGGGGTGGGTCGGGACATTTGGTTGGTTTGGCTTTAAGGGGCAAGCAATTCTAACAAGACTACTGTTCTACTGCTAAAATCATTAGCAGTAGGCGCGAACGCGGGTGCAAAGAAAGGACAATTTGCCGGCTGGGTACCGATAAGCCAAGTAACCTTTAGAAAGATTACACCTCTCTAACACAACAGTCTTACGATCGGTAGTTTACCGCAGCATTACGCCGGGGCGATCAAGTACCGGGACGGTCTTCAGGGCCTCCACGCTGATATAACCGGCTTCAAATACGTAACGCTTGTCCAGCATCACGGAGCCGTCATTAAAGCTGATCCAATACTCATTCTTGATGCTGAAGAGTTCCCGCTGGATTGGTTCTACCTTCAAAAAAGAATTGGGTGCAATGACCTGATGGAAATGCCGGAGGACGGTCGTTGTCTTATCGCTGCCCTTGATCTCCCCGTATCCTTGGCTAGTAATAAGGACGCTTTCCATAGGCTCGGAACGGAGATTCACGATGTAGGTATCCCATAATTCTTCTTCTGTACCGTTAGAACGAGGTACCACTGCTATAATGACGTCTTTTACTTCTGGGGTGATGATATCTTGTTTCATAAATCAAAATGTTCGGAACAATAGTGAGATTGCCCGCGAAGATAAGACTTCAGTGGTTAAGAAACTTAGCATCGGAGGTTAAGAAAAGGTTAC
>JBLHRW010000051.1:0-19230 GCA_047626445.1 Neolewinella sp.
TCTCTTATCTCTTGTTCTCTTGTCTCTCTTGTCTCTTGTCTCTTGTCTCTCTTATTCTCTTGTCTCTCTTATTCTCTCGTCAAATCAATTTGCCCTTTTCTTTGTTAATCGTTAAGGTCCTCAAATTCGAGGCTACAGGCCGTTAAATTTCTATTCCTATCAATCTCCAATCTGCCCGCCAACAACTCCATCAAGTCTACGATCTTATGCTTATCGAGGGCCGGCCAGGCTATGAGCAGGTATCCTTTCGAGAAAACACCTTCGAGGAATTGCTCACTTTCCTGGCGATGGTGCCGGTGGAAGGCATCACGGAACTCATTTACCGATTATCGGACGGGGTACCGGCCATCAAGATCGCGGAGCTGTACAACGTGTTGTGCTGGAGTGCGGAGAAACGAGGCGGCATCGCGCTGGAGGAGATACAGGAATGGTTTTACGGGAAGCAGGCCCGGCGGATCGAGATTGCGCTGCAGGTCGACATTTTCCCGAGCAACAGCATGCAGGAATGCCAGCGAATTCTGACGGAGATCGAGCAAAAACACCGCCATTTGAAGTCCCTATGTCGGGCCGTTGGCAAAGAAGTGAACCACCGACTCGCAGAGGAAGAAAGCTGGTCGAAGTACCGGCGGGACACATTCGAAATGCCTAAGGAGATGACGCCTTCGATTATGGGGATTATTAAGGGAATAAAGGGGGGAAGAGAGTAGACAGCCTTCGGTTTCGGTAGTGGGTAGATGCGCTGCGCGCTTGGTAGGATATAGGCTTACTACAAGGGATCCCTCGCTGCGAACGTTTAATGTTTTACGAAATCCTCCTTGGGAATCACTAAGGACATCAAGGTATTTAGGAGCCTGGTTACGCGAATCAATCTACTTACGACCAACCTAGACGAGCGCAGCGAGCATCCCCTTGCCGCAGCCTATCAATCTACCCCCTTCAATCTATTACCTATTTAGGGGCGCGGTCGCAGGTGCAGAGAAAAGGACAAAGGAGCAAAGTGGAAAAACCTGTAACTTGCAACCTGCAACCTGCAACCTGCAACCTGCAACCTGCAACCTGCAACCTGCAACCTGCAACCTGACGTCCTGCAACCTGCAACCTGATGTCCTGCAACCTGTTAACCTGCAACCTGTAACTTGCCTTCATGTTCCGACTCCAAAACCCCGAATACCTCTGGCTTCTACTAGCAGTACCCCTTGTTCTGGGTATATTTCTGTGGTACTGGAACCGCCGCCGCGCGGCGTTGGAGCAATTTGCCGACCGGGAGCTGATCGAACAACTGGCCCCTGGCATAAACCGTCGGCTGCCGTGGACTAAATTCCTGCTCCTCCTCCTCAGTATTCCCTTACTGTCTTTTGCCATGACGAACCCGCAGTGGGCTGCTGAGCGGCAGGAGGTGAAGCGCCGGGGCATCGACATCGTGATCGGCCTCGACGTCTCCAACTCCATGTTGGCACAGGACATACAACCTAGCCGAATGGAACGTTCCCGCTACTTCGCTTCCACATTAGTGGATGAACTGGTGGGCAACAACATCGGCGTCGAGCTTTTCACCTGTACCTCATTGATGCAGGCACCGCTGACGACCGACTACGCCTTCGTTAAATCCGTCATCTCCTCCGCCGGGCCGTACCAGATCAGCGCCCAGGGAACCAACCTGGCCGAGGCCATCGAACGAGCCGAAGAAGCCTACGAAGACGAGAGTGCCAACCACCGGGCCTTAATACTGATCTCCGACGGAGAAGACCACGACGGCTCCGCTGCGGCAGCCGCCAGTAAGGCTAATGACGCTGGCTTACTGATCTATACCGTAGGCGTGGGTAAGCAGGAGGGGAGCTTTATGCCGCTGGACCTGCCTAATGGCCGCAAGGACTACGTTCGTACCAGCAGCGGTGGCCCCGCCACCACCAACGCCGACCCCGCCACCCTAGAAGCCATAGCCAGCCAGGGCGGCGGCAAGTACTACCCCTTGTCTGGCGACAGCAAGGCGCTGGCCGAAGCCATCCGCTCCCACGTTGACCGGATCGAAAAACAAGAGTTTGAAAGCCAATCTTTTTCTACTTACGACAGTTATTTCTACTACTTCCTCGCCCCGGCGTTGCTGCTGCTACTCGTTGAGTTTAGCATCGGACGGAAAGACCGTAAGCGGGCGGCGGAGTTAGAGATTTGAGCCCTAAAAACCAAAAAAATATGATCAAGCGACTTAGCCTGCTTTTTACATCAACCCTTCCCTGCACCAGCGGCCGCGCCCTGAGTAAGGAAAAAAAGAAGAAAGGAATAAAGGGCAGAAAGGTCAAAGGGCGTAAAGATTGGCTCCTCCTCCTTTTACTCCTGTTTTTCTTTACGCCTTTACTGGACGCCCAAGCCAGCCACCGGGCCCTGCGCAGCGGTAATAAGGCTTATAAAGATCAGAACTTCACCGAAGCCAAATCCGAGTACAGCCGTGCCCTGGAAGCAGACAACTCCGCCAAAGGAAACTACAACCTCGGTAACGCCCTGTTCGAAGGCGGAGACTACGAACAGGCCGCGAAGAAATACGAAGAAGCCGCCAGCCTAAGCACCGACCCCACCATCACCTCTAGTGCCTACCGTAACCTGGGCGACGCTCAATACCAACAGGAAAACTATCAGGAAAGTGTGGAGGCTTACAAGCAAAGCTTGCGCATCAAACCCGACGATAAAGAGACCAAATACAACCTGAGTAAAGCGATTCGCCAATTGCAGCAGCAGCAAGAACAGCAGAACCAGCAGAACCAGGAGAACCAGGATCAGCAAGACCAACAGGACCAGCAACAACAAGACCAAGAAGGCCAGGGGCAGCAGCAGGACCAACAGGATCAGGACCAGCAAAGCGAAGGGGAACAGCAGCAGGACCAACAGCAGCAACAGCAAAACCAGCAGCAGCAAGACCCACAAAAGGAAAGCAGCCAAAACCAGCAAGGCGAACCCCAGGCCAACAATAACCAGCCAAAGATGAGCCGCGAGGAGGCCGAACGCCAGCTGGCTATTGCCGCAGAAGCAGAAAAGGAAACAATGAAGAACCTGCAAAAGGGCGCCCGATCGGGGTGTAAGGGTGAGAAGGGCTGGTAGAATATTTCATAGTCTAATAGTTCAGTAGTCTGATCGTCGCTACCGCACGGCTTTGCTCATTGCGTTCGTTTATGGCTAACCACTACTAAACTATTGAGCCATGAACTATTAAACTTTTCTATTTGATTAACTTTGCTCCATGCGTTCAGTTTTCTTCCTCTTATTACTCTTCACTTGCTTTTTCGCCTCCGAGGCGATGGCACAGCAGCATCAGGACATCTCCTTCAGCGCAGAGGTAGATAAGGAGAAAATGTTGCTGAACAGCACCGTTGAGTTCCAGCTGGTCCTGCGCAACGCGCAGGGTGCCGATCTTAAACCACCACCCTTCAACAACTTCACCGTTTTACGTGGCCCGCTGCGGAGTATGGGGACGACCATCATCAACGGCGTTGGCTCCAGCCACATCACCCACACCTGGCAATTGCAGCCCAAGCGCATCGGCGAGCTCTCCATCGGCCCGGCCAGCATTAGGACTTCAGGGCGGACCTACCGTACCAATTCCCGAAAAATAAAGGTACTGGAGGCCGACGCCGACGCCGCATCATCTCCCGATGATTTTCTACGAGCGGAGCTGTCTACGGATACCGCCTTCGTAGGCGAACAGATCATTCTTGATCTAAATCTTTACTCCAGTACCAACGTTATTTCCCGCAACCTCGTCCAGGAGCCTGATTTCGACGGCTTCTTCGCCAAGCCACGCCGCCAATACGATGGCCGGCCGCGTACCGTCATCGAAAACGGCCGGGAGTACCAACGCCGTACCCTGGGCAGCCTTGCCCTGTTCCCCACAAAGAGTGGCCGTATCACCATCACCCCCTACCGGATGGTATTGGGTGCGCTGCGCTACCGGAGCAACAGTACTTTTTCCCGTCGTTTCACCGAGCAAATACCCCTCAATACCGATACTTTATACGTAAATGTCAGTGAGCTGCCTCAGCCCCGGCCAACAACTTTTAGCGGTGGCGTAGGCACCTACCGCCTGCAGGTTCAGGCAGACCGTGACCGGATGACCACCGACGATGCCCTCACCTTGCGCATCACCGTGACCGGTGAAGGCGACATTGAGCGGCTGGATGCCTTCCCGCCGGTAAGCGAAAAAAACTGGGATATTTACGACCCTGAGATCATCCAGGAAGAATTCCTAGACAGCCCAACGGGTATGCTGGGCCGCAAAATATTTGAGTATAAAGTCGTCCCAAAACGCGCGGGAAAGTATCCCCTTAAGCCGGGGCTTACCTACTTCAACGTAGATAGTGCACGGTACATCACCGATGCCCCCTCCACCTTCAATATAACTGTGGTAGGAGGAACTGGCGCCATCACTTACGACGTAGATACCTCCGCCATTCTGGAGCCGAAGTTGACCCTGCTGCCCGTTACGCAGCTGCCCAACGGCTGGTCTTATGGCAGTGCCCTCCCCAGTCGCCCCTGGTTCTGGGGCCTATTCTTCCTCCCGCTGTTGCTGGCTGGTGGCCTGATCGGCTTACAGCGCTACCGCAGCCACCTGGATGCCCGTGACCCCATCGGGCTGGCGCGGGAACGTGCTGCAAAAGCTGCTGCCCAACGGCTGAAAGCCGCTAAAATACACCTCGACCAAGTGCAGGCCCGCCCGTTTTACGACGCCGTGGAAGGTGCCCTCTTCGGTTATCTCCGCGATAAGTTTCAATTACCAATGGCGGAACTAAACCGGCGTAACATCACGGAACGGCTAACGGCCGCCGGGGCCGACGCCCAATTGACCGATCGCTACGATAAATTACTCCAAACGTGTGAAATGGCCCTGTACGCCGGGCAAGACAAAGCCGACGACCTTGCCGCAGCCTACGAAACAGCCCGTGAGCTAATCACCGACACGGAACGACAAACGGCACACTAGCGGGTGCCTCCAGTAAGTCCCTCTCTGATAAGGAGCAAAATAAAAATCTCGCCATCGCAAAATGCGACTGGCGAGATTAAATATTAGGGAAATATCACAGGGAATTCAGAACAGTACATGGGAATTAAGCATATCAATCAGCTTTATAAGCTTATGTTTTGGGTAAAGGGAAGGTTTACTTCAGGACCTGACTTTCCCCCTTGACGAAGAAATTTCTATTTTAGGACTTAGCCCGAGGAAATTTTCTTCTTTTTTTTGCTTCATACGACTCTACCCCTGATAGAGTGCCCCCCAAACCATATCTTTAGACTTACAGACCTACTGCTTCACGTGCTTTCTCTTTTTCGAACCAATCAGGCTTCCGCCGGGCTATTCCTATTTTTATACGCCCTCCTTTTGCAGCTCCCCCTTATCTTTGGTTGGGTGGGCCTTGATCCCGTGTCGGCAGAAAGGGGTATTGGAGGGACTTGGTTAATGCAATGGGCAGAAGGAAGATTCTATTTTTCCGTGCTTCTTCCCGTGCTGCTTATCACCATTCAGGGCATCATCGCCAATGTGTTGGTCACACGCCACCGGATGTCTCGAAAGATCACCCAGTTCCCAGGTTTATTCATCATTCTGTGCTGGGCCATGGTTCCTTCCTTTCAGGCTTTGCATCCTATACAGGTCGCCAACATCTTCTTACTTCTTGCCTTCCTTTCCATTGGCCGCTTGTATAAGAAAGAAGAGCCGGCGGTCCCATTGTTCAATGCTGGCGCCTGGCTCGGTATGGCTGCGTTTTTTTCTCCTACGCACCTATTGCTCATTCCTACCTTCATTATCGGCATCGGCATCTTGCGGCAGATGACGTTCAAATCTATTTTCCAGTTCCTCACCGGAACCTTAACCATTCTAGCCCTGGTGTTTTCCTGGGCCTACCTCACTGGAGTGTTGCCTACCATCCTTAGCAATCAGTTTTCGGCCATGGGGTGGTGGCAATTACCAACATTTCCCTCCCTGGATCTCCTCGGCCTAATCACGGTAGTACTTATGTTGCTGCTTTCCATTGCAGCCTATGGAACCATCGTTCGAATGCTCAACATAGAAGGCAAAAAGAACGTGGGTATTCAATATTGGATGCTCCTATTTTTGCTCTTGAGTGTTGTATTCACCGGAGCTTCTGGAATTCCCTCCTTTCAGGCAATCACCGTTCCGTTGGGTTTGGTAGTCGGACTATGGTTCATTTTACTGCCAGGAGGCAAAGCTGAATTCTATCACCTCCTCCTATTCACAGCCGCCATAGGAACTACTATTTGGGCGGTATTCAGCTAATAAAATTGATCTCTCAGGCGGCGCGCACGCAGGAGCAAGGGAGGTTTTTTAAGGGCAATGTCCTCAAGCCTCAGAAAAAAGCGCGCGATTGCACATCATCCAAGCCTATTGGTTAAAGCTTAGGAAAAACTAACAGACTACATGAATAAATTTTTCACCGAATTCAAGAAGTTTGCCGTCAAAGGCAATATGATCGACCTCGCCATCGGTGTGGTAATCGGCGCAGCCTTCAACAGGATTGTCGACGTGCTTGTAAAAAAGATCATTACTCCCCCCTTGGGGTACCTAACGACCGGAGTTGATATTGCCGATCTGGCATGGGTCCTAAAAGAACCGGTAAAAGCCGCCGACGGTACCATTACCGACCCTGGTGTTGTGCTCGGGTATGGTGCTTTCATCGAAGCCATGATGGATTTTCTCATCGTTGCCCTTACCCTGTTCATCGTCATCAAGGCCGTCAATGCCCTCAAGGAAAAAGCCGAAGACGAGGAGAACAAAACCGTGCCTACCCCAAAGGATATTCTACTACTTTCCGAGATTAGGGATGAGATGCGCAAGATGAATGGAGGAGCTTCAAAGGAGGTGCCGGCTACGGGTAATTAGTGGTAACGCGAATCAAGGGTTAAAAGAGCTGATTTAGCACCCCAATTGGCCCTCGACAAGCTCGGGTACCGATTAGATCATCAATAAAGCGTGCGAAAAATGCGCCGTTGGCGCATTTTTCGCACAGAAAACACCAATTTAACCCGGTCGCCGAGCCTGTCGAGGCGTTTTCAGTGCTTTATGATCCGTTTAGCTCTTTATTTGCGTTAAGGCGTAAGTTATTTATACGGCGTCCCTTAGCACCAGTCAAAGTCTCCGGAGGCCGATTTGCCCGCATCCGGATGTTCTCCTTGCCCGTGATCACCACTGAAGTCCCAGTTGTACTTACCTAGTTGGCTGATGCCAGCGGCCAACAGGCTAATCGTATTTTTAATATCTTCCTGGTGGGCCATTTCTATGCTCTGGTGCATGTTCCGAAGCGGGACGGAGATGGCTCCGGTTATCGCTCCTTTCTTACCATAGCGCTGGATGGCCGCGGTATCGGTTCCCCCAGCAGGGAGTAGTTCCATTTGGGTCTTGATGGCTTCAGCCTTTGCTACCTCCTTGAGGTAGTTCACCATTCGGTAATCCGAAATTACGGAGCCATCGAGGATTTTTATCGCCGCTCCTTCTCCCAGGCAAGTAACCGATTCATGTGCACTAGACCCCGGCACGTCATAAGCGATGGTGACGTCGAGTCCAAAACCGAAGTCAGGATCAATGTGGCCTACACTTGCGATGGCCCCCCGTAGCCCGACCTCTTCCTGAACAGTAAACGTGGCGTATAGATCGTAAGGCAACTCTTTGCCCTTTAGCCGGCGTAGCGTCTCGATCAGAATAAAGACCGACACCCGGTTGTCCAGCGATTTGCTGGTGACGCAATCACCGATTTCGATAAGCTCGCGTTCTCTGGAAATGGGATCCCCGATCCGGATCCATTTTTCAACGTCCTTTTTGGTCATGCCCGTATCTACAAAATACTCAGAGATTGGGATCACGTTTTTACGTTCCTCTGGCTTCATGATGTGAATGGGCTTACAGCCCAGTACGCCAATCACATCTTTTCGGCCATGGACGATCACCCGCTGAGCCGTCAGCGTTTTAGGATCAAAACCACCAAGTGGTAGAAACCTAAGAAACCCTTTTTCGTCGATGTGGTTAACGATAAAGCCGATTTCATCCATGTGGGCAGCTACCATTACCCTTTTAGGAGACTTCCCTTTAAGGATGGCAATTACGTTGCCCATGTTATCCACTTTCACCTCGTCCGCCAACGATTTGACCTCCTGTATTACTAATTCCCGAATACGGCGCTCAAACCCAGAGACCCCGGGAGCTTCACAAATAGCTTTAAGTAAGGATAAATTCAACATGGCAGCTCTAAGTGTTTAATTCGGACGAAGGTAAGCTTTGGCAGGGAATGCTGCGCAAAGTCGTCAAATTCGTTCCCCTTTAAGCCCCCAACTGATTCCAACCCTTAATATTAAACTTATTTCATATATTTGCCCAGTGATTTGCTGCCCAGCGGTATAACACTCCCATAAAATCTACCGTCTTCCCTTTCCCTTTTCCCTCATGGGAAAGGGCGGTTTTGAGTTTTTCATGCAAACCAAGACTGTACGCTTTCCTCTTTAGTTTCTCGTATAAGAATTCCCCCTACGTCCTTCCCGGGCAAAGTTCATCGTTTTTTCATCCCAGGTACAAACAACAACATGAAATTTATTTTCTCCTTCCTCCTATTGGTCATTGGCTTATCCGCTTTTGGCCAGAGGCCCATTAACCTTACTGAAGACCTCGTACTTACCGAGACATTGGTCCTCAGTGAAGACGTCACCTACAACGGTAACGGTTTCAAACTCATCTGCGAAGGTTGCGACCCTGCTATTCGGGTAACCAATGGCGCCCGAGTCCACTTCGAAGACGTCAAGTTCGTCAAATCCTACGTTAAATGGATGCAAATCGAAGGCGGTCCTTCAGGTAACGTTACCTGGAGTAGCAACCACATGAAAGGTTATATCCGTCGCGGCGGTCAGTAATACGAGCCGTTTCAGGTGTTGAAAAATACCTTTACAGCACTTCCATAAGTATTGTACAAATAGCTTTAAAACAGCCAGTTACCGCCAATCGGTTGTAACTGGCTATTTTATTGTTCCCCCAAAGTCGCTAAAACCAGTACCCAAGATTAAAGTATAGCTCCCTGCCGGTGTTTCCGTGCGCGTAAGTCAGTTCGATTGGCCCCAGCGGGGAACTCAGGCCATAGGTAAGCCGACCAGCAACCAGCCAGTCTTGCCTTATGGAAGTAGGCAGTCCTTCAGCATTTCCCAGCCGTGCGGTCCGGGCCCCCAGGGTAAAATAATGCCCGCCTCCTGGGTGGAACCTGGTAAAGAACTCTCCCATCAGGAGGTTGTCCCCCGAAGCCTCCCCCAGCTCCAGACTGGGAAACAGCTTAAAATTATTCATCAGGTTACGGTTGTTACTACCGAGATAGTATCGGTAGGGCAAAGAGGAGGTTTCCAGAAAACCGCCCGCATTAAGTTCCGTGCCCAGGCTGATTTTTTTACTCAGCGGAAATAATAGCAGGGTATGAAAATCTCCATTAATGGCCCATTGATGGCCCTCCGCCAATGGCTCACCAATATTTATGATGGCCCGAGTTTTAGCATCAATACTGAACCCTGACATGGGAAAATGACGGTCATCAAGCTTGTCGTAGAGGAAGTAGGCATTCGGGACAAAGTAGTTATCGTCCCCCAGGCGAAATAGTGACGACGAATCGGCGGCAGCCAGTTGTTCCGAGGTGTTTTGGTAATACTTGATCTCTGCTGCTATCCCGGTAAACGAGTTATCCGTCTGCCGAAAGTCCCAGTACAGTTCAGCGTTCAGGTCGTTAAAATGAAAGTCCAATCGTTCAATAAGCAGCCCTCCCGGAGTACCCATAATCTCCGGCAAGTCGAATCCGATGTCGGCGTAATGAAGCCTGCTACGTAATCCGAAGGCAGAGCCGTTAACCCGGTTCACCCTAAAGTCCACCCGGTACCGGAAGCGGCTACCCCCAATCAGGTCAAGCGTTGTCTGGGTATTATCGATGATCAGATCACTCAATGTAAGACCGACCAAAATATTGGACCGATACTCCTGATCGTAGTGTAACCCCAGCCTAAGACGCTGGCCAAAATTCGGGGACTGCTTAAGGTCCAGCACTAATTTGACTTCGTCTTCCTTACCTGGAATTGCCTCCCAATGGTAATCCACGTTGGCGTACCGGCCGGTGGCAAACAGCGCCACTAACCCCTCCCGGAAATCCAACCAGTCAATATTGCCCGGCAGGTCACCACCAAAAAAGCTGAGTACCTGTCGGCGGCTTAGGTCCTCATTTCCCAATATCTCAACGATCGTGGCGTTCAGGCTTTCCGGCATCGAGACGGTGTCAGCCGGCGGCCGGCTTTGCTGCTGCAGGGCGATGGAATCCAGCGTAGCCAATTGTGCCTCGGCGGCCAGCCGGCCGGCTTTGATTAGGTCATCGATGGCTTCGAAGCTCAGTTGGCTATAATCGCCCAGGTCCGGTTTGATGTCAATATCCGTAATCGCATACTGTTCTATATTGCGACGGGTCGCCTGAAAGAAGGCAATTTGCATCAACAATTTATCGAGGGAATTGATCTCATCCGCGGTATAGGGGTCTTGCTCTACCGTAATCCCGATTACATAGTCCATTCCTTTGTTCTTGACCTCCTCGGCCGGGTAATTATTGGATACGCCACCATCGGTCATGATGTGGCCGTTCATCTTGTAGGGCGTAATCACTCCGGGCAAGGCAGCGCTGGCACGCATGGCGTCCGCCAGTTTGCCGGTTTCCAGTACGACAGCCTCTCCGGTTTCAATGTCGGTACCCACACAGAGGAAAGGGGTGGGCAGCTTACTGAAATCGGTGATGGTATGCACGTTGGCCGTCCAGTGGCTGAACAGGTCATGAATACGCTGCCCGTCGGAGAGAGCGGTCGGCAGTTGAATGGCAAAATCTTTGAGGGACAACCCGATCAGGTAGTGCTCGTTGTAAAGCTTCTCGTAAATCGTCCGGTTTTCCCGGCCGATGGCGTCCTGCAGCTCGGCCATGATGTCGGTCGCGCGCAGCATTTTTTCCAGTTGGAAAGCCGTGTAGCCTGAGGCATACAGTCCACCAACAATGGAGCCCATACTCGTTCCGCCGATGTAATCTACGCGGACACCGGCCTCTTCCAAAACCTGGAGAGCGCCAATGTGTGCATAGCCGCGGGCACCTCCTCCACTGAGTACCAGCCCTACTTTGAGGTCTTTGCTCTGAGCGGAGAGTAATGCCGCTCCAAGCAGCAGGAGAACTAGAATAGTATTTTTCAAGGGACGAAGGTTTTAGCCAGTGTAAAAATAGGTGTAATCTTATCGGCGGCTTACTGAGTGGCTGAGGTGGCGAGTTACTGGGTGGCTGCCGCAGGTACCGTTCGCAGCGCTACGCTCGGTCACCAAAGGCGAAAGAGCGCAGCTAAATGAATGGAAACGGCGGTAGCAACTCGGCAACTCATCAACTCAGAAACTCACTCCTTATCTTCGCCCAACTTATGACTTACACCCCCAACGACCTGCCACAAGTTGCCGCCGCCCTCCTCCAGGAATACGGCCCCAACCGGGTCTATGCGCTTATAGGCGAGTTAGGTGCGGGTAAAACAACCCTTGTCGCCGAGATGTGTCGCCAGCTCGGCGTAGTTGAACCCACCAGCAGCCCCACCTTCAGCATCGTTAATCAGTATAAGGGCGATGGGGGTATAATTTATCACCTTGACTGCTACCGGTTGGATACCGTAGAAGAAGCCATCCGTGCCGGCCTGGAAGAGTTGTTGGCCGAAGCACCGGGTACCGTGTTCATCGAATGGCCCGCAGTCATCGAAGCCTTGCTTCCCGATGATGCGGTAGTCCTGCGGCTAAGCCATAGTGAGGACGGCGCTTCTAGGAACCTAACCGCTGAAGCCTTAAGCTAGTACAGGCCGGGCTTGTTCCTTTAAACCTTTCCTTGCACCTGCGGCCCCGCCCCTGTAAAAAAGCCCTGAATTAGTATCAAATTTCTCGCTTTCCCAATTATTCACCAATCCCAACCATTGTACACAACCTGAACCCCGAAAAGGCGTTATGGTAGAACGTCTGGTAATTACCCCCCAAAACGATGAGCAGTAAGGACAAGAAAAAAGTCTCTCTACCCGAGGAATTGACGTCTGGCTACGGCCAAACGCAAACCGAAACACTCGCCGTGGACCACAAGCAGGAATCCCTGTTTATTGGCATTCCCAAAGAGACGACCCTTCAGGAAAAACGCGTAGCGCTGGTGCCCAGCGGCGTGGCCAACCTGACGAGCCGCGGGCATCGCGTTCTGATCGAAACGAGTGCTGGGGTCCAGAGTAATTTCAGCGACCACGCCTACAGCGAAAGCGGGGGCGAGATCGCCTACTCCGCCCAGGAAGTGTACCGAAAAGCGAAGGTCATCCTGAAAGTTGCGCCGCCTACCCTCGACGAGATCGACATGATGCAGCCTGGCACCGTGCTCATCAGCCCGCTCCAGCTCCCCACTATTTCTGCGGAATACCTCTACCGGCTCAAGAACAAACGCATCATCGCCCTGGCGATGGAGTACCTTCAGGATGAGGAGGGATCGTTCCCCATCGTCCGGATCATGAGCGAAATGGCGGGGATTTCTGCCATTCAGACGGCAGCAGAATTGCTATCTTCCAGCCAGGGAGGCCCGGGTATTCTACTCGGCGGTGTTTCCGGCGTTCCGTGTGCAAAAGTGGTGATCCTCGGCGGGGGTGTTGTGGCCGAATACGCCACGCGCGCAGCCCTCGGCATGGGGGCAGAAGTCCGTATTTTCGACGATAACATCCATAAATTGATGCGCCTACAAAACAGCGTCGGCCGCCAACTCTACACCAGTGCCATCAACCCCTTGTACCTGCGCCGGGAGCTCGTAACCGCCGACGTTGCCATCGGTGCCATCCACGCCGAGCATGGGCGCGCGCCCGTGGTCGTGAGCGAAGACATGGTGAGCCAAATGCGTCCCGGCTCCGTCATCATCGACGTCAGTATTGACCAGGGCGGCTGCTTCGCCACCAGTGAGCTGACCAGCCTAGACAAACCTACCTTTCGCAAACACGACGTCATTCACTACTGTGTACCAAACCTCGCCAGTCGAGTCGGCCGCACGGCTAGCATTGCCGTAAGCAATGTCCTGGTCCCCTTGCTCCTCAAAGCCGATGGCGCGCGCTCCTTCGAGCACTTCATCCTGCGGCGGCCAGGCCTGCGGCACGGCGTATACACTTTCCGGGGTTGCCTAACCAATCCTTACCTCGGCAAACGTTTTGAGATGCGCTGCACGGACATTGATTTGTTGATGACCAGCGGTTTATAGAGGGTAGTCAATAGTGGGTAGTACCTTATTCGATGCTTGCTGCGCTCGTCAAATAGAAGCTATTTAATATTTCTTAGTGCTGCTTATGAGCGCAGCGAGCAAATAACAGCGACAGCACTACCCACTATTGACTACTTACTAATTCCGTATCTTGGCCGTCAGAGACCCCCACACTTATGAACGAATTCTTCGATCAACTCAATGACCTGTTCGCACTCCTTTCCGGAGAGCAAGCTCTTTGGGCCGGATTTTTAGCCGTGCTCGTCTTTGCCCTGGGCATTATTATCGGATGGATCGTGCAAGGAAGCAGGACCCGTCGGTATAAAAAAGAGTTATTGCTGCTGCGCAAGGACCGCGATGAATATGAAGTACGTTACCGCGCTGGCGAGACCAAGCAAAAAGCGTTGGCAAAAGAACTGGAAGCGGTAAGCCGAGAGAAAGTAGATGTACTGGACCGGGTTCATGGCCTGGAGAATGACCTGGCACAGCGAGATGTTTCGCTACAAAAGCTACAGCAGGACAAGGAAGAGCTAAGTGCTTCGAACCAAAGTTATTCCGCCACAATTGAATCGTTGAACGATCAGGTGATTGGGCTCAAAACCCAGAATGAACAACTACTGTTGGCGGCAGAAGCGCCAGCACCGCGCGGCGTAGATACGCAGGTGGGCGGGGGCGCAGGTGCAGGGCAGGAATCAGGAAGCAATGAAAACCTGAACGCCTACATCCTCGCTTCGGAGTCGAGGTTCCAACACCTAGAAGAGCGCCTGGCGGCGCTCCACCAAGAGAATTCAACGCTAAAGCAAACGGTGCCGGCAGCTCCTGGCAATCGCTTCACCGGCCACCAGCCGATTATGGATCCCACGCTGGGCGCTACGGGCAGCGCCGCAACCACCGAACCCTTGGTGATACGTGCAGACACTACCGACCCTGGTGTACGAACTGGTAATCAGGGAGGCACGGAGGTCATCGTACAAACTACGCCTTCGGTTCACACCCCCATCATTACAGAAAGTAACGATGGAGACCAGGACGACCTGACCAGAATCAACAACATTGGCCCCTTCCTGCAGGGTAAACTCTATGAAGCCGACATTTACAGTTACAGGCAAATCGCCAATTGGTCGGAAGCCGATATTGTGACCTACACCGAATTGATCGGCTACATCCCCGGCATTATCCAACGCGACGATTGGGTTGGCCAGGCCAGCGCACTGGACAACGTCACTGCGCTAACCGAAGCGGAGCAGGGAGAAGGCTACAATTCTGATCCGACGACACCCACCGTCATCAACATCAATGATGCAGATCATACCAACCTAAAGTTAATCGAGGGCATTGGCCCCAAGATCGAATCCGTACTTAAAGATGCTGGCATCAGTACCATGTCTGTTCTGGCGGAGACGTCCACAGAACGGCTACGCGAAATCATGGATGGTGCTGGTAGTCGGTTCAAAAGCCATGACTCGAAGACCTGGCCCGTGCAGGCCGGATTGGCCGACGATGGTAAGTTTGAGGAGCTTAGGGCCTGGCAAAAGGAGATGAAGGGAGGGAAGTAGTTTGGGCGGTTGTTTCCTTCGGCTATTCGACCACTGGGCGCTTACCACGCGATGCCCGGTAGCGACTGTTCTGCATTAACCACTGCTGCACCATAGGCTAATTTCAATTCGGCACAGTTCCGTGATACAAACGTTATAACTTCCCATCAACCGTAGCAATGCTGCGAGTGTCTTATAAGGACAACAACATTTAATTATGGCCGATCAGCAATTGTGGTACGTCGAAAATATTGATCTGAAGTATATTTTCTGCCCCAAAAAAACGGATATTCTAGAAAGTAAAGATCACCTCAGTTTCAGTGCCAGTCAATACATCTATTTACCCGAGGAACCGGCCCGCAAGATTTTCCTGATCAACGAGGGCCGGGTCAAGATAGGGACCTACGATACTGACGGCAAGGAAGTAACCAAAGCGATACTCTCTCCCGGAGAAGTTTTCGGCGAATTTGCACTGATCAGCGACGCAAGCCGGCGGGATTTTGCCTATAGCCTTGAAAACACAAGCCTCTGCGTGCTAGAAAAGGAAGACTTGGGCATCATGCTCCGCGAACGTTCAGAATTACAACTATTCTTCATGCGCCTGATCGGTAACCGCACCCTAGAATTGGAGAAGCGGTTGGAGAACCTGATGTTCAAGACCAGTCGTAGCCGCATCACTGAATTCCTGCATACCCTGGCCGAGACCCGGGGGCGTACCGTTGGCTACGAGCGGGAAGTCCGCAACATGCTCACCCATAAAGAGATCGCCGACCTCACCGGCACCAGCCGGCAGACCGTCAACGCCGTGCTCAACGACCTGCGCCGGCAGAACGTCCTTACTTTTGACCGGAAGCGGATGCTGGTGCGGGATATGGAGTTGTTGGCTACGGCATAGTTTTACAAAATAGAATACTGTACGAACGCTGCTTTCTCCGGATAATCCGTAGTGTAATGCAGCCCCCGGCTTTCGTGTCGAAGGTTAGCGGCCTTCGTCACCAAGTACCCAAGCGTGATCAGGTTACGCAGCTCGCAGAGCTGCGTGCTAACCAGGCTCGTCTTATAGAGGTCTTCCGTCTCTTCGGTAAGCAACTCCAGGCGCTTCCGCGCCCGCTCCAGGCGCTTGTTGCTGCGGACAATGCCGACATAGCTTGACATAACCTCCTTCAGTTCCTTCGTGCTTTGGGTGATGAGGACCTGCTCGTCGGGTTTCGCGGTAGCCGTCCGGTTCCAGTTCGGGATGTCTTCCCGAACGTCGGCAGTATCAATATTTGCAGCGATAGAATACGCAATCCGGTGGCCAAAGACCAGGGCCTCCAGGAGGCTGTTACTAGCCAGCCGATTGGCGCCGTGCAGGCCGGTGCTGGTGCATTCGCCGCAGGCGAAGAGTCGGCCGACGGACGATTTACCGTATTCGTCCACCTTTACCCCACCGCACATATAATGGCAGGCTGGGCAAACAGGAATCAGGTCTTTTTTCGGGTCAATCCCGATGCTCATACACTTCTCGTGAATGGTCGGGAAGTGCTTGAGGAAATGCTCCTCATCGATGTGCGTACAATCAAGACACATAAACTCGAGGCCGGCCATTTTCATCTCGTTATCGATGGCGCGGGCCACAATGTCACGCGGAGCAAGGGAGCCACGCGGATCGTAATCGTGCATAAACTCCGTACCGTCGGGCCGCTTCAGGATCGCGCCTTCGCCGCGTACGGCTTCGCTGACGAGGAAGGCCTGGGGGTCCAACCCGGGGTTGTACAGCGCCGTTGGGTGGAACTGAACAAACTCCATATTTTCGAGGTGAACCTTAGCGCGGTAGGCCATGGCGATGCCGTCTCCGGTAGCAATGACGGGGTTGGTGGTACTTCGGTAAATCTGGCCGTTGCCCCCGGCCGCTAGGACGGTATTTTTAGCCAGAATTTTGTCGATCGCTCCCGTTTTCCGGTTCAGGACATAGCAGCCGTAGCAAGTGACGTCGGGCGTCAACTTCGTGACGATGTAGCCGAGGTGGTGCTGGGTTAGGAGGTCGAGGGCGAAGAAATGTTCGTGCACCACCAGGTTGTCAAGCGTGGCCGCTTTAGCACTGAGGGCGCGTTGGATTTCCCAGCCGGTGAGGTCTTTGTAGTGGAGTATCCGGTTTTCAGAATGGCCGCCCTCGCGGCCGAGGTCGTATTTCTTGAACTGGTCGGTATCGAAGCGGGTGCCCCATTCGATGATTTCTTCCACCCGAACCGGCCCTTCTTCCACGACGATGCGGACGATCCGCTCGTCGCACAACCCGGCCCCGGCATCGAGGGTATCGGCGATGTGTTTTTCGTAGTTGTCGGAGCCATGATCCCAGACCGCCGCGACACCGCCCTGAGCGTAGCTGGTGTTGGATTCGCGTTCGTTCACCTTGGTGAGGACGTCAATTTTAAGGTCCGGGCGCAAAAGCGCGAGTTTGATGCCGGTGCTCAGCCCGGCGATACCGGAGCCAATAATAAGAACGTCGGTTTGCATAATTCTTAGGGTACTTGGTTTATGGGCTAAGATAAGTTGTTCGTGGCGGAAAGCGTGAATGTGAGAATGGGGGAACAGTAAGTTAGAGAATGAGTAAATAGAGGAATGGGTGAATAGCTGCCGCAGGTACCGTTCGCTGCGCTGCGCTTGCTTACCCCGACGAATATAAGTAAAGGGCAATGAGTGAGCGCAGCAGCTATTAGCTACGCTGCTACCTTCGGTGGTCTCTCCTTCGATTATTCTTCCACTCCTTTTTAGGCGCGGCCGCAGGTGCAGAGAGAGTTAGCGGAGCAAGCTTGCTGTTTACCCATTCCTTGCACCTGCGTTCGCGCCGCCTTGCTTGCGAACACTGGGCGAATACACGCAGCGCAAGAAGTGGTCGCTATTCTCTCCTTCCTCCATTCTCTTATTCCCTTTCCTTGCACCTGCGTTCGCGCCCAAAAAACCTCCCTTGAACCTATTATCTTTGCGCGCCCAACGAACCAAAAGATCAATCGTCCAATAGACCATCCAAATGGCAACCCGCAACAAACTTCAGAAATTCGCTGAGATTCTCCAACTACCCAACGTTTACGAGAATTTCGACCCAAAAAATCCTGAGCTGATCGGCAAAGGCGGCTTGCCCGTGGAACGCAAGGGACAGTGGGCGAAAGCACACTTCGGAAACGATAACCCCATTACGCTGGAACTGGCCTGTGGCCGTGGAGAATACACCGTAGACCTGGCCCGCCAGTACCCTGACCGCAACTTTATCGGTGTCGACATCAAAGGGGCACGCATCTGGAAAGGAGCCAACATAGCCATTGAAGAAGGCTTGGATAACGCCGCTTTTCTCCGGATGCGCATCGAGACCATAGCTACCTTCTTCGCCCCCGGTGAGGTCGACGAAATATGGATCACTTTCCCAGATCCTTTCCGAAAAAAGGGTAAAGAGAACCGACGACTGACGGCAGCGCGGTACCTGAAACAGTACCGTCATATCCTGAAGCCGGATGGCCTGGTACACCTCAAAACGGATAGCCAGGAGCTCTACAACTGGACGCAAGAAATCTTTGCAGGCCAACCCGCCGTGGAAGTACTGTATCACGACCATGACATCTACTCCAAGCCACTCGTCGTTCCCGAGCTGAGCACTGAGACGTACTACGAGAGGCTGCACAAAGGCCTCGGAAAGACGATTACGTATACCCAGTTCAGATTTGCCGTCCCGCATGTCAATATTATTGGAGGCAAGGGGGTACCAGGCTTTGAGCTGTAAGAGATTCCTTGAGGAGAACGGGTATCGTCAACATCACCCAGGACGCTTGCGGGAAATATTTCCTGCTGAGCGGAGAGGTCGAAGGTATAGGAAGTGATAATGATGTTGATTTTACGGTACGCATCGGGGGTATCCATGAAGGAGAGATTCTTTTCTTTCACCATAATTTTGCCGGCGAACGAGGCGTCTACCAAGGTGTAACCCCTTCCCCAGGCAGCAAAAAAACCTCCGTAGGCTGTACTGATCTGTACGGTTTCGATAGGGATGGAGAGCCCAGAAGCCGGATGCGTTTTGAGAGAAGGTAATAGTAGACACCTGAATGCCACACAGGGTAGGTTCTCCTCCACCCCGATCCTAAATTCTTATAACTCCCTCGTTTATTATAGGCGGTTTTTAAAATTCCAGATCAGCCGGGCGCGCCACTTGGGAACTAAGGAACGCCGTATAAATAACTTACGGCTTTTGACCGTCTTATTTTGCCCTCACCAAATTTAAAAATCATTTCCGTAACTGAGGCTATGCAAAGGATTTGTAAATTCGGTGAGAACAAAAGCGTCAGGTCAAAAACCAGTAAGTTATTTATACGGCGTCCCTAAGCTCGACTTTAGCCATTTGGAGAGTAGCTAAGCGATCGTTTCGGTCAATAGATACTCAA
>JBLHRW010000052.1:0-18807 GCA_047626445.1 Neolewinella sp.
GCATCAAAAAAGGCTAAGCTGGGCGGGAGCCGTTGTTGGTTGCTCGAAAGTCACATTCACCAATTCGGTAGCCGGGTTAGGGGCTGCCGAAAGGCGAAACTGCTCGGCATCGACATCAGGGGTGGACCTGAGGTTGAACGGTACGGAATAAGTAAAATTGATGAAATTGCCGACCGTGAGGCTATCACGATTAAACGTACCATAGAAATAACTGACGACCGGTGCAAAACTGCCGGGACGGACGAAATCATAAGTAACGGTAATCGGTATGCGTGCTATTCCGAAAAGTTCGGTAGAACCCAATGGCCGGATAAAGTACTCTAAGTCGGAAACGGAGCGGTAGACCGCCACTTCATCGTAGTCGCCAAACCATGTTTTGAGACTTCCGAAACCTACGTAAATTCTTGTCTCCGTGGTGTAGGTGCAAGGTTGGGTTAAGGAGCAGGGGGAGGTCCACTATTCCCCGATCGTAAGCACAATCTTCCCAACATTAGCATTAGCCTCCATGTACTTATGCGCATCAGCCACCCCTTCCCAGTCGTAAATGGTATCGACGAAGGCACGGATGGACCGGTCGGCAAAAGCCGGCCAGATTTGCTCCCGAAACGCGGCCACCAGTTCGTATTTGTAGGCTTTGGACCGGGACCGCAGGGTCGTTCCCGTCAGCTGGATCCGCTTGCGCAAAATGGGGGCCAGGCTGATGCCCTCCACCCGCGCGCCGCCGAGGGCGGCGAGGCTCACCATCCGACCATCCAGGGCCAGGGCTTTCAGGTTTTTCTCGAAGTACGGGCCGCCAATGAAATCGAGGACCACGTTTACGCCTTTACCGTCGGTAAAATGGAGGGCCGCTTCGGCAAAGTCCTCGGAGCGGTAGTCGATGCAAAGCTCCGCGCCCAGGTCGCGTAAGGGCTGGTGCTTCCCGCCGCTGGCGGTAGCAATCGGGTGGGCGCCGGCCAGTTTCACCAGTTGGATGGCGGCCGTCCCTACCCCACTTGCTCCGGCGTGGATCAGAACCGTTTCTCCGGGTTGAATTTTAGCGATCAGGTGCAGCGCCTGAAAGGCCGTCAGGAAAGCCTCGGGGATCGCTGCCGCTTTGGTAAAGGACATGTTCTCTGGCAGTTTCAGCAGCATGGCCGCATCCACAGCCACCATCTGGGCGTAGCCGCCGCCGGGCAGGAGGGAACAAACGTTGTCGCCCACTTCAAAGTCTTCCACGCCTTCGCCTATCTCAACCACCGTACCGGCCATTTCGAGGCCCAGAATATCAGTCACTCCGGGCGGAGGTGGGTACTTTCCTTCCCTTTGCAGGATGTCGGCGCGGTTTAGGGCTGTGGCTGCTATGTAGACTAGGACTTGTCCGGGACCGGCTACCGGGTCGGGGACTTCGGTTATTTGTAGTTCGTTGGCGTCGCCGGGGGATTTTACAGTAATGGACTTCATGGGGGGGAAGGTAGGAACTAGGCGCTAGAAACTAGGGGGTAGGTGGCTCTGGGTTGGATCTTGGGGTGGTGGGTTTGTTCGACCGTGGGTGGTCGCTTAGGCTGGCTTTGACCCTAAAATGTTGTGTGATTCTTTTCTATGCTGCTTTCTTGTCCACAATCATCAAGTCGAGGACTCCTAAGTGGCCATTGAGTTCAGTACTAAATTCTTGCTTTCTCTCAACATACTGTTCAAGCATCATTCCTTCTGAACCAGCTTCTTTGTGACGATTAATTACCTCATCCACCAGGATTATCTGCTCAATAAGCTCACTAATAACTATTGACCTATCTCTAGCCCCCTCAAAATAATCTTCATATTTATTCATAGTCGAATTGATTAAAAGTTATCTCAATGTATCCTCTAGTCTGTCGCTTACCTTTTTTGTTTTTGCGGGTGTAGCTAAACTGATGGACCCAATAGATTAAGTCTGACTTGCTAAGGATTGTTAGAACATCAATATCGTTTGGATTCTCTTTCTTAGTTGTAAAAAGAGCCTCCAAGCCATTGAGCAAATGACTCCGTCACATCCTCTGCAAAAGCACTTGTAAAACTAGCATAGTCTGAATAGATTTTAGATCTCGTCATGGAGTCAGGATATTCATCCACGAAAATTTCTTTGAATTCAGCATTTGAGAGTTGATGTCTTTCATCAGGATGAATCAAACCATACTTGTCAAATTTCGCCCCACAGCAACGTCCTACGTAGCAAGCAAATCCCCCACCGCAAGTTCACAGTTCACAACACAATCCCACCATGAACCATAAACTACCGACGATGAACTAATCAACCTTAACCTCAAACCCATCAACCGGCAACCCCTCCTCAGAAAACAAATTCCCATCAGGGTTATTAGCCCAGTTGTACCGAACCATGGTGATGCCCGTTCCTGCCGGATTAACGATCGCCACCATATTGTCCGCCGGATCGAGCAGGGCCTGTGCGAAGTGCCACTTGCCGGCCTTGTCCCTCACGGTGAAGCCCTTGGCGTAGCCGTAGCGGTCTTTGGATTTTGTCATCAGTCCACCGCCGATGTTTTCAAACTCCAGCACGGTCATGCCTTCGATTTTGCGGACCTTCTTGAGGGAAGGGCTGTCCGCTACGACTTTCTTCCCGTAGATGTCCTTCAGGGCGTGGAGCGACAGCCGGCGGCCAACCTCCCACTTATTCTTTGGGTGAATATCATTCGCCTCTCCGATGTCGGTGATGACGGCCTGACCGGTCAGCGGCAGGTCGGTGGCGGCCGTTTGGCTCTGGCGCAGGATGGCCCAGCCTGGTTCGTTGGGGGAAGACACCGGCGCTTTGAAGTTAGCCAGTTGAACCCAGTAGAAAGGCAGCTTCGCATTATCGAAAAAGCCGCGCCATTGTTTGACCAGTCCCCGCATCAGGTTGGCATACTTTTTAGCATCATTGGGGCCGGCATTGCTTTCTCCCTGGTACCAGAGGACGCCCGTGAGGGGGTAGCCCTTCAGCGGGGCGATCATGGCGTTGTAAAGCACTATCGGTGTTTGGTTGTATCGGCCACTGCCGACAGCGAATTTACCGATATTGAATTTATAATCGCCGGCCAGAGAGACCGTGCCACTGGCGGTCACCAGTTTCATTTTATCCGCTGGTCCGGCAAAGCCGCCATTTCCGCCGGTGTCGACAACGCGAACGGCCAGGAGGTTTTCTCCTGCCTTCAGCACGCCGGGTTCGATGTTGTAGACGCGCTCTTTGGCGTAGGCACTTGGGTAGCTACCGACGTATTTGCCGTTGACGTGGGTCCAGTCGCCATCGTCGATGGCGCCGAGGTACAGGGTGGCTTTGCCAGCAGCCTGGGCCGCTGTCAGGGTAAATTTCTTCCGGAAGTAGAAGACGCCGTCGACGTTCGGATAGCCTTTCCCTTCCCAATAACCGGGCATTTCCCTTGTCGGCCATCCATTATCGTTGTGGGCGGGCGTGAGCCAGCCGCTGTCTTCCCCGTCATCGGAGGTCGGGATGTCGCGACCGGGAAAATCCACCGCGAAGCGTTTGCGGGCGGGGAGGCCGGCCTGCTGCAGCATTTCCTTGTTCTTAGCCATGGCAGCGGACGCGTCCATGCCCAATGCTTCGGGGCTCATCCAGGGTTCGATGCGGCTACCGCCCCAGCTGGAATGCAATAGACCGATGGGGACATCCACTTCCTTAAGCAGGTAATGGGCGAAATAACTGCCTACAGCGCTGAAGTTTTTGATCCCGTCAGCGGTGCCGACGATCCAGTCTTCGCTGTAATTTTCATCGATGTCGAGGTGCTCACGCGGGGTGCTGTCGTAGGCCTTTTTAACCTTCAACTCCCGGATCATTGGGTCGGCGATGGCCTTTGCCCGACTGCCGTCAGGGTCTGAACTGGCCAGCTGCCATTCCATGTTCGACTGCCCGGAGAGCAGGTAAACGTCCCCAAAATAAACGTCGGTCAGCAGGATGGATTCCCTGCCCGACAGGACTGAAATCCGGTGTGGCCCGCCGGCGCCGGTAGGTGGCAGGGAAACGCGCCAGCGGCCTTGCTTATCGGCTTTGACCGATAGTCTTTGTTCGCCGAACAATACCTTAACCGTACGGCCGGGTTTTGCCCATCCCCAGACGGGGTGGTCGATGTTGCGTTGTAGGACGGCGTGGTTGGTGAAGGACTCGAATAGTTGGAGGTCCTGAGCGAATAAAGTGGAAAAGGATAAAAGAAAGAAGGATAGGACAAACAGATGGGTACGCATAATTTTAGCTTTTGTGATCGTGAATATAACGGAAAGGAGGTATAGTTTATAGCTACTGGTTTATGGGTATGTGTAAGCAGGTTGCACGCTGGTGCTCAACTGAAGTCCTCAGCCGAGCACGAAGTACTGCGAAGCACATTCTTTTGGCCTGGCGTAGCCGGACAAAAGTTCGTCTGCCGACCAGGTCTCCTACATTATAATTATAAGTCTCCCGTTTAGTACTTTTGCGCTACACAATCGGTCCGGGTGGCGGGCAAAGTCACCAACGCCCCAGTCCCTACGTTCATCCAACAACCCCTCAACATGTCAGTACTCCGAGCCATTGGCCCCATCGACGGCCGCTACGCCGCCAAAACCAAGGAACTTCAGGAGTATTTCAGTGAGTTCGCCCTGATCCGGTACCGCGTACTTATCGAAGTCCGTTACCTCCAGGCACTCCACCAGCTCGGTTTGCCGCAGTTGCAGCATTTTACTGCTTCACAGATGGATGACCTCAACCAGATGGTCCACAACTTCTCGGAGGCTGATGCAGAAGAGATCAAGACCACGGAACGGACCACCAACCACGACGTCAAAGCCGTAGAATATTTCGTTAAGGCCCGCATGACGGAAGCCGGGATGGAAGACGTGCTGGAATTTGTCCATTTCGGACTGACCAGCCAGGACATCAACAACACGGCCATACCCCTCACGATTAAGGACGCACTGGCAGAAGTGGTCAACCCCGCACTGGAAGGCCTCATCAGCCAGGTAGAAGGGTACGCCAAGGAATGGGCCGAGGTACCGATGCTGGCCAAGACCCACGGGCAGCCCGCCTCCCCTACCCTGCTGGGCAAGGAATTCAGCGTATGGACCCACCGGCTGCGCGAGCAGCTGCGGCAACTACAGGAGGTGCCCATCCCCGCAAAATTTGGTGGTGCGACCGGCAATATGAACGCACACTACGTCACCTTCCCTGATTACGACTGGCACGCCTTTGCCAACGAGTTCGTTAGCAAAAACCTTGGTCTGAAGCGCTCTTACCCGACAACGCAGATCGAGCATTACGACAACCTCGGCGCCATTTTCCACGCCCTCAACCGCATCAGCACCATCCTGATCGATATGTGCCGCGACATCTGGCAGTACATTTCGATGGAGTATTTCCGACAGAAGACGATTGCTGGAGAGATTGGCAGTTCGGCGATGCCGCACAAAGTCAACCCCATTGACTTCGAGAATGCAGAAGGCAACCTTGGTATTGCCCGGGCCTTGTTCACCCACATGGCCGATAAACTGCCGATCAGCCGCTTGCAGCGGGACCTGACGGACAGTACCGTGCTTCGCAACGTCGGCCTACCGATGGCGCACGTCCTACTGGCCGTAAAGGCCATCGATAAAGGCTTTAGCAAACTGCTCCTCAATCAGGAGAAAATAGCCGCCGATCTGGAAGCCAACTGGATCGTTTGTGCCGAGGCCATTCAGAACATCCTCCGCCGGGAAGGCTACCCCAAGCCCTACGAAGCGCTAAAAGAGCTGACCCGTGGGCGGACGCACTTCAATGAGGCGATTCTCCATGAGTTCATTGATGGGCTGAACGTTAGTGATGTTATTAAGGCGGAGCTGAAGTTGATTCGGCCGGAGACTTATGTTGGGCGGTTTTAAGGCTAGGGTTTTCCGTCGCGTAGTAATTCTGCCCTACGGATTTTAGCACTCAAAACATACTCGGCTAATGGCGGAAATCCTACTTCTGTGTGGCCTCCCGTTTTACATCCCTGCCGGGGGCCTTCTTTTAAAGGGCAAAAGAAGCAAAACCCTTTGGCTGTGGCCCCGGCTGATCCCGAAGGGTACCCCTGCTGGTGGTTACAGCCGACGCTTGGTATTTTAGGCAAAGCGACCAAGCTGGTGGGCCAAGTAAAACTTAGTAAAAAGGCCAAAGCCTTAGTTTTCATACATGAAACACAGCGTTTCTGCTCCCCCACAAAGCTTAAACTCTGGCGATAAGTCAAGTAATGTTGGGTGGAATCCTTCATTTCGACTCCCCGCGGATCGGCCTTGGGGCTTCGTTAACCGAGAAGCCACCGACACAGCCCGGCACTTTTTGTTCTTTTGTTGCGACAAAAGAACGCCCCCGACAGGGCGAATAATGCTTCAGTATTACTTTACTAACTTAGCTGCCAGGGGCATGTCCAGTATCTAGACGAGCAAAAGCCCTGATGCCAGGGCCGCTACAAAACGGACATCCTAAGTTTTAGGAGATAAAGCTTTTTTCCGGTTTCGGGGAATTTTTAAGCCTTTCAGTTTGTTGCACAAACCCCACTCCCACCCAAGCCATGAAACATGGCAACGCCCCGCCCCACCGCAAAAGCGGTCTATCAAAGTTTTATTGAGATCCTAAGATACTGGGCCGCCGCCGCCAGGCCATACCGATGGTACTTCGTCGGTATATACTTCTGCTATGCCATCGGCATTATAGCCATCAACATCCTTGTGTCGATCTACTACCAGAAAATCATTGACGGGATGACCACCGACATTAATGACCTGGATGCCGCTGCCCGGCAAAGTCAATATGCTGTGCTACTCGGCTATATTACCATTGCCGGCTTCTTGTATGCGCTACGCATAGGGGCTTTTCGCGCCGGCGACTGGTTATTCGATCACTTCCGCCTGGGTACCAACCAGGAAATGGAGACTGGCAGCCATGCTGAGTTGCTTGGTCAGGATGGGCTTTATACGGAATTGTATGACAGCCAGTTGATGGAGGAGGTGGGATAATTCCCGGTTCCGTTCTCGGTTAAAATCCGCGCGCGCCATCATACGGACTTTCTCGCCAGCGGGCGGGGGTAAGCCCCGCCCCTAATGGCTAGCGTAGGATCATCCCGCGTTCGCTGCGCGAACGCGGCGGCCAAACTTGACACTGGTCCGGGCCGGGCTTACCCCCGCCCAACTATCATAAAAGTACGAACGAAGTAAGTCGCCTCATGCGGCAGCACTACAAGACTACCAGACCACAAGCACTATCAATGCGCCCCCAAATCCACAGATTTAATCCCCGCCTCTACTGCCAAATCAAGGAAATTATCCTCCGGCACCACCGGACAGGAATACCCCGTGGTATAGGCACAATACGGATGGTAGGCCATGTTGAAGTCGATCACGAGCTTATCGCCGTCCGGAATGGGCAGGTCGAGGTAACGCCCACCGCCGTAGGTTGCCTTTCCCGAAGTCTGGTCTTTAAAGGGCAGGAAGAGTAAATTTTGGTACTTCGGGGCAAGGTCCGTCCGTAGGCTTTTGTAAAGTGGCAGCGCCACTGTTTTTCCGTTGAGTTCGAAGGTGGCCAGGGCAAAGATTTCGTACTCGGCCAGGCGGGTGGAGCTGGTCTGCATTTTAATGGTCTCAGGGTCCTTAAACCGTTCGAGTGTTGCCTCAACGCGGTAGGCCGGATCAATGGCATAAAACGGCAGTCCGCCAACCTTTTGCAATTCTCCCAGCGCTGCGGGTGGCAGGATGGTACGTTTCGGGTCGAGGTATTTGGCACTGAGTTCTGCCTGGTGGGTAGCTGCGTCGATTGGTGTGGCCTTTACGGCTGGTTTAGTGACAGCGCATGAGGCAAAGGTGAATATGATGCATAGGCTGATTAGGTAGTTCTTCATAGTGAGATAGTCAAATAGTCAAATAGTCAAACAGTCAGGGAGTCGCTAACGCAAGGAGGTGCTCGCTGCCGCTCTTGAGGGTACAGCGGTGAAGTTAACGCTTTCTCTATGTCAAGAAATACTACGAGGTTACTGTTTGACTATTTACGCGAAAGAGCTAAAAGGGGAAGGTAGGAAGGGTCGTCCGCTCGCGGTCTGAACGCGTCTACGTTGCCTCCAAGTATGGCCACCAGATAACGCCACACCTCAGCGAGGGCTATACCGAAAAAGCCCTGCGTGGCTACGTGGAAGACAGCCTGCGCCGTACCGGGCTGGACAACTTGGACAAAGAAAGACCATCGCCATTTCAATCGCGATGGCGCAGGCATTGATAAAGGTGAAACCTTCAGCGGCGTAGACTATACCATCGGCCTCCAGGCCATGGAGCGCATGCAGCAACTCTTCCCCGGCGAAAAGAACCTGGCTCCTCGGGCGCTGCAGTGGATACTCCGCTTTCCGGAAGTGAGTTGCATCATCCCCGGTGCTTCGAAGGTCGAGCATCTACTTTCCAATATTTCCGCCCCGGAAATGCCGCCGCTTACCCAGCAGCAGCAGGTTGATGGGATGAACGCTATTTATGAGGAGATGGTAAAAGCGGATGTTCATCAGATTGAGCACCCTACGCCTAGAAATACTCCGTCCTACTGTTTGGTTAATGTAAATTCTTGATTGATTGCTACCTTAGACCGTAGTAACAGCACAAATCAAGAATTAACCATCCATATGCGTCCATACATCCTAGCCGAAACCAACTGGAAAGCCGTAAAAGCGACCGACTACGACCTCGCCGTCCTACCCTGGGCAGCGACCGAAGCACACAATTACCACCTGCCTTACGCAACGGACATCATCGAAGGGGATGCCATCTCCGCCGAAGCGGCACGTATTGCCTGGGCCGCCGGTGCGAAAGTGATTGTACTTCCCTGTATCCCCTTCGGCGTCAATACCGGGCAACATGACATCAAGCTGGACATGAACCTGATGCCCAGCACCCAACTCCACATTCTGCGTGACCTGGTCACGGTACTGAACCGGCAGGGCATCAAAAAACTGGTGGTGTTCAACAGCCACGGCGGCAACAGTTTTCGAACAATGCTGCGGCAACTGGGGGTAGAGTTCCCGGAAATGCTGCTGGTAGAAACCAACTGGTTCAAAGCGCTGGACCGGGAAGATTACGTGGAAGAAGGTGGGGACCATGCCGACGAAGTGGAAACCAGCCTAGTGCTCCACCTGCGGCCAGACCTCGTTTTGCCCCTGGAAGAGGCCGGCGACGGCGCAGAGCGGCAGCCCCGCATCAAGGCCTTCAAAGAAGGCTGGGTATGGCGCGAGCGCCCCTGGTCACAAATCACGGAGAGTACCGGAACCGGCGACCCCCGTAAATCCACCGCCGAAAAAGGGGCACGCTTTTTTCGGGACGTGACGGAGAAATTTGGCCAGCTCTTTATTGACCTGACCAAGGTTGAAAAAAATGATTTCTACGAATAATCGTTAAAAAAAATATCGAACCGAACTTTGGTTAAAAAATATAGGTTTCTCTCCTAGGGATGGGGATTAAATAAAACGTGATTCTTTGACCTGCCGCTTTTGTTTTCACCGTTCTTGAAAAATTCTTTGCATAGCCATAGCTACGGAAAGAATTTTCAAGTGCGGTGAGGGCAAAATAAGGCGGTCAAAAATCGTGGTTTATTTATTTCCCATTCCCTAGAAGCAGATCTTGATTCTATTCCTCAGCACTATTGCTCTCACCCATAATTTAAAATCTTTATCATGAAATTACATACGTTCACCCTTTTCCTCGCCCTGATCTTTTTCGTCAGCGCACCTGCCCACGCCATCGTAGTAGCTCCAGCTACTCCCGCCGCCACCACCCCAGCTGAAACCGCCGCCAAAGATGCCACCAAGGCATACAAGGCCGAACTCGCCGCGATGACGCCGGCGGAACGACGCACCTTCAAAAAAGCACAGAAGCAAGAAATGAAAGAGGCCGTCAAACAGTACAAACAAGAGGTAAAAAGTGGTTCCCGTGCCGCAGATGACACCACCATATTATTGGTCATCCTGGCCATTCTTTTACCGCCACTGGCCGTATTCCTTTATACCGAAGAAATTGGGACAAAGTTCTGGATCAGCGTGTTGCTTACCCTGTTGTTTATTCTTCCAGGGATCATCTATTCCATCCTTGTTGTAACGGGTAACGCTAAGAAGAAGTAACGATCGCCCGGGCAGCGCGCGCAGCTGCTCCACCTGATCCCAGCTGCTTGCGCAGCCGCTGAAGATCCTGCAATTGCTGGTCCCGTACGGGGCCGGCAATTGCTTTTTGTAGGTGCTCCGCCAGGTTCTCCGGGGTAAAATCTGACTGAATCAGTTCAGGGACGACAGGGGCATCCATCACCAGGTTGACAAGGCTGATGTATTTAATGCGATCACCGACCATCCATTTGGCGATGCGGTAAGCCAGCCAATTCCCTTTGTAAACCACTACTTGCGGCACGCCAAACAGGGCCGTTTCCAGGGTGGCCGTTCCGCTGGTGACTACGGCGGCGTCGGCGCGTTGTAGCAGGCCGTAGGTGTCGTCCATCACTATTTCTAAGTTGGGCGGCGGCGCGCAGGATGCAATGATCTGTTTGTAGAAAGCAAAGTTTTGGGCCGGTGCTCCGGCAATGACGTATTGATGCTGCGGGTGGCGGGCGGCAGCTGCCAGCATTAGCGGCAGGCCTACCGTGATCTCTTGTTTGCGAGAGCCGGGGAGGAGAGCTACAGTAGTCTTGCAGTCTGGTAGTTTTGTAGTCTGGTGGTCTGCTTGCCCTTCAACATTCTTTGCATCCTGCGGCCGCGCCACCTTTTCCCCTTTTGCCTTTTCTCCCTTACTTTCCACTTCTCGGACCACATCCAATAAGGGATGCCCCACAAAAGAAACGTTGACCCCACGCTCCGCATACCAAGCCTCTTCGAAGGGCAAGATGACCAGCATCCGGTCCACATTGGACCGAATCTGCTTCACGCGCCCCGACCGGGATGCCCACACCTGGGGACTGATGTAATAGCTGATGTCCAGCCCCGCGGGCCGCGCCCACTTGGCGATGCGCAGGTTAAACCCGGAATAATCGATCAGGACCAACCGGTCGGGCGCGTACGCAGCAATGTCTTCCTGGCACATCCGCTGGTTCCGAAGGATGGTTGGCAGGTTTCTCACCACTTCCACGACCCCCATGAAGGCCATTTCCCGGTAGTGTTTCACCAGCTCCGCCCCGGCTGCCGCCATTAGGTCTCCACCCCATACCCGGAATTCCGCAGCGGGATCTTCGCCGCTAATGGCACGCATCAGGTAGGAGCCATGGAGGTCTCCGGAGGGTTCGCCGGCTATTAGGTAGTACTTCATAGTCAAAGAGTCAGGGAGAGAGCGTGCTACTGCAGGGGAATGCTCGCGCTCGTGAGGTTTAGTGGCGAAGGTAATTCCTTTGCGCCACCCGGGAGTTCTCTGAGGTTAATGGTGTGTAGAACAAATTGCAAGATTGATGAAGTTTTAGTCACCCGCCCCAAGACCTCCGGCCTTGACGCATAGCCGTCCGACGGGAAAATTTTTACTGACCGAAGCCCGTCGGGCCGCTCGGAGCTTTGGCACCGCCGAAGCATAGGCGGTCGAACGGCTCGGAGGTGGCTTCCTACAGTCTGTTATGCACACAGGTTAATGCTTTTCTCTAATAAATTGTCCTTGCTACAGCACCCCCATCTACCACAAAGCGGTCCTCCGGATCTAGCGCTGCGTCAGGCCGATAAGCGCTTAGAGCCAATTCAATTATTCCGGAGGTCCACGAGCAGAGCGAGCATCGGACAAAGGCTACTCCCTACGAACTACCTACTATTTACTCCTCCCAATCAACACCACCCCAGCAATAATCAGTAAAGCCCCCAACCCCTGCACCAGGTTCAGGTATTCCCCCAAGACGAAGTACTCCAGCACGATGGTGGCTACCGGCCCGACGGCCCCCAGAATAGCGGCATTGCTCGCACCTATTCTACGAATACCCTCCGTGACCATGTACCCGGGAATAACGGTACTAAAGATGGCCAGCACCAGCCCGTAGCCATACAAGCCCCAAGGCAAGCCCAGCAAGGTGTTTCCGGCTATAAACACGTGCAAAAGGACGGCCACACTCGCCGAGACCAACGCTATGCTGGTGAACCGGACGCTACCAAGTCGGGGGGTCAATTGGCCACTACCAATCACGTAAAAGCTGTACAATATGGCGCTCAGGAACACCAAGCCTGCGCCCAACGAGAATTGATTGCCAACGTAAAAGTTCGATCCGCTAAAGGCCAGTGCGATGCCCGCATAGCATATTAGGGTGGCCACCCATTGTACGGGCTTGATCGAGGTGCCAAAAGCCACCCGCTGAATCAATAATACCAGGGTCGGATAAATGAACAGCACCAGCCGTTCCATGCCTGCGCTCAGGTATTGGAGCCCCAGAAAATCAGTATAACTGGCCAGGTAATACCCCATTATGCCGATGGTCATTATCAGGAGAATGTCCTTGGGCTGCATAGACTGCTGCTCCGCCGTACGGGCCCGCTTGAAGTACCCGATGCCCAAGAAAAATGGCAGCGAAAAGGCCATGCGTAGCCCCAAGAGCACAATGCTCTCTACCTCGTAATCCTGGTAGGACAGCTTGATAACAATTGCCTTGCAGGAAAAGAGTACCGCGCCGCCCAGCGTAAGGAAAAGACCGATTTTACGGTCCCGGTCGGAGATAACGGGGAGTGTTGACATTACAGAAGTTGTTGTCCTGACAAAGGTGCGATTATTCTGCGCTGGGGGGGGGGCGGATATGTAGGGTTTTACGATTTCGGGCTGCTGCTACGCAGTTTTTTTTCACCACTAAGGGACGCGCTAAGTGCTACACTAAGAAGAATCTGAGAGGAAGTAACCACTAAGGCACTAAGGCATTTAAGCGCTACACTAAGAAGGTATTTCACCTACTCCAACTCCGCTCGGCGGCCGATCCGTCAATGATTCTTCCGTCGCGCGCTGCGCGACGGCCTTCAACAATAAAGTCGGTCTCCAAGCGGAGCCGAGGCGGCTTTATTCGCACCAAAATTGATTGTCTAATCTTCTATCCATAACGAGCGAAGCGAGCATTTCCTTGCGGCAGCACTACCCACTACCTTCTACCCACTACCAAGGCGCGCAGCGCCGTCTAAAAAAGGCTCCGCCTTTTTAATGTGCCGTAAAGTAAGCCACCAGCATCCCCAGCACCACCACGCCAAATTTCTTGGCTGATATCCCATGTTCCCGGCCGCCATCCGCCTCAAAAAGGATGGTGGTGGAGATGTGCAAGAAACTACCGATTACCAGGGCCAAGACCCGGTTCCGCCAGATGGGGTCGATACTCACAATTTCGCCTAGGGCTGCCCCCAAAGGAGAAAGGCTGGCAAAAACAAGTAAACACCCCAACACGAATTTTTTGGAGTAACCGGAGTACCGAAGTAGTAAGCCGAGGGCAAAAGCCGCAGGGATTTTATGAAGGACGATCCCGACCAGCAGGTGGTTACCGTCCAAATTACCGTGGTCGTGCCCCTGTAGTTGATGTGTCGACTCAGCGATGGTTCCTAGCGGCAACCCTTCCAGTAGTGCGTGCAACCCAAGGCCGATCATCACCGTGAGGCCATAGCGGTATCCTACGTGTTTGTGCGCGTGGACGTGACCGTGTTCGACGCCTTGGCTCAGGCCTTCCAGTAATAATTGGACAAAAAATCCGCCAAGGAGCCAAACTCCGGTATGGTAAGCAGGGTTTCGAAAAGCCGTCGGCATCATTTCCATGGCAGCAATACCCAACAGGTAAGCGCCGCTGAAGGACAACAACAGGGGAAGGTAGTCTTGCCGCATCCGGTCTTCGCGGCCGCGCAGGGCTTGTGCAAGACCGCCTCCGAGGAGGACGCTGCCAAAAAGTAATAGGTATTGCCACAGGGCCATAGTGCTGAATCTAGCGGCTGCAAAGTTAATGCGACGATGTCGCATTTTATGTTTTAAGGCTAAGGATTTAATAACCAAGGCCAGGGCCTGGTAGTCAGCACGCAGGATTCAGTGTTTATGAATCAGGAATTACCAATCAGTGCGCTTACATATTACACTGGCAGTTCTCCAGGCATTCGATGATCAGGCTGACGTCACGTTCTTTCAAGGAGTACATCATCGAGCGGCCGTCCCGCTTTACGGAGAGGATGCCTTTCAATTTCATGTTTTGCAGGTGGTGGCTTACCAGCGACTGCTCGTAACCAAGGGCTTCACAAATATCCGTGACGTTCAGACGGGGATGCTGCTCCAGTAAGTGCACGATTCCGAGACGCAGCGGATGGGCCACCGTCTTGAGAATGAAAGCGATGCGTTCCAGTTTTTCGGCTTCTTGCTCGTTGAGGGCGGTAGGCTTCACTTGTTCCATTGATGTTTGGTTACTTGCCCTAAGATACAAATTGCGGAGGAGATTAGTTGTATTTTATAGGGTAATGGTGTCGGAGGGCGACGATATTAGGGGCGCGATCGCAGGTGCAGAGAGCCCTCTCCGGGCCTGCCGGCCCGGTCCCCAAAGGGGGAAGGTTGAAAGAGCAGGGTACTTTTCAAGCCGCCCGACGGCTCATCTGACAACCCGCCCGACGGCCCACCTTACAACGTCTGCGACGTTGACGCGTAGCCGTCCGACGGGGAGACCGTTGCAACTTGCAACCTACTTCCGCGTAGTCCAAGCCGGCACCACAGTAATCACCGCCGGTACCTCCCCCGTCTCATCCCGGATATCAACTTCGATGACCACTTCTCCCTTTGGGTCTGTCTTGATCCGGTGCAATTGTTCTTCGGTCAGCCGGGCGATAGCCCGGATGCGGCCGGAGGAACGGCGGACGAACTTCGCTTCCAGGCTTTTCACCAGCGGCAAACGGTCCGGTGGCAGGCTCATCCCCATCATCGTTACGGCCACGGATTCTGCCAGCGTCATCATCGCACCGGCGTGGACCTGTTTCAGGTGGTTCTGCACACCACGGTTGTTGGGCACATGGGCAATCCACTCCCTTTCACTCACTTTCTCGTAATGCACTTTCGCCCGGCCAACGAACGGTACCGCCCGGCGAAAGGCAAAATTAAGGGCGCGGTTCTGCAAGCCTTTAGGCAGCTTTTCAATGCGGGCGATGGCGGAGGCGATTAGGTTAGGCATGTTGGTTTATTTCGGGTAAAGAGCTTCTGCTGTAAATGGGAGAATAAGAGAACAGCTATCGCATGCAGGATGGTGCGGTTAATTCTGTCCGAGTACTTAAGTACGTGTTTTCACCAGTTCTACCGCCGCGTCTTAATCCCCAGCACCCCCAGCAGCCCCCGGGTAAACTCCCGAGCCACCGTCCGGCCAATCTGCCGGGTAGTGGTATTACTCATGATCTGCTCAAACATGGATTTCTCCTTGCGCCGAGGGCGGGTAGAGGTCTTCCTGGCCTTCGCCTTTTGCTCCTCCATCTCTGCCTTGTGCTCCGCCTTAGCAGCGGCTTCCATCTTCTTTCCCAGGATCTCGTAGGCGCTGTCCCGGTCGATCTCTTTATTGTACTTCCGCACGAGCGGGCTACGCTGCACGATGTCCTTGATCTCCGCTTTGGTCAGTATGTCCATCCGGCTCTCTGGGGCACGGAGCATGGTCCGTGCCAGGGGTGTGGGGCGGCCTTTCCGGTCCAGTACCGTGACGAGGGCTTCCCCCGTACCTAGTTCAGTCAGCACCTTATCTACATCATAAAAATCAGTCAGTGGGTAGTTTTCACTGGCCAGTTTGATGGCCTTGCGGTCTTTGGCCGTGAAGGCCCGCAGCGCGTGCTGGATTTTCAGACCCAACTGCCCCAGAATGTCACTTGGAATATCAGCAGGGTTCTGCGTTACGAAGAACAGTCCGACGCCTTTGGAGCGGATGAGTTTGATGATGGACTCCAGCTGATCAAGCAAAGCATCGGTCGCTTCCTCGAAAACCAGGTGGGCCTCATCGATGAAGATCACCAGCTTCGGGCGGTCGAGGTCGCCTTCCTCCGGGAAGGTGGCGTAGACCTCGGCCAGGAGTTGCAGCATGAAAGTACTGAACAGCTTGGGCCGGTCCTGCACGTCGGTCAGGCGGAGAATGGAAACCATGCCACGACCGAATTCATCGAGGCGAGTCAGGTCTTCCACATCGAAGCTGGTCTCTCCGAAGAATTCCTTGGCCCCTTGTGTTTCCAACTCTACAATTCTGCGCATGATCGCGCCGGTACTTGCGGTGCTGATACGACCGTAATCTGCTTCTATTTCTTTCTTTCCCTCTCCGGTGATCCACTGCAGGATCTTGCGAAAGTCCTTCAGGTCAAGGAGTGGGAGTTCGTTTTCCTCCGCATACTGGAAGGTGACGGCCACGATGCCCGATTGGGTATCGTTCAGGTTCAACATTTTGGAGAAGAGCACGGGGCCGAACTCCACAACTGTAGCCCGGAGGCGGGCGCCAGGTTCGTCGCTGAGCGTAAGTAGTTCCACCGGGCTACCACTTGCTTGGAACGGCAACCCAATAGCGGCATGGCGTTCGTCAATTTTGGGGTGGCCGCCGCTGGCCACTGCGATGCCCGACAAGTCGCCCTTGATGTCCATCAGTAAACTAGGCACCCCTTCCTTACTCAATTGCTCGGCAATGATCTGGAGGGTTTTGGTTTTACCGGTACCCGTAGCGCCAGCAATAAGGCCGTGGCGGTTCAAGGTTCCAAGCGGAATGCGGACCATCGAGCCCGTCAGGGTTTCTTCTCCGAGCATGGCGCCACCCAGTACGAAACTGGGGCCTTTGAAGGTGTAGCCTTCTTCGATGGTTTGACGGAATTGGTCTTGGTTGGACATGTGGGTAACTTAACTTTTATGGTTGGGGGGCAAGGTACGAAAGTTGCAACTGGGTCGTTCATCGCCAGCCTATCGCCACAGGGCAATCGCAGTTAGAACATGGTTAGATAAGATTTGGCCCCTTCGACAAGTTCAGGGGTCTGTACGCTTAGTCGCGAACGGTCTTAAAATTCCCCTCAGGGGAATTTTAAGACCGTAATTACCATTTGAACCGGTGGCTGATCCTGTCGAAGCCACCGATTTATTCTAGCCTACCGCCGCCGCTTGAGCTTACTATACCACTCAGGGCTGCCCCCAATAAAACGCGCCATATTTTTGGAGGAAACCCGCTTTTTGAAAACGGGATATTCCCGGCTCAGGTAGTCCAAAAAATCCAGGGGGGGGGTATGGGCCAATTGGTAAGCCCTCACCCTATGCTCCAAACCTGCCCCGACCTCTAGCCAACACCTAATCGTAATTTAAATTTTAAAAAAAAATAATTCTACAGAATTTTAAATTGAACAAACCCTCTAAAAGAAATCATTATTTTATAATCTTGAATTAGTTTAAGATTACTTTCGCTCGACATTTATACATTTGGATAAATGTAGTTCCCGTCATTACAGGCACAACAAATTAATTTCAGAGCTTTTTTTAGACAGGCCGCTGGTGACAATACCAGTAGGCATCACACATACTATCTATACTATTCAATCATGAAACAAATCAATCGTATGCCCTTGGGCATACCCTTACCCCTATTGTTACTTGGCATCTGTTCCTCACCAATTTTCGCGCAGGTAAGCGGGACGGTTATCGATGGATACGGCACCACGCTGATCGGCGTGACCGTCCGGAAAAAAGGCACTACCACGGGTACGGTAACGGACTTCGATGGCAAGTACAGCCTGAACGTAACGGGCAATGATGCCATCCTGCAATTTTCCTATACTGGTTTTTCCAGTCAGGAAGTCCCCCTTAATGGCCGTACCATCGTTGACCTCACCCTGACCACTGACGTTGCGCAGCTGGAGGAGATCGTGGTGATCGGCTACGGCAGCCAGAAAAAGGGCGACGTGACCGGGTCGATCTCCCAGGTTTCCGGCGACGACCTAATCATAGCACCTACCCCAAACCTATCGGCCGGCCTGGCCGGCAAACTATCGGGAGTAATTACATTACAAACCTCCGGTCAGCCGGGCTTTGACGATGCTGCCTTCCAGATACGCGGACGTAGTACTCTGGGCAACAACAACCCGCTCATCCTCGTGGATGGGGTAGAGCGCAGTCTCGCGCGCATCAATCCCTTCACCATTTCGAGCATCACCGCCTTGAAAGATGCGGCCTCCACGGCCGTCTACGGTTCCCGGGCCGCCAACGGTGTACTGCTGGTGACCACTTTCTCTCCGGGCTCGCCCTTTTCGAGAGGATCAAAGGGGATGCCAATAACCTGACCGCTTTCAGGGACGGATTTCTTTCCCCCGTCATCCAGCAATTCTTTGCTGGTAACGTGATCAACGATGGAAACGGTGGTAGCGCCAGCGAAACGGCGCGCCGGGGTTACGTTGGCCGTATAGACTACGGTTTCAAGAACCGCTACTTACTACAGGCGAACCTGCGGGTAGACGAGTCCTTCATCTCCCCGGAGAACAATCGGACGGGCGTCTTCCCCGCCTTCTCCCTCGGCTGGCGGATCAGTGAAGAGCCATTCATGGCTGGAGTCGACTGGTTAAGCTCCCTCAAGATGCGTGGCTCCTGGGGCATCACGGGTAACGATCGTGTGGGTGCCTTCCGCTTCCTATCCGGCTGGCTAATGAGTTCCTCCTAGGCCCTGAAGGGCGGCGTTCCCCGCTGACTTTATTAGCGGCCGCCGAGCAAAGGCCCGCTTCGTACGCGCCTGGTTTTACTTCGATCTCGTACGCCGCTGCGGGGCGGTTCCCCTCATCACCGCTCCGCCGTTATTGGAAGACGACCTTTTCATAGCTCGCACGCCGGTGGACGAGGTGTACAACTTCATTTTCTCGGAGTTAAACGCCGCTACCACCGACCTGCCCAATAAATCGGAAG
>JBLHRW010000053.1:0-18598 GCA_047626445.1 Neolewinella sp.
CAACCTGCAACCTGCAACCTGCAACCTGCAACCTGCAACCTGCAACCTGCAACCTGCAACCTGCAACCTGCAACCTGCAACCTGCAACCTGCAACCTGCAACCTGCAACCTGCAACCTGCAACCTGCCTAATACCCCCGCAAGTCCGAATACCCCGCCAAACTGATGATCTGCCAGTCATTAAGGGACCGCTCTACTTCCGCGGGGTGGATGGCGGCGATGGCGATGAGGGCGGTACCGTGATCGGGTCTGGGGACCAGGTCGTTGTAGTACTCCGGGAAGGCATCCTTTTCCGAATCACTGGCATTGCTTTTTTGCAGCCGGGTGGCGTGGCTGGCGTTGCTCCACACTTCGAAGCCGAGTCCGGCTTCAAAGCACAGGCTTTCGAGCTGGGCGATGGCTTTGACGGAGCTGGTGTGCAACAGGCAACTGAAGGTCTGGTAAGGGGAACGTTTCAGACGACCAAGGCTAGGAAAAACGGCGATGCGCCGGCCCCCGATCACGTTGGTGCCGGTCTGTTGGCGACGGTCATAGAGCATCAGGTCCCGGTACCTCAGCTGGCTGCCGGGGTGGGGGATGCTGAGGACGCGGCCACGGGCAGCATCCAGGGGTTGCATCCAGAGGATCTCGTACCCTTCGGCACCTTTGACCTCCAGGGAGATCGGTTGGGAGAGATCTACCTTCTCGAAGCCGAATTTATTCCATACCGTAGCGGCTACCCGTTTACGTCCTAGTCCAATTGCCGCGAGGCCGAGATGCCACCAGGCTTCCCGGTCGTCGGCATCCAGTACAACGGCCTTTTTCCAGTAATGAAACGCTGGCTTCCATTCCCGGCGTCGGTGGTAAATATTACCGAGGCCCACGTAGCCTTCTGGCCAGTCGGGGCTGAGACGGGTAACTTTCTTGAAGAGCTTCACAGCGGTATACACGTCTCCGACTTTGTCGTAACGCAGGGCCTCTTCGTAGAGTGCCCAGGAGTTGGCGTCCATGTTGCCGCTGTGCTGCAAGAGAATAATGTTTTTCGTGAGGTTGATAGTAACGCTTGGGATGTCGCCAGAGTTGTGGCTACCTTACAACAGTTGAAAGGCTTGTACCACAGCGTTATGCTCAATTCCTCATGGTGAACTTACGGACCACTTTATCAAGACACGCTTTTGTGCTTAGGGACGCCGTATAAATAACTTACTGGTTTTTGACCTGACGCTTTTGTTCTCACCGAATTTACAAATCCTTTGCATAGCCTCAGTTACGGAAATGATTTTTAAATTTGGTGAGGGCAAAATAAGACGGTCAAAAGCCGTAAGTTATTTATACGGCGTTCCTTACCTTGAGGTTGTTATGCAGCTGTAGCTCCAAAGAGGAGAGGGTAATTACCGCTCCCGATAATATGGTTGATTCCCTATAATTTGAAGCGAGCTACGAACTTTGCTACGCTGTCGTCAGCGCTATTCTAGATATTGATTACGATAAACTACAGTGCTCATCCGGAAGAAGAACTTAAGACCATTATTAGCGTTGTGGAGACTTCTCCCTTATTACTAAGGATGATCGAAACGGCTAATAATTTTGTGATTCGCTATCCGATCAGCTATCTCAACTTTGACCAAATGGAAAGCTGGGCGGAATTTGAGGAGCGTGTGGAACGGTTGAAAGCGGGAAGTGATTAAAGTTCTTCGTGCGTAGGATAAATTGTGTAATCAATTAGTTGCCAAGGAGTAGACCCCAACTAAAGACCGTACCTTTGCGCCCCGAAACCGACGCTTGACCTAAAGCGTTCTTTCTTAGAGCTAATAGGGAGGCCTCTTACCAGGCTTACTCAAGTTTGGGGCGAGCGAGCGAAGCGAGTAAGTGGGAACATCTCTTGTTTCTTACCAGGCTTACTCAAGTTTGGGGCGAGCGAGCGAAGCGAGTAAGTGGGAACATCTCTTGTCTCTTGTCTCTCGTCTCTTGTCTCTCGTCTCTTATCTCTCGTCTCTTATCTCTTTTTATCTCCCATTCTATCCTGAACTATGGCCACTACCAACGCCTTGATCGACATACGCGCGCTGACCCCGGAGGAACTCACCTCCCAGCTAATCCTGCTGGGGGAGAAGCCGTTTCGTGCTAAACAGGTTTACGAATGGCTTTGGCAAAAAGGGGCCCGGGACTTCGATCAGATGACCAATCTGTCGCTTCCGCTACGGGAAATGCTCAAGGAGAATTACATCATCCTTGCAGTTACTGAAGACAAAGTCCAGCGGAGCTCCGACGGTACCATCAAGAGCCGCTTCCGGCTGCACGACGGACACATGATCGAATCTGTACTGATTCCGGTAGTTGCCGACGATCGCTTTACCGTCTGTGTGTCAAGTCAGGTTGGCTGTAGCCTCTCCTGTACCTTCTGCGCGACAGGCCGCATGAAGCGTTTGCGGAACCTTACTGCCGCGGAGATCTACGACCAGGTCTTTCTGGTCAATGAGCAGTGTATGGAAACCTTCGGTAAGCCGCTGACCAACATCGTGTACATGGGGATGGGCGAACCGTTGCTGGCCTTCAGAGAAGTAGTCGGAAGCATCGACCGGATCACTTCCCACACCGGCCTGCATATGGCGCCCCGCCGGCTGACGGTGTCTACCGCCGGCATTGCAAAAATGATCATAAAACTGGCTGATGAGGATACCAAGGTGAACCTTGCCATCAGCCTCCACGCTGCTGATGACGTGAAGCGCAACGAGATTATGCCCATCAACGAAAGCAATAACCTTGAGGTGCTGGTGGAATCTCTGGAGTACTTCTACGCCAAGACCAAGAAGCGGATCGGCTACGAATACATCACCTTCCAGGATTTTAACGATACCCTGGAGGACGCTGAAAAACTCTACCAGATATGTAAGCGGGTCCCCTGCATGATCAACATCATCGAGTACAACCCAATCGATAATGCACCTTTTAGGAAATCTTCCGAACACCGTATTGACGACTTCGCTACCTACCTCCGCGATCGGGGGATCATGGTGACGGTGCGGCGTAGCCGGGGGAAGGACATTGATGCTGCCTGCGGACAACTAGCCAACAAAGAGTAGACGGCCGCTTCGCGGCCTTTGTAGACGAAAGATCGCTGCGCGCCTTTTTTTTTAGACAGCCGCTTGGCGTCTAACAGGGCCGAAGGCCATCTAAAAAGCGAAGCCTTCTAAAATACCCTTTTGCACACAACGTCTTAGCCTTACTAGCGTTTAAACTACCGTAGCCCATTTATTCCAATCCCAGAACAGATAAACTTGCGTTTCCTTTACTGCTTTTTCCTCCTGCTGTTGGCACCTGCGGTCCGCGCCCAAATCGCGGCTCCTGACTTTACCTGTACCCGTAGTGGGGCCGGCGCCATTACCCTGAATTGGAATAACCCTTCCCCTGATGGCTGTGGCCCCTTTCAGGCTACCGAGGTTTACCGATCTACGAACCTAACCGGGCCGTACGCCCTGGTAACCAGCATTGCCGATCCGGCGACGGCCTCCTTTAGTGACCCCAACCCTACCGGTGAATTACGGTATTATTTTCTGCGCTACAACTACGATTGTCCGGGGCAAACTGCCCTGAGCAGTGATACGCTGGACAGCTTCATCCCGGCCACACCCGTCATCCAATTCAGTGGGGTAGAGGGCAATGAAATCATCATTGACTGGCTGGAATCCACTTCTCCTGAAGTAACGGGATACATCGTTTTAGAGGTGACCCCCACCGCATTCATCCCGTTGGATACGGTATTCGGCGCTACCGAATACCGCTTTACTTTCGGCCCCGGTGATCCAGACCCCGCTGGCCGTTCTTTTCGCCTGGTGGCCATTGATGCCTGCGGGAATGATAGCTCCCAAGGCACCATCGTTTCTCCCGTTGGCCTGACCGGCACGGGAGGCTCCGGTTGTACCAGTGAGATTACCCTCACCCTGGAAGTGACCGACCTTGAATCCTTTCTGCCAGCTACGGTACTTGAATTATTTATTTCCGTTAACGGTGGGCTTTTCAATGCTACCGGCACTTTTCCGCCCAATGTTGCTTCGATTCCTTACCGAGACGCCAATGACGGCGATGACCTCTGTTTCTACGTTGAAGCCGTCCTGGCCAACAACTTCGGTCGGGCCCGTTCTACCATCTTCTGCCAATCGGTGACGATTACGCAGCCCCTGCGGGATTTTTTCCTTTACGGCGTGGAGATTGACGAGACTGGCAACGTGCTTTTTCAATATGCCGATGACATCTTGCAGCCTGTTCCGTTGGATGCGCAGTTGCTGGTCAGCCGGATCGGCGGCCTGCTGGAAAGCGCTCCGTTACCAACGCCTGTTTTCGGTGCTGGTGGCCAGCTGATCTTTCCGCAGCTAGCCGATGCACTTGCCGCGGGGGAAAGCTTCAGCTTTCGGCTCACCGATGCCTGTGATCGTGAAGTGAATACCAATGCCGTAGCGCCGGTAGTCCTCGATGTCCGGGAGCTGTTTCCCGGCAGCAACCAACTGACCTGGACGCCGCTGGTCAACGGGTTGGCTGGTACCCTAACGTACGATGTCTTTCGCTCCGACGCCGGAGGCGTACTTACCCCCGTCGTGAGCGACCTGATGGGCTTGAGCTACGTTGATAATTTCCTCGCTGGTGGTGGAGAAGAAGTTTGCTATATAGTCCGGGCTCGTTTCCGCCCAGAGGGCGCAGCGGTGACCGAGAACTTTGTTTTTAGTTCCAATGTGGTCTGCGTCACACCAATGCCGGAACTCTATGTACCCAACGCTTTCAGCCCCAATGGCGACGGTGTAAATGACGTCTTTCTTCCCCTCTTCTCCTCCCTCCCGCCAGCAGAAGGCTTTCGCTTTCAGATATGGGATCGTTGGGGCAGCCTTATCCACGAAACACAGGATCCACTTGATGGGTGGGACGGGACCAACCAAGTGCAGCCATTACCTGCCGGGACCTACTTGTACGTTGTGCTGTATAGCGTAAGTGAAGGCAATTATCGGAAGCGATCAGGTAGTGTCAATCTGTTCAGGTAAAGTTAAACCTTATGCAACTTCCCTGACAATCACAACGTTACTCTTTTACTGCGTAAAAAAGCGCCCTAAAGTTTGGCGCAACGGTCTTTACTGACCTACTTTTGCGTTCCCGAATTGGTCGGTTGGCCGAGTGGCTAGGCTCAGGTCTGCAAAACCTGCTACAGCGGTTCAAATCCGCTACCGACCTCAGTAAAAAAGCCCGGACTGCATTGCAGCTCCGGGCTTTTTTCGTTTTATTACCTGCAACCTGCAACCTGCAACCTGCAACCTGCAACCTGCAACCTGCAACCTGCAACCTGCATCACATCATCACCTCAGCCCCCTCATAAATCTTCCGCATCTCCTCCAGCGTAGCGTATAAGCTATCCGGCTCGAATTCGGAGACGAGGGTCTTACGGTATTCCTTTACGCCGGGCAGGCCGCGGAAGTAATTGGTGTAGTGGCGGCGCATTTCGAGAATGCCTAGTTTGGAGCCCTTCCAGTCGATGCTGCGACGCAGGTGGTCGCGGGCAGCGTCTACGCGTTCGTCGATGTTTGGGGGTGGTAGTAATTCGCCGGTGGCGAAGTAATGCTTGATTTCCCGGAAGATCCAGGGGTTGCCGATGGCGGCCCGGCCGATCATGATGCCGTCGACGCCGTAGCGGTTGCGGTAAGCCTCCGCTTTCTGCGGAGAGTCGATGTCGCCGTTACCGAAAATGGGTATGGTGATGCGCGGGTTGTCTTTAATGGCACCGATCAGCGTCCAGTCTGCTTCGCCTTTATACATCTGCTGGCGGGTGCGGCCGTGAATGGACAGGGCCTTGATGCCGACGTCCTGCAGCCGTTCGGCGACTTCCTCGATGTATTTGGTGTTGTTGTCCCAACCCAGGCGGGTCTTGACGGTCACCGGCAGGTTGGTACGATCGACGATGGCTTTTGTCAGTTGTACCATCTTCGGGATGTCCTGAAGAATTCCGGCACCGGCGCCTTTACAGGTTACCTTTTTGACGGGGCAGCCGAAATTAATGTCGAGAAGTTCGGGATTCGCCTCCTCCACAATGTCGGCGGCTTTCACCATGCTCTCGATGTTGGCACCGAAAATTTGGATGCCGATCGGGCGCTCGTAATCGTAGATGTCGAGTTTCTCGACACTCTTGGAGGCATCGCGAATCAGGCCTTCTACGCTGATGAATTCGGTGTACATTATGTCGCACCCCTGTTCCTTGCACAAGGCGCGGAAGGGCGGGTCGCTGACGTCTTCCATCGGCGCCAGCAGGAGGGGGAATTCTCCTAGTTCTATGTCTGCTATTTTGACCATATCTATTTAAAGAATGCAAAGGTACTAACGTTCGGACTTTCGGAGAGGTTGCGATAAAAGGTGTTTTTGCTCGCGGATCAGATGGCGCGGTCGCAGGTGCAAGGAAAGGAATCCGTCAGACGGGTTAATGGCAAGCGTCACCAGTAACAACGGTATCGTTCTTTGCGCTTTAAAACCTTCTCCTGCATCCTGCGTCCGCGCCCTGAAAAACAAAAGTGAAAATTTTTAATATTTCCGTAACAGTAGACGAACTAAAGTTATAAAGAACCATAACCCACAACGGTGGGATAACAAATTGGCCGATGAAATCGCTACATTTGGGTTAAGACATTCAATTCAGACCTACAAGTGCAGGATAAATTAACCAACGACGCAGAATTGTTCACCGCCATCAAAGGAGGTCGGCATGAGCTCCTGGAACAATTGTACCAGGATCATCGGGCTGCCTTTTTGACCTACGCCCAACGACAACTCTATGCTACCGAAGACGACGCGGCCGACTGTTTCCAGGACGCTGTAATCGCCTTTTACAAAAATATTGTCAGCGGTCGGCTGACGGAACTCACCTGCGGTATCCGTACTTACTTGTTTGCGATTGGTAAGCGGCTGGTCTATCGTAAAAATCAGCAGCGTCACCGCGAGGTACCCTCCGATCCCGATGCCGGGATTGGGTTGGGTAATGACCCTTCGGAGGAACTGGATATGAGTCTCCTTAACCGTTTTGAAGACGATCATCGTAAGGCCTTGTTGGCTACTGCGCTTAGTAAGATGGGCGACGTTTGCAAGGAACTACTTACGCTGTTTTATTATCACCGTTATCCCATAGAAAGTATTCAGAATACCCTTAAGCTAAGCTCTCCTGGGGCCACGCGTATAAAAAAAATGCGGTGCCTCGACAAACTTAAACAGATTTTGACCCCCCAGTCTTAAAGAAAAAATTCGGGAAGCATGAATAAGGAGAACCGTCATAACCGTATAGATGATTACTTGCTTGGCCGAGCCGGCCGCGAGGAGCGTCTTGAATTTGAAGAAGAAGTAACCCGCGACGCTGAGCTGAGTAACGAACTGGCCAATACAGAACTGGCCATGGCCGCCATCGAACTGGCTGAAGACCGGGCCCTGAAGGCCCGCCTGCAAAAACTGGAAAGCACGCTCTCCGCTAACACTATTGATACAGCGCCCGGTACCGTAGCGCCTGAAAAAGAAGCCAAAGTGTTAACGATGCAGCCCCGCCGTAAGGGCTGGATGAAGCTACTTGCCTACGCTGCAGCCTTACTGTTGGTTCTGGCCGTTGGCTGGTGGGCCCTGCAAACCAGTGGTGGGTTTGAGCCTGAGCTCCTGGCCATGGAAAGCTTTGAACCTTATCAGAACATCACGACTGGCACCGTAAGGGGGGACAATGGCCTTGCCGCAGAAGCTGCGGCTTTTGCGGACTACGACGCTGGCGATTTTGCTGCTGCGGAAGCTAAACTATCCGCTTTGCCTAAATCTGATGTAAATCAGTTTTACCTGGGGCAGAGCCTGCTGGCGCAGGAGAAATTTAAGGAGGCTTCCTCCATCTTTATTCTCCTTTCACAGCTTGACACTTTCCCCTTGGCTAAGGAAGCGAATTACTATAATACTCTTGCCTTTTTAGGAGAGGGTAAAGTCTCTGACGCCAGAGATGCGCTGACCCAAATTGCTCGGGATACTGAGCACCCAATGCAGCAACAAGCAGAAAAATTATTGGAGAAGCTGTAAGCTTGTCTAATGGGTACACGAAATTTATTTCGGTTGGTAAGCTGATGACATCGGGCTAAAGTCCGCGTAACCAGCTAAAAGGGCCATTCAGCCCACCGGACTGTTTGACTCCCCAACTCTTTGACTCCCTGACTCTCTGACTATTTGACTAATTTGCGCTCATGACCGCCAAAATCGGACTTGAAGACGTTCGCATATTCGCCCCCCACGGCTTCTTCGAAGAGGAGCACCTCATGGGAAATGAGTTCAGCATCGACGTTGAAGTGGAAGCCACCATTACCGGTGCGGCCCAGAACGATGATTTGGGCGGCACGGTCAATTACGCTACCATCTATTATTTGCTGCAGGCGGAAATGAAAAAGCCGACCCAATTACTGGAAGCCTTGGCTTACCGGATGGGGAACCGAATCATGAACCAATTTGATAGTGTGAGCTCGGTAAGGCTCCGTTTGCGAAAACTGAATCCGCCGCTGGGCGGGAAGGTCGGCGCGGCGGTTGTAGAAGTCACCCTGGGCAGTACCAGCGGGGGCGGCGGCGGCGGTTATGGTGGTGCATCACCCGGGCGGCAAGATACTTTTGAGGATCCTGCTTCAGGCTTCGATGATGGAGGTTCATTTGGCGGCGGCTACGGCGGCGGAGGTGGCGGCGGCGGCTTTAGCGGCGGTGGCCTATCTGGATTACCCCAGAAAGCACCTTCTCCACCAGCTTATGACGAGTCAGCCTTCGAGGATGAATACGATGATGACGAAGACATCTACGAAGAGGAGGGCTTCGATGAGGAAGGTTTCGACGATGAGGGGGGGGACTATGACATTCCGGAGGCCGGCGAAGAGGACGAAGGAGACTTTGACGACGAAGAATACGACGAAGATTTTGACGGCATGGATTTTGACGACCTGGACCTGGGCGACATGGACATGGGGGATTTCAACTTCGATGATTTCAAGGATAACTAGTCTTTAACGTCCGGGGAGTTACTAAATTAAGCAAACACACGTCTCATACGTTAGAATATTAAACCAACTAGTGTAACGATATGCGCAAGCTCCTCTTTTTTACCCTCCCTTTCCTATTCTTTGGCTGTACCAGCCAACAGATCAACCAGACCCTCAATACCGTGCTCAACGGCGGGCTTTCTACCAATGATATTGGTAACGGCCTGAAGGAAGCGCTTCGCATAGGGGCCCAGCGTGGTGCCAGTGAACTCTCTTCCGATGGCGGATATTTCAACGACCTGGCTTACCGTATTCTGCTGCCGGAAGAAGTGCTGAAGGTAACCGACCGCCTGAAAGGCGTTCCTGGCTTCAGCGACCTGGAAAACGTTATCATCAAGAAAATTAACCAGGGAGCAGAAGACGCCGCTAAAACTGCCGGGCCGATTTTTGTGCAGGCCATTAAGCAGATGACCATTCAGGACGCCCTGGGCATCCTCAAGGGCAATAATAATGCTGCGACAACCTACCTGCAGCGTACGACCTACTCCAATTTATACAACGAGTTCAATCCGGTGATTTCCACGTCACTCGATAAATTCGATGCCCAGAAAATATGGGCCGACGCCGCCAAGGTCTACAACAATTTCCCCCTAACCCGCCAACCGGTGAATGCGAACCTGGCCGACCACGTTACCGAAAGAGCCCTTGAGGGGCTATTCTCTAAGGTTGCGCTGGAGGAGGAAAACATCCGCCAAAACATTGGTGCACGAACCTCAGAATTGCTCCGCCGGGTATTCGCTCAGCAAGACAAGCAGGGTAAATAGCTCTCATCACATCAAGGTTGGCAGTTGTATGGATGTGGAGTATTCTGTCCGAGTACTTCATCCGGCATATCCAGTAACTTTGCTCTTCTTGCAACTGGCAACCTGAATCTTGCAATAATAATAAAACTACTTCAATGAAACTCGAAGGAAAAGAAGGCAGTAAGAACATCGACGACCGGCGTGGCCGGCGCGGTGGTATGAGCGGCCGCACTAAAACCGCCGGCGGCTTCGGTCTCGGCACCCTCATTATCGTGATCATCGTAATGCTGATGGGCGGTGACCCTTCAGAATACCTCGGTGCTTCCAGCGGAATGTCTGCACCGTCTCCGCAAACGTCGGCCCCAGCCCAGAACCTGGAACAGGATACGGAAGAATTTCAGATCGTTTCCAAGACGCTGCGCGACAATGAAAAGATCTGGGGGCAGCTTTTTCCCCAGCTCTACAATCGACAATATAAAGAACCGATCCTGGTCGTATTTGAAGGGGAGGATCGTTCCGCCTGTGGTTTTGCGAGTGCGGCAACCGGACCCTTTTATTGTCCGGCAGACCAAAAGGTGTACATAGATCTGCAGTTTGCCGATCTATTGCGCAAACGCTTCCGTGCGCCCGGTGATTTTGCCCTGGCCTATGTCGTGGCGCACGAAGTCGCCCACCATATCCAGAACCAATTGGGCTACAGCCAGCAGGTAAGTCAGGTGCGGCGGCGCGGCAGCAAAACGGAGGCTAATGCCGCTTCTGTTCGCCTGGAGTTACAGGCAGATTACCTCGCCGGCGTTTGGGCATACTACGCCGACCAGTATTCCGATCTGCTGGAAGATGGGGACATCCGGGAGGCACTCGTCGCGGCTTCGGCCATTGGTGATGATACCATCCAGAAGCAAAGCCAGGGCTACGTGGTCCCCGATAGCTTTACGCACGGAACCTCTGAGCAACGGGTGAAATATTTTACCGCCGGCTATAAAAGCGGTGATGCGAAGAAGGAAACACTCGACCAGTTCTTTAGCGCCCGGGAGCTTTAACGATTATTGGCCTGATAAAGCGGCGGTTTCCCGAACGGGGAGGCCGCCGCTTTTGTTTTTATAGGATCATATTGGCCGCCACGACGTTCGCATGGTCGCCAGCTGATCCTCTCCCCGCAGGAGCGCGTGGCCGAAGTGCAGGTCTTTGGCTTCGGGGCCGGTGACGGCTTTTATCTGGTCACCGTAGCGCGCTTCCCGCTGGAACATGATGTCTGCTTTAATGGGTAGGTGGTCACGCAGGAAGTTACGTCCCAGCGGCTCCAGCATCAATTCAGGGAATACCGGATTGGTGAGGTGGTCGTTGAAATCCAGTTGATAGAAAGCAATTTCTGCGTCACGCGCCGATGCTGGCTTGCTTGGGGGGGGGACTTTTCCATCAGGGCGATCAAGGTGCGCGGCCGCAGGTGCAAGGTGATGTTTTAAATCAGCAATGGCGGCCGGGATCGGTCGCAGGCGCCGGGTGGAGACATCCATAAAAAGCCACTGGCTCGTTGCGGTGATGATGGTGACTCCGGCCTGGTCACGAAGATGGAAATCCCGAAAGGTCTGGAGCTTGCGTTCAAATCCGGAGGGGGCGGTGAGAACGGTGAGTTCTTCCCCCAGCTTTGGCCACCGAACACAATCTATCCGTTGCCGCCGTAAGACCCAAGAACAGCCATATTCTTCCATCATCTGGGAGCTGGAGATGTTTAGCCGGACGGTGTTTCGCATGGCCGCTTCCTGGAGCATCCGAATCAAGTGGGGTAGGGTGAGAAATCCATGCGGCCCGATGGCAGAGGCGGCAACCTGAAAAGGAACGACTTCATGGAGAGGTGATTGGCTTAACACTTTATATAAAGTTGTTGTATTTTTGATTTAAAATAACAAAATGAACATTCAGTCTTTACCGAAACTTGGTCGGCGTCCTGTATTCATTGCCGACTTTGGCAGTGGCGTACAGCCTCTCCCCGAATCAGGGGAGGTTGAAACACCTCAGGGCCCGGGGCCGGCTTCTGCCCGTAAAAAGAAAGGCATAAGGTACAACTTCCCCGCGGCGGGAGAAACGGTGGAAGGCGGTAGTTCTGCTGATGGATATTGCTACAGGCTTGTCTTTGCCGCCGGCCGCCTCGAGCGTAGCTTTGAAATGGTTAAATCCTTTCTTGAGGAACAAGGTTACGGTCAATTACCTTTACCCCGGGATGCAGCGGAATTACGGCAGTTTCGGCTGCCACCGAAACTGCGCCACCAATTGTCCCTCTTTGGAGATGACGGATACGCCCATAATCCTGTGAAAATCCTCTTTCCTCTCCCGGCTGGTCGCCGGGGAGCGCTTGTTCTTGAACTTTATAATGAAGCCGACCGAAATCACCTGCTGAGGTTCCATCGCATGAAATAAGTGCCCGAAAAGGGCATAAATGAAAAAAAAAGGCCTAAAAACGCAATGTTCCCCTTCGATATTATCACTTTCCCGATGTAAACCACTAAAATTGTAAACTGTTATGGATTCGCTCGAACAAAAAGAGCGGAAACACGATATATCTAAAGATAAACCGGGTAAAAAACCGGAGACTTCTATAATACTTTCAACTTACGTCAAACTCAGCAAAATGCTAAAGCACTTACTCCTTGTTGTGGCGATGTTTACCTGCATCTCACTCTACAGCCAAAAGACCCAATTTCCCTGGGAATTTGGTCTTCAACTTGGTACCTCTTCCCTCGGAGGTGACATGATCGAAAATGATATTATTCTTCTGAACGCGCCAAGTTTCAGTGCTGGCGTGATGGTCCGCCGTCGCTTGGGTGGCATGTTCGCACTCCGCGCCCACATAATGTATGGTGGTTTGAACAGTGACGACGCCGACGGAGAAAACGGCGACCGTGGGTTCTCTTCTGAAGCAACCGTCATCGAGCCCGGTCTTGTACTGGAATTCGAACCTTTCGCGGCTAACCGCTTCAAAGATGGTGTCTTCAAGAAAACCTTCTCTCCTTATATTGGCGTAGGTGCTGCCTACGGCATCTGGGGTGATGTGACAACGAATTACAACGGTACTAGTAATGCTGGTGTTACTGCCGATATTGCTGCTCAGGCAGACGATAACGGTGGTGTTGTATTTCCCATCGGTGGTGGTCTCAAGTACTACCTCTCTCCAAAGTCTTCCCTCGGCTTTGATATCAGCTACCGTATGACCGGTGCTGACCTCATCGACGGTGTAAGCGAGTCTGGTAACCCAGCCAAGGATGATGCCTACACCATGTTAGGTCTGACTTTCTCTACTGGATTCGGTAAGCCGGATACGGACAAAGACGGCATCTACGACGAAGAGGACGCCTGTCCTACCGAAGCGGGCCCAATCTCTACAATGGGTTGCCCTGACACGGATGGCGACGGTGTGGCCGACAAAGACGACGATTGCCCGCAGATTGCTGGCCTTGCCAACCTCAAAGGTTGTCCTGATGGTGATGGTGACGGTGTTCCAGATAAGGATGATGCCTGCCCAACTGAAGCTGGTGAAGCTGCCCTGATGGGTTGCCCTGACGGTGATGGCGACGGTGTTGCCGACAAAGACGACAAGTGTCCTACCGAAGCTGGTGTTGCTGCCTTGATGGGTTGCCCTGACGGTGACGGTGACGGCATTGCTGATGGCGACGACGATTGTCCTGCTGAGGCAGGTACCGCTGCTAACGGCGGTTGCCCTGATCGCGATGGTGACGGCATCATCGACAAAGAAGACGAATGTCCGGACGTGGCCGGTGTTGCTGCCCGTAATGGTTGCCCTGAGCCGAAGGATCGTGCAGAAACACTTCCTGAGCGGGTTACCCGCTACAGCGAAATGCTGGACACCATGGGATTCGAGTACATCCGTGTTGACAGTACCCGTGGTACCATCGACATCGATCGCATCTACTTCCCAACCAACATTAGCCGCCTCAACCGCCCAGACCGGGTGATCATTGAAGAAATCGATCGCTTCATTGCACTTCCTGGTGCATCTGAGTTCAGCATCCGCTTCGAAGGCCACGCTGACCGTCGTTCTTCCGATGAGTATAACCAAGGCCTCTCCGAGCGTCGTGCTGGTTCTGCTGAGAAGTACAGCGTTGATAAAGGTGCCACTCCGGACAAGCTCAGCATGATTGGCTTCGGTGAGCAGCGCCCAGTGGGTGAAACGCTCCGCGAAAACCGCGTTGTCATTCCGGTAGCTTCCGAGCCAACCCGGATGATCAAAGTCAACTAAGAAAGTTGGCCCCTTCTCATCTGTAGAAGGTTATTGAACAGGCTGTTCCTCTACCAGGGGGGCAGCCTGTTTTTTTTATATTCTGAAGCAGATTTACCCGTAGTAGAACTAATTAGGTGCTAAGCGAAAATTAGTCTTCATATTCCTTTGAGAATGATGAGAAAAACTGCACTTTTGTACTCCTGCTATTGTTCTAAGTAGTTGAAATAGCAGGATTTAGGGCGAATCCACATCTTTTACGTTTCAAAGATCATCTTTCGGTTAACCGGAAAAAGATCTTTCCTCGATCACTCACCACACTTAAGTTGTGGGCTTTGCTGGTCGGAAGTATACGTATGTAGATAGTCAAACAGTTTTTCACAGTCAGGGAACAAAGCACTTCAGGGTTATGTCAGAGTACAGAATAATTATTGCGGGACAATTGGAATTCGGTTCGGAGCGAGTCTTCAACCAAGTGTTGGAGCAGTACAACCATCGAATGGAACATTATTACAAAAATGATATCCTGCTAAAACCCGAAGGCCATTTTAAAGAAGAAGAACTGACGCTTGACATCCCCCGCACCGTTGTTATTGGTTCTGAACGCCACTGGCTGAATACGCTTAACCTGCTAGAGCGGGTTGTTTCCTTCAGTATGGCAGGTAGCCTGAACCTCTGGCGATTGTCTGCCGGTAACATTATGGACCATCACGTACTCGAACCTCACAGCGACAGAACAACGGTCCAGCTTTTTAACCGTGGCCGCCAATTAGTAAGCCAAGAGGACAAAGAGCAGGAAGCGTTAGACATGATGACGAAAGTTGTCGGTCGTTTTGCCCGCCATGCTCAGGCTTACGAGCGTCGTGGTTTTGTTAACCTCCGCCTGAACAATCTGGAGGATGCAATCTATGACTATGATAAAAGTCTTAATATAAATCCTTCAATGCCGGAGAGCCATTATGGCCGGGGCATCGCTTACCTGCGTAAGAAAGACTGGGAAAAGGCCGCACTAGACTTCGAGGCGGTAACGAAGAACAGTATTCCACATCAAGCTATTTACTGGATGGCACAAGTTGCCCTGGGAGATTCCTACCTCGAACTAGGCCGTCCGGCCGATGCATTGCGGGTCTTTAATATGTTCAGCAAGCGTAAGCAACGGATTGCCAGTCTCGACCGCTACGATCGCCGGATAAATAATGTCTTTGGCACGTTATTGGTTAAAGCCGGGCGCTACTATGATGCGACCATTGCTTTTGATAAAGCACTGGCTTCTGTCGCGGATGTCAAAGCCCCTTCCGAAGCTCAAGTCCGTTACGAATTAGGGCTCGCTTACCAAGGTGGGGGAAGCATAGATAAAGCCATCGCCCAGTTTAAGCTGGCGGCGAAGGAAATTCCCGAAGCAAAAGAAGCGCTCAAAAAAGCACAAGTGAACGTCTGATAACATACTGGCCGACTCCCGCGTTATTTTGACTACAATAAAATAATACCGGTGGCTTTTATTCGAACAACTCTTTACCTGATAATACTGGTCGCTTATGCTGGTTGTGCCGCTGCGCAACCTAGTAACACAGGGGGCTCCTCACTGAAGAAGAAAGACCAGAAAACGCTTGCCGAAGCTCGGTCAGAACTCAATCTAGGAAAATTTGAACAGGCCACTAAAATGCTCAACGGCTTAATTGACCGTAATCCGGCATTGACCGATTTGTACTACATGCGGGCAATGAGCAACGACGGAGCTGGAAAGCTTACCGCCGCAATAAGTGATTTGCGTAAAGGAATGAGCTTTAGCCCCGAAAAGCAGGGGCGGGCGCAAAAGGAACTAGGTGGTGTATTAATGAAGGATGGGCAGTTTGACGAAGCTATTGCCGCTTTTCAGGCTTACCGAACGTCTTTAGCTGGAAGCACCCGACCCGAACGGATAGAACAAGCTGATGAATTGGTGGAGAAAGCTCGTGTCGCCAAAGAATTGGCGGAAAGACCCGTCCCCTTTGCCCCAATTCCGGTTCCCGGAGGAATTAATACAAAGGAACACCTGGAGTACTTTCCTAACCTCAGCGTTGATGGCCAGCGGATGATTATCACCCGGCGGGTGGATGGACAACAGGAAGACTTTTACCTGAGTGAACGGCTGGAAGACGACAGTTGGTCCGTCGCCAAACCGTTGGATGGGGTAAATACAGAATTCAACGAAGGCGCTCAAACGATTACCGCAGATGGTGCCTACTTGGTGTTTACGGTCTGTAACCGCCCCGATGGGGCGGGCAGTTGCGACCTATACTTTGCCGAAAAAGAAGAGGTTGGCTGGACCCGACCCCAAAATATCGGGCCAACGATCAATACGCGAGACTACGAGGCACAGCCAAGTATCTCGGTTGACGGACAGTTGCTGTTCTTCAGCAGTAACCGACCGGGCGGACGGGGGAACACCGACCTTTACGTCAGCGGTCGCTTACCGGATGGAGGTTGGTCTGCACCGGTAAACCTTGGTAATGCCATCAATACACTCGGTAGAGACCAATACCCCTTTTGGGCAGCCGATGGTAAAACACTGTTTTTTACCAGTAGTGGTCACCCGGGCTTAGGTGGAGATGACTTATTTCGATCTGAATTGAACCCCGATAATGCCTGGGGGAAACCCGTCAATCTGGGATACCCGATCAATACGGCGGGAGATGAAACCAACCTGTTCGTTGCCCTTGGCGGTAGCATCGCTTACTTCAGTAAAGGGCTCCGTGATCCGGAAACAGGTGAAGTTGACATAGATATCTATCAGTTTGAATTGCCGGAAGAGCTCCGCCCGGCATCTGCTACCTATGCAGAAGCCCGGGTAACGGACGCTAAAACGGGACAGCCCCTGGCGGCAACCGTACGCTTACGACCAACCGATCAATCAGCGCCAGCCATCGCCAGGCGTACTGGGCCGGAAGGCCGGTTTCTTACGGTACTGCCTTCCGGTAAAGACTACGCACTCACGGTCGATGAACCCGGCTACCTGTTCTATTCTGAGCGCTTCTCCCTGACGGAGGGCTTCACCCAGAAGAATCCTTATCAACTGGAGATCGCCCTGGAGCCCATTGCCGATGCAGTAGCTGCCGGCGGTACTGAGGAAGATGGCTCGACGGCCTTTAAGAACGTACTGTTTGAAAGTGGCAGTGCCACTTTATTACCGGTCTCTTATGATGAGCTTGACCGGTTGGCCGAGCTGCTGACCAAGGTTTCGGCTTTACGGGTAGAGATTGCCGGGTACACCGATGATCTTGGTGACGAAGCCACCAACCTGCAACTGAGCGAAAGCCGGGCGACCTCCGTAAAAAAATACCTCAGCGAACAGGGGATCGCAGAAAATCGAATCAATACCTCCGGCTACGGCGAAAGCAAGCCGGTCGCCCCCAATGATTCTGATGAAGGGCGGGCTAAGAATCGACGCACCACGTTTAGGTTGATAGATTGATAGACGGGCTACGCCTTTGGTTGATTTATAGCGCTACCGCATGGGGATGCTCGCTCGTTCAGCTCTATACGAGTGAAGCGAGCATTCTCGAGCGGTAGCCTATCAATCTACCTACTATCAATCTATCAATCTAGAACTTCTATCTTTGCCCCATGGACAACCCAATGACCGAACTGATTGCCCCGGCCCCGTCTAAGAAATGGTGGGCTTTGGCCCTGAGCGGCCTTTTTCACCCTTTGATGATACCTACCTACATGTACGTGTTACTGATGGTGGTGAATCCCTTTCTGTTCGGTTCTAATGACTTTGGTAACCAACGTGCCATCCTGACGCTGGTAATGATGATCTTGTACACGGCAGTGATCCCAATGATTTCGGTCTTACTGATGGTTGCACTCAATATGGTAAGTAGCGTGATGATGGCCGAGAAATCGGAGCGGATCGGCCCGTTACTGCTGGTGATGGTACTTTACTTTTGGGTGTACTACAACCTTAGTCAGAGTAACGACGTACCAACGATTTTTTCTACTTTTTTACTGGGAGTAGTTCTTGCTCTGGCGGTCGCATTCGTCATTAATGTAATGGATAAGATCAGCCTGCATACTGTGGGGATGGGAGGCCTGGTAGGGATGCTGATGATCACTATGGGCCTCTTCGGGGCTAACGGGATTGCCTTTGGCGGTGTTACCGTAGGGCTCGGTCTACTGCTACTCGTCGGTGTTTTGCTGGCTGGTATGGTCGGTAGCGCACGTCTGGCATTAGGTGCACACGACAGCGTGCAGATTTATTCGGGATACATTGTCGGATTCGTATCCCAGCTTGTCGCTTTGAAGTTTTACTTTTAGCCCATGGAGAAAATAGTGGAATCAGAACGAATAATCGGTCATTACCGGGGCGCTGAAGCGGGGCCTTTGGTGGTGGCCATTGGAGGCGTGCACGGAAATGAGCCGGCGGGCGTCCTTGCCCTGGAGCGATTGTTTGATATGTTGGAGGATGAGCCGAGGATTAACCCCGGCTTCAGTTTCAAAGGTGACCTGTTGGCCCTGCGGGGTAACCTGGCGGCGCTGGCGGCAGGCGTACGGTTTATCGATGCTGATCTCAACCGCATCTGGCGGCCGCTGGATGGTGGCTCT
>JBLHRW010000054.1:0-18076 GCA_047626445.1 Neolewinella sp.
TGGTCAGAGAAGCGCAAGTCAAAACTTTTGTACTTACGCCACCCTTCATAGGGGAGCCCTTCACGATAGAAGATTTTTAATCGACGCAGGCGTTCCAGCGTCTTTGTTTCGTGGTAGCGACCCAAGTAGATTACCTGGTCACCAATTTTCGGGGCGAGCACCAGCTCACCCTTCGTGTTTACGTATATCTGTTCTACCAGCGCGCTCAGGAAGTGATCTTCCCTTAGGTACTGGGTCAATTCCACCAGTTGGCGGAGTTGGTGGTCTTCATTAGTCATGAAGTCGTCCGACCACAAGACAATGTTTCCCGTTGCGACTGGTACCCGGGCGGTATAGCTTTCGCTAAGTGGCATCCGTGCGCCACTTTCGTCGAGGTAGTAATTCTGGCCATTTTCGGCAATGACCCGCAGCAGGGGTACCCGCTGGGTCACCGTGATATTGAGTTGTAGGTCATCGTCGATGTAAGCATCTGCGTTCGCCACGAAGGCCTGGCCTTCAAGTACAGTTTCTACCCGTTCTACATCGATATCACTTAAGCTCAGTTCGGCCATTGGCTTGGTAAAGCTGGCGGCAAGCCGGTCCAGTAGTTCCTGCTCGGTGACCAATGCCTCTCCGTCTTCCAACGGCAGAATAACCGGCGCAACCGTTTTCACATGGGAAGCCTCCCGCGCCGAGATGGCAGAAATAGCCAGTACCCCAACGGCAATCGCAATCACGATCCATCCGTAGGCACGTACGCCCATGACAAAAACCAGGGCTAATGCGACCAGCTTATTGGGTTGTTTCTTAGCCATGGTTCAGGGTATTTTGGTGTTGGGCAACGATTTGCGGTACCAGTGCATCAATATCGCCGGCCCCCAATAACAGCAGTACTCCGTCTGCAAGTTTCGCAGTTGCGTCGAGCAACTTTTTCTTCGACAATAACCGCCGGTTTTGCATGCTCATTTTCTCGTAGATCGAACGGCTGTTAATGCCGGGGATCGGCTCTTCCCGTGCCGGATAGATCGGGATCAGGATCGCCTCATCCAGCAGGTCGAGCGCCTGGGCGAAGCCCGCAGCGAAGTCCTGTGTCCGGCTGAATAAGTGTGGTTGAAAGACACCACGGATCGTCTTATCCGGGTACAGTTCTTTGGCCGCAGAGATCGCGGCAGTGAGCTCCGTCGGATGATGGGCGTAGTCATCGATGATGACAATTTTATCCGTACTCAGCTTCGTCTCGAACCTTCGGGCAATCCCCTTAAAGGTGGCCAGGCCTGTCCGCAGGGCAGCCTCGCTACCGCCAGCGATGCGGGTGACGGCACCGGCAGCTGCAGCATTCTCAATGTTATGCCGACCGGGAAGTGCGGTCCGAATATTCGTGATCAGGTGCCCATCCGGTTCTTTGAGGTCAAAGTGGAAGGCACCGTCTTCCACCCGGACGTTGTGCGCGTTGTAGTCACCAGCACCGATGCCAAAGGTGGTCACCGTTACGTGATCGATCTCAGTGAAGTGATCGACTAAATCGTAGCGAATCAGTAACCGGCCTCCTTCCCGGATCCGGCGGGCGTAAGCCCGGAAGCCCGTCTCCAACATATTGGCATGGTCGCCGTAGATGTCGAGGTGATCGGGATCGCAGGACAGGACGACGGCAATGGCCGGGTCCAGCTGCAGGAAGCTGCGGTCGTATTCATCCGCCTCCACCACCACCCAATCGGAGGTGCCGTGGACGTAGTTACTGGGAAAGTCCCGTGGGATACCGCCCAGAAAGGCCGATGGTTCCAGACCTGCTACGGTCATAAGGTGGGTCGTAATGGTGGTCGTGGTCGTTTTTCCATGGGTCCCGGCAATGCCGACACAGTCCATCCCCCGGCTGATGAGGCCAAGTACTTCAGAGCGCTTCAGCACGGTATAGCTCCCTGTTTGCACCTTCACCAATTCGGCGAAGTTGGCCGGGATGGCGGGAGTCCAGACGATCAGTAGATCAGCGGAAGACTCCGGCACCATTGCCATGTCGGCTACTCCGTAGTGAATGGCGATGCCTTCACTTTCCAGTGCGCGGGTCAGCGGAGTTTCAGTTTTGTCGTATCCGGCCACCTTCAGCCCACGGCTGTTGAAGTAGCGGGCAACGGCGCTCATCCCGATCCCACCAATACCGATAAAGTAGACTTGTTTGAGGTCAGCTAACTGCATTAGTTATTGGACTTTTGGGATAAAGAAATAAGGTTAAGTACTTCGTTGGCGATGCGGGTAGCGGCGCCGGTTTGGGCCATGCTACGCGCATTTCGGCCTAGTTCTCTGCTGCGGGCTTCGTTGTCGATGAGTTCGTAGACGGTTGAAACCAGTTGGTCGGTAACATCTTTATCAGCTACCAATACCGCGGCATCCCGCTCGGTCAGCGCCCGGGCATTCATCGTCTGGTGATCCTCCGCCACCCAGGGGCTGGGCACTAGGATGGTCGGTTTGCCGAGGAACTGAACCTCAGCAATCGTTGTAGAGCCGGCCCGGCCGATGACGACGTTGGCCGCAGCGTAGGCCGTAACCATGTCGTCAATGAAGGCGGAGATGGTGACGTTGGGTAGCTGCGCGGTAGCGCAGTCCTTAAAGGCCTCGTAGTAGGCAGCGCCACATTGCCACGTCCATTGCACCTGCGGCCGCGCCCCTAAAAGGTCGGTATTGTCACGCATCGCTTCGTTCAGGCTGCGGGCACCTCCAGACCCCCCCATGAGGAGAATCGTTGAATTCAGGTAAAACGCACCCTCATTCGGCACTTCAACTTGGTCCTCCCTAAAAAGTGCGTCCAGGCCATTGCTAATGATCCGCTTATTAACTTGCTTCAGCATCACCTCCCGCACCGGATTACCAGTTTCCACCAGTTTCTCCTTCGGGAAGAATTTCTCCATCCCCGGGAAGGCAACACAAATTTTATCCACGTACTTACCCACCCACTTATTAGCGAGGCCGGCAAACGCATTTGGTTCTTGAATTAGTGTAGGCACGCCCATCTTAGCACCGACATAGAGGATCGGCCCACCAGCATAACCACCGGTACCGACCACCACGTCCGGGCGAAATTCTTTGATGATGTTACGGCTCTTCCAAAGGCTGGCGATCAGCTTAAAGGGAAAAGAAAGATTCGCTAGACTGATCTTACGTTCCAGGCCCCGAATCGGCAGACCAACGATCTTATAGCCTGCCATCGGCACCTTCTCCATTTCCATCTTACCCGCAGCCCCTACAAACAGAAACTCGGTATCCGGGCGAAGCCGTTTCAGCTCGTCCGCAATGGCGATGGCCGGGAAGATGTGCCCGCCGGTGCCGCCCCCACTTACGATCACGCGCAAGGGTTTGGTGCTATGTCCCTGATCAGGTTGCATCGGCGGTGACAGCTTCTATGTATTTCGATACGGACAGGATGATGCCGAACGCAATACAGGTGAATAATACGGAGGTGCCGCCCATGGAGATCAGGGGCAGGGTAAGTCCGGTAACGGGAACGAGGTCCAGGTTTACTGCGATGTTGAAGAAGGCCTGCAGCAGCAGTGACAACCCAATACCGAAGGCTACCATGGCCCCGAAGGCTTTTGAACTTTTGGTGACCAACCTGACGATGCGGAAGAACAGCAGCACGTACAGGAAAATGACCGTAATACCGCCCAGAACGCCGTACTCCTCCACGATGATGGCGTAGATGAAGTCGGCGTGCGGGCTGGGCACATAATTTCTTTGGGTAGAGTTGCCAGGGCCAACGCCGAAGATCCCGCCGTTGGACATGGCGATCTGCGCCTTCGTGATCTGGTACCGATCATCTGACGAAGCCATCTCCGGATTAATGTAGGTCTCAATCCGCTTCTCCCAGGTGGCGGCCCGGGGAATTATGTGCGGGTACTTAGCACCGATCATCACCATCAGGCTGAAGACCGAAACGCCAAGCAAGACCAACATAACGACATACTGCATCGCCACTCGGCCGACGATCATCATCAGCAGGCAGATCAGAAAAAGCATCAAGGCAGAAGAGAGATCGTTGACGGCGATGAGCATACAGATGCCAATAATCGGGGCGATGATGGGCAGGAAGGCTTCCTTAAAGTCTTTGATTACGTCCTGCTTGGAGCCGATGGATCGGGCGACAAAAACGATCAGGGCGAGTTTCGCAAAATCCGAACTCTGGAAGGTCAGTCCTACCAAAGGGATCTGCAGCCAGCGCTTAGCGTTGTTGATGTCTACCCCCAGCCACATGGTCACGATTAGCAGTGCGAACGCCACCACCAGCATGCCCGGTGCCCAGCGGCTGTACTTGGTGTAGGCCAGCAGATGACAGATATAGATGACGACCATACCGAAGCCAAGGATCACCCCGTGCTTAATGAGGTAGTAGCTCACTTCTCCGGCCCGCTCTTCATAAGCAAGCGTAGATGCGGAACTGAATACCGCCACCATGCTAATGATGGCCAGCAGGACCACGATGGCCCAGATTACGCGGTCCCCCCGCAACTCCGTCGCTATGCGCGTTGATAGGTTCATGCGTTTAGATTTTTAACGGCCGTACGGAATTGGTCCCCACGGTCGATGTAGTTTTTGAATAGGTCGAAGCTGGCGCAGCAGGGGCTCATCAGGATGGTATCTCCCTTGTTCGCCCGGTGATGTGCAAAGACGACTGCGGCAGCCGCACTACTGCATTCCAGCAAGGTGTCAACCGCTCCAGTAAATGCTTCCACCAGTTTGGTATTGTCTGCCCCCATACAGATCAGGGTATGGACGTTTTCCCGCACGAAAGGCACGAGTACATCGTAATCGTTGCCTTTGTCCGTACCGCCGGCGATCCAGATCGTTGATCCGGTCATGGACTCCAGTGCGAAGTAGGTCGCGTCCACGTTAGTGGCCTTACTGTCGTTGATCCAGGTACGGCCGTCGGTTGTCGGGATCAGTTCCATGCGGTGGGGCGCAGGGATGAAGCTGTCCAATGCCAGCTGAATTTCTTTTTCGTTGACGCCGAGTTGCAGGGCGATGCGCACCGCGAACAGGGCGTTCAGGGCGTTGTGCCGACCGCGCAGCTGGCCATCACCGAGGGAGAACTCGTAACCGTCGACAAAGATGCCGGCACCACGGACATCTTCGGGAGAGATCGTCGTGATTTGGGTGTCGATTTTTTGGCGGCGCAGCGCAGGTGCAATGACTTGTTGATCGGCAAGGACCAACAGGCGATCATTGAGTCGCTGGCTTTTGGCGATGGATACCTTACTGTTGGCATAGAGGTCCTGGTTGTATTCGTAGCGGTCCAAGTGGTCCGCAGTGATGTTGAGTACGGCGGCAATGGATGGGCGGAAGTCCACCATGCCATCAAGCTGGAAGCTACTGAGTTCAAGTACGTAGACATCGGCAGGTTGCTGGTCTAGCAGGAGGCGGGCGAAGCTGTCGCCGAGGTTACCGCCCGCAAGGGCGTTGACACCGGCGAAGTCGAGCAGGTGGTGCGTCAGCATCGTCGTGGTCGTCTTACCGTTGCTGCCGGTGATACCGACGATCTCCGCGCCCTTCGGCGCGAAGCGGAAGGCGAATTCGATTTCACTAATGACGGAGATACCACGCTTGCGCAGTTCCACGATCATCGGAACGGTATCGGGGATACCAGGGCTCTTGACCACTTCGTCGGCGGCGTAAATCCGGTCTACGGAATGCTGCATCGTTTCGAACTCGATGCCAGCTTCCTCCAGTTCTGTGAGGTAGCGGGGGTTCCCCGGCCCTGCGTCGGATACGAAGACGGCATAGCCCTCCCGCTGTGCGAGGCGGGCCGCACTTGCTCCGGATTCTCCGGCTCCTAGGATTGCTATGTTTTTTGTCTTCATGGTTTACTTTGTGTCCCCCGATTTCGTTCGTGCTGCGCACGCTTCTCGTCTGGGCTATCCCCGGATTTCGCTCGTCGCTGCGCGGCTTACTACATCCGGGGTTAAAACGATTTGATCCCTCCGGGATCGGTGATGGTTATCTTAATTTGAGGGTGAGAATTGTTGCTACCGCCAGGAGAAGGCCGACGATCCAAAAGCGGATCACGATTTTCGTTTCCGGCATGCCGGCTTTCTGGAAGTGATGGTGAAGCGGAGACATCAGGAAGATCCTGCGGCCTTCGCCATATTTTCTTCTGGTGTACTTGAAGTAGGTTACCTGCATGACTACGGAGAGATTTTCTACTACGAAAATTCCGCAGAGTAGCGGCAGTAAGAGTTCTTTGCGCAGCAGGATTGCCAGGGCGGCGATGATGCCGCCGAGGGCTAGCGAGCCGGTATCGCCCATGAAGACCGTGGCGGGAAAACCGTTGTACCACAGAAAACCCAGACAGGCCCCCAGCAGGCAGGCACTAAATACTACAAGTTCTTCTGTTCCGGGTAAATGCAGAACGCCGAGGTAATTGGCCGCGATCGCATTGGAGCTGACGTAGGCAAAAATCGCGAGTACAGCAGCGATGATGGCGGAGACACCCGTGGCCAGGCCATCCAGCCCGTCGGTCAGGTTAGCAGCGTTGGAGATGGCCGTAACGATAAAGACGATGAATGGGATGAAGATGATCCAGACCAGCGATGCACCGATACTGAAGATGTTCTCGTAGGCCATTTGACTATCCTTTACGAAGGGGATATTCGTCAAGGTCGTATGGTAGTTGGCCCGGTTAACGATGGTACCGTTGGCCAGTACCATTGAAGTCACCTCCCCTACCCGATCACCTTCGGTAAGACCGATGGCTGCGGCTTCTTTCACGTCCATCCGGACATTCACCTGCTCGCTGAACAGCATGACCAAGGCAATGAATACGCCCAGGCCAACCTGTCCGGCGATCTTGAACTTGCCCGCCAGGCCGTCCTTATTCTTGTGCTTCACCTTTAGGTAATCGTCCGTAAAGCCAATAGCCCCCATCCAGAGGGTAGCGATGAGCATCGTGATGAGGTAGATGTTTGTAAGGTGGCCCATCAGTAGGCATGGCACCAGGATGGCCAGTAGAATGATGACACCACCCATCGTTGGCGTACCTGCCTTTTGGGTCTGGCCATCCAGACCGAGGTCACGGACGGATTCCCCCACTTGCAGCCGCTGGAGGTAACGGATGATGCGCCGCCCCGTGACCATACTGATCAGTAAGCTCAGGATAATGGCAATACCAGCCCTGACGCTCAGGAAGTCGAGCAGGTTGTTACCGGGGAAGTCGCCCAGCATAGATTCCAGCCAATCGAGTAAACTAACTAACATGATTACGGGAATTGAGGGCGTTGGCTAATTCCAGCTTGTCATTGAAAGCGAAGCGTTCGCCTTTAATTTCCTGGTAGGTTTCGTGTCCTTTGCCAGCGACGAGGACAATGTCCTGCGAGCGAGCGAGCTGCACGGCGGTACGGATTGCACTACGGCGATCGGTGATGCGCAAGGTCTTTGCCACCAACTGCGGGGTATCGAGGCCGGCCTCCATATCATTGAGGATGGCTTCGGGGTCTTCCGAGCGGGGGTTATCGCTGGTCAGTATGGCCTGATCAGCGATGGTAGCGACGAGTCGCGCCATTTCGGGACGCTTGGTCTTATCCCGATCTCCGCCCGCACCGACGACACAAAGTAACCGGGCCCCGGGTGCGAGTAAGCTGCGGAGCGTGTCCAGTACGTTTTCTAGTGCATCCGGGGTGTGCGCGTAATCCACTACTGCGGTGATCCCGCCAGTGGGGTCACTGACGTAATCGAGGCGGCCAGCGGCCGGCGTCAAGCTGCTTAGGCTTACCAGCACTTCATCCCGATCCATCTGCAACTCAGCGGCGACGCCGAAGGCGGCCAGCAGGTTGTAGGCATTGAAGCGACCGATGAAGCGGGTAAACAGTTCCGTTCCGTCCAGTTCCAACTGAAGCCCCTGTGCCGAATTGGACAGGATCCGTGCCCGGTAGTCTACCAGTTTACGCAGGCTGTAATGGCGCTTGGTGGCTTTGGTGTTCTGGAGCATGAAGTCGCCGTTCTTATCGTCGGCATTGACGAGTGCGAAGGCGGTTTTAGGTAATTGATCGAAGAAGCCTTTCTTAGCATCCCGGTAAGCGGCGAAGGTCTCGTGGTAGTCGAGGTGATCATGAGAAAGGTTGGTAAACACACCGCCATTGAAGGCGAGGCCACAGGTACGATGCTGGGCAACGGCATGGCTGCTGACCTCCATGAAGACGTAGTCACAGCCGGCATCGCGCATCTCAGCAAGATTGGCGTTGATGGCCAGCGCATCCGGGGTGGTGTGCGTAGCGGGAACCACGGTGCTTCCAATCCGGATTTCTACGGTGGATAAGAGTCCGGTCTTATAGCCCAGTTTGGTAAATAGGTCGTGCAGCAGGGTGACGACGGTTGTTTTGCCGTTGGTGCCGGTGACGCCAACCAGGGTCATGTCTTTACTTGGGTTGTTGTGGTATTCGGCGGCGATTTCGGCTAGGGCGACGGCGGCGTTATTCACCGTTAACAGGCAAACACCTTCCCCTGCACCTGCGGCCGCGCCCAAAAAACCTTGCTCCACCACCACACTAGTAGCGCCCAGTTCAATAGCCTTTGCTACATAATCGTGCCCGTCAACCTGTGTTCCCTTTACGGCAACAAACAAGCAGCCCGGCACTACTTTTCTTGAGTCAAAAACTACGCAACTCACCCCACGACCGTCCGTCTCGCCGGAAACGGCAAGCGGTTGAATACGATCGATTAGTTGAGTGAGCTGCATAGTTATTAAGAAATATTTGATATCAGTAAATCAGAAAAATTGGTTGCAAAAAAAATAAATCTCAGATTAAAAAAACGAAGTAGGTATTAGTCTTTTGGGTTATGCCTTATGGGCGATTAATCAGTTCAACACCAGTGTAACATCCTTGCCTCGCTGGCCGCGACCGTCTTGATGCCATTGCTGATCGACGACCCGCCCCACGCCTTTCGGATGGACCGTGTAGCCGCCGTTCTCCAACACATAGATGGCATCGCGTAAGCGCATTCCTCGAACGTTGGGCCATTTCTGCGCCAACGGATTCCAGGCTTTAATCTCCACCCTTTCATCCGCAGCATCTACGACTGCCAGTTCCGTTTCCGGCAGGCTGTCGAGGTCGATGTCGACGTTGACATAGCTAAGCACGTCGGCTATTTCTCCGAGGTGACCAGCATCCCGATTAGGAAGCTGACCGGCGTAAAGCACCGGTCTTGGGCCCCGGTTAAGCGGCTGGTGCACCTCGATCATACTGTTGTAGATATTGTCGGCAATCTCCCGGAACACCGGCCCGGCCACCTCACCACCGTAGTAGCCACCCTGCGTAGGGTTGAAGATGACCACAACCACGCTGTACTTGGGGTTATCAGCCGGGAAGTACCCGGCAAAACTGGCCTGATACTGCTGCTCCCGACGTCGCTTTCCATATCCCTGCTGGCTCGTGCCCGTCTTACCCGCAAACCGATATTGATCGGTCTTGAGTTTCTTGGCTGTACCGCGTTCCACGACGCCTTCCAGCAGTTGTTGCAACTGCTCGATGGTGCGCTGGCGGGCGATTTGCGGATCGATCACCGTAGGGCGATAGTCCGTTAACACCTTTCCGTCACGCCGCACTTCCTCCACGAGGTAGGGCTTCATCATTTTTCCGTTGTTAGCAACGCTGTTGAAGAAGGTCAGCATCTGCAGTGGCGTCAACTTACTTTCATAACCAAAGGCCAACCAGGCATTCGAGATACCCGACCAGTAGCCCGAGCTGGTATCATTCACGAAGGGGATACCCTCTCCGGTAAGCTCTAGTCCTGTCTTTTCATTGAGGTGAAAAGATTGGAGCTTGGCGGCAAATTCATTATCTTGGTAAAGACTGTCGGCCAGTTTAGCCATCGCCACGTTAGAAGACTGCTCGAAGGCCTGACGAATAGTAATTTTGTTCCAGCGCTTACTTAGCGGGTTGGAGTCCGTGATCGTCCGGTCATAGAATTCTTTCTTACCGTTTTCAATATCGATCTCGTCGTCAAGGGAAACCTTATTGTCCTCTAACAGCGCCATCATCGTAGCCAGTTTGAAGGTAGACCCCGGCTCAGTAGCGTTGCCGATGGCGTAGTTAAAGTGCTCGAAGTACTTCGTCCGATCTGTGTTCTTACCCAGGTTGGCAATAGCGCGAATGGCACCGGTTTTCACGTCCATGACGATTGCCGCGCCCCAATCCGGACGGTGTTTACGGGTAGCACGATAGAGGGCATTTTCCGCAATATCCTGGATGTTTACATCTATGGTGGTGTAAACATCGGCTCCGGCGGTAGGCTCGACAATGGTCAGGTTGTTCGTTGGCAACCATAGATCGAGATCACGGTCGATGCGGAACATTTCGGCCTTGCCGCTTTTACCAGCAAGCTCCTTGTCATAGAATTCCTCAATACCCACCTTCTTACCGTCTACTTTGCCAATGGTCCGGCGGGCCAACCAACCAAACGGGCGCTTACGCTCGTCTCGCTTTGTTACGATAAGGCCTCCGCCATATTGGCCCCGATTGAAGATCGGGAAACGCTTGATCTGCTGCAACTCCCGGTAGCTGACGCTTTCAGCCAGCTTGTAGTAATGTTTGGCCGGCTTGGAGAAACTGTCCCGCATGGTCGTCAGGCTATCCCGCCAGACACCAGGGGTAAAATTATTGTTCACGTGCAGGCTGAGCAAAACCGCCAGGCTATCGATGTTATCGTAGTAAGCCTTCGGTGGTGCCACGAAGGGATCGAAGTGCAAACTAAAATACGGCACGGAGGTAGCCAGTAGATTGTTGTTCCGGCTGAAGATGTTGCCTCGTTCTGCCCTTACCTCCCTGATCTGAAAGTCCTTCGCCCCCAGCTCCTGGTAGAATGCCTGGTTCACCACCGCAATATCGACGGTCCGATATACCAGGGCCAGGGCCACCGGCACCACGATCAACGCCAGGATGGCGTAGATGCGGATTAGGACTTCGTCTTTAAGGTTTACGGAGGACATTGATTAGTGGGCAGTTAGTGGTAAGTGGGTAGTGGTAAGTGGGTAGTGGGTAGTTAGTATTAGGTAGTTCGCTATTTGCTCTTGACCACCAGTTTTTTTGGTTTACCGCGGTGCATTCGTAGCCCGTTCTCCCGGACGTCTTCTACGACCTCGGAGCGGAGTCCGTTGTACATGTTTTCACTTTGCAGCGACATATACAGCCAGCGTTTTTCTTTGATTTCGTCTTCGAGCACCTGGATTTGGCGCACGTTGTACTCAGCATAATGGGCGTTAGCGATATACAGCAAGGCCAGCCCGCCGAGAAAGACGAGAAAGCCTAAGTTTTCCAGAATAAACCTGGAGGGATCAAGCCCTCCGTTGTTGCGTTTTACTGCCATTTTATCACACCTTTGGCAGGGCTTGCAGTTTGACAAGCGCAGCAGTTCTTGCAACACTTGTTCCGTTAGCAATGCATTTCCAAATTGGAAAGGGTCAATCATTGCTTTCGGACTACTTGCCCTGAGGCTAAAAAATCATAGGAATCTTAAATCAAGAATTATCAATTAACAATCACGAATCAAGTATCCTCTCCCCTACCCTCAGCTTAGCACTGCGGGATCGGGGGTTACGCTGAAGTTCTTCAGCATTCGGTAATACGGGCTTCTTCGTCAGGATCTTATAGGGACGGTCAATTTTCCCGTAAAAATCCTTTTTGACTTCGCCGTCCTTATTACCGGTTTTGAAAAAATTCTTAGTAATGCGGTCCTCCAACGAGTGGTAAGACATCACGACGAGTCGACCTTTGTTTGGTATTAGTAAGTCGGTGGCCTGGGCCATTAAATCGTTAAGTGCGCCGATCTCGTCATTTACTTCTATCCGTAACGCCTGAAACACTTGTGCTAAGTAGCGGGGCCGGGTGCCACGCACCCAAGGATCGCAGACATCCAGAAAATTCTGGATGGTAACGATGGGAGCTCTTTCGCGTGCCTCCACTATTGCGATGGCCAGCGACTTAGCGTTCCGAACTTCACCATACTCTCCTAACACCCGCTGCAGATCGTCGGCTTCATAGTTGTTCACTATGTCGGCGGCGGTGCGGTCGGCGGTCTTGCCCATGCGCATATCCAGGTCGGCGTCAAACCGGTAACTGAACCCGCGTTCGGCCTGGTTAAACTGGTGGCTGGAAACCCCCAGATCAGCGAGCAAACCATCAATTTGGGTTACGCCATGCAGGCGCAGGTAATTGCGTATGTGGCGAAAGTTGGCGGCTACGAAGGTGAAGCGTTCATCATCGAGGGAATTGACACGTGCTTCCTCATCCTGGTCAAAACCGAACAGACGAATGTCCATATCGCCGGCTTTTTCAAGAATGAGACGGCTGTGACCGCCTCCTCCGAAGGTTACATCAACATAGATCCCTCCGGGACGGAGATCCAAATAGTCCACGCATTCGTGAGCCATTACGGGAATGTGATAGTCCGACATCAGCTGTCTTCTTTTACGGTTCCCGCAGAATCACCAAATAACTCATCCGCCAAGGCTGCCATCTCTTCAGGTGACACCTCCAGTAGCTTGTTGTATTCGGCTTCCGTCCAAATTTCAATTCTGTCGTTACGAGCAGTGAGCACGAGGTTCTTCTGGCCTGCTGCGTAGGACTGCAGCCGCTTGGGCAGCTGAATCCGATCGGCAGCGTCCGGAACGATCTCGTTCGCACCGTTGTAAAAAATTTGCTTAAAGGTTTTATGCTTGGGGCTCAGTTCACTGAGGGCGTCCACCTCCTTCTTCACCTGCTTCCAAACAGGCCCAGGATAAAGGGTGAGGCACTTATCGAAACCTTTATTGATTACGAACTCCAGCTCTTCACGATTGCCAAGCTTTTTGAGCAGACCACTGGGAATACGAAAGCGCCCCTTGCTATCAAGGGTGACATCATACTCGCCAATAAGATCATATTCAAGTACCATAAGCGGTTCCGTTGAGGTACACTTATACCTCCGGACTGTAAAAATACAGACGTTTACCACATTCTCCCACTTTTGCCCACATTATTTCACTTTTTTCTTCACAGTGGGAAGGCAAAGTGGGCTCCAAATGACAATTACGCCACCTTATAGACTACATTCAATAAAAATAGCACCAAATAACACCAACACGAGTCAATAAATTCTACCGGCTAAGCGCCGTAGTTGCTGGTTCAGGATTCTTTGACGGACTATACAAAGTGGTAAAAAGTGTACATCCTGAACTGAAAAAGGGTAAATCAGCTTACGCTGGTACAACCCCAGGTCAAATATACGTTGTTTTGTTGGAATATTCGAAATAAGATTCCTTCTTGTATGTATAATAGTTAGCACGTTCAACCCAACCTTGGGCCTTCTCTCAGAAGCAGCTGTCCTTCAACGCTGCATTTAAACATCTTCGTAAAGCGGGAGACATAGTTCTATTAGAATTATGCTCACGATGATTTTTATCAGAGATTGTGGCTTTGTTTTAGTCTCTCATTCATCACACAGCCGTCTATGCGTTTATTGTATACCTTACTTCTCTTAATATTCCTTGCTCCCTGCGTCCGCGCCCAAACCTGGACCACTTTCAATACAAAGAACACTGCGGGCGATCGTCGCATCGTTCCGAAGCAAGCTAATACTGTTGCTGTCAACGCTGCTGAACTTCATGACCTACTGTTCAGCGCACCCAACGAAAAAACGGCTACGGCAGAAACGAGCCCCTTCAGCCTCCAGCTCCCTACCCCATCGGGTGAAGTCTCCACTTTCCGCATTGTTGCTTACGATATTGCCGAGGAGGCAGCCCTGACAAAGTACCCTGACATTCGTACCTGGTACGGCGTAAATACTGAAGACCCAAGCGAGTCTATTTTCCTGGACTGGACGGCTCGAGGGTTCCACGCTTCTGTCCGAGGTGGCAAGGGCACCGGCTACTTCATTGACCCAGTCTACCGCCATGACGTTGATCATTACCAAGTCTACACCAAAGCGGATCTAGACCCGGCAGCAGCGCCGTTCACCTGTTACACCGAGGCCAACGGCCTCGTTACCGACGAGCCCATCACCATTGCCTCCAACAAGGCCCTGGGCGACTGTGAGTTGATGCAGTACCGCACCACCATGACCGCCACGGGAGAGTACAGCAACTTCCACGGAGCAACCTCCGAAGCTCAGTCCGCGCTGGTACAAAGTGCCATCGTTACGACGGTTAACCGAGTCAACCAGATTGTCACCCGTAACCTTTCGTTAAGGCTTCAGCTCGTCGCAAACAATGACTTACTGTATAGTTACGACCCAGACAACGACCCTTTCCCGAATAACAACGTAGGCGACTTGCTCAATGCCAACACCCCTTATGTAAACGACATCATCGGCGTCGCCAATTACGACTATGGTCACATCGTCTCACAAGGCGGCGGCGGCGGCGTTGCCTCGCTGCGGGCATCCTGTCAAGACGGCAGGAAAGCAGCCGGTGCCACCAGCCTAAATTCTCCCGAAGGCGACTTTTTTGACGTCGATTACGTTGCCCACGAAATGGGCCACAACTTCGGTGGCAACCACACGCAGAATAACGATTGCAACTACAGTTCCAGCGCAGGCATGGAACCAGGAAGCGGTAGTACCATCATGAGTTACGCCGGTATTTGTGGCCCCAACGTACAGGGTCAGGTAGACGATTACTACCACGGCCGCAGTATTGAAGAGATGACCACCCACTTCGAAATAGGCAACGGCGGATGCGGCACCATCATCAACACCAGCCTTAATAATGCGACCATCATCAGCCCTGCGGATGAAACGATTCCTGCCGGCACCCCTTTTGTGTTGACCTCCGGAGCAACGGGCAACGGGACCATCAATTACAACTGGGAACAGTACGATGTGGAACGCGGTGCGGTAATGCCACCGGTTGGAACCAACGTCCAGGGGCCCCTATTCCGAACCCTGCCCGCCACGGCATCTCCCGAGCGGTTCTTTCCTAAACTCAACGACGTAATAGCTGGCACCTCCGGCACCTGGGAGGCTACACCCACCGTTAACCGGGAGATGAACTTCCGCGCCACCGTGCTGAACTACAACGCAGCCTACGGCTGTGCCACCGAAGACAACATCACCCTCCAGGTCAACGACGCCAACGGCCCCTTCACCGTTCTTGACCCTCTGGATGGAAACCACCAATGGAGTGCTGGGCAAACGGCACAGGTCCGTTGGGATGTAGCCGCAACAGACCAAGCTCCGTACAATACTCAGCTGATGGACGTCTTACTCTCTACCGACGGTGGCGCCTCCTTCCAGACCATGTTGGCAGATACCCCCAACGACGGCTACTCCGAGATCACAGTACCTAATCAGATCGGCAACCAAAACCGAGTGATGGTTCGTAGCAAAGACAATGTTTTTTACAACGTCAGCACGGCCAACTTCTCCATCGTCTCTAGCGCTGGTCTGCCGATGGTAACCCTAAGCCCAACCAGTACCCTAGATGTATCCGACTGTTTTGCTTCAGTCCCTACCGAAGAGTTCTCCTTTGTAACGACCTCTGCCGGTGGAGCCAATGCCCCCATCACCTGGTCAGTCAGTAACCTGCCCGCTGGCATAACCGAGTCCTACTCTGTAAACCCAAGTCTCCCCGGCGGCAGCTTCGAGCTCACCCTCGGAGGACTGAATAACCTGCCAACTGGCACGACGACCTTAACCCTGAACGGTACGAGTTCGGAAGGGACCTTTACGGAGAGCATCAACCTGGAAAACACCGGTGGCGTGCCAAGTCCGGGGCCTTCCGGCCTCGCCCCTGCTGCTATTGAGTCCGACTTACTCCCTGCGTTGTCTGCAACCCCACAGAACAATGTAACCTATGACATTCAGGTCTCCAACCAGCCCGACTTCGGTAACCTCTTGTACTCCCTTAGTGGTCTCCCCTCTCCTGATTTCAGCATTCCTGATTACCTGGTAGGAAACACCACCTACTTCTGGCGCATCCGTACCGTCAACGACGAAAGCGAGTGTGGTATATCCCTGTGGAGTGAAGCCAGTTTTACAACCGGCGATTGTCGTTTGTTTTCGTCTACAGGTGCTGCGCAGCCCATCGCGTCTACCGGTCCTCCGGTGGTAGCTGAAATGAACCTCATGGCTCCCCTTGCCGGAACCGTTCTCGATCTTGATGTTTACCAGCTCGACATTGACCACACCTACATCAGCGACCTCGACATTGAGCTCATTCACCCCGACGGCACAACTGCGCTCTTCTGGGACCAAGCATGTGGCTCGCAGAACAACATCTCCGCCAGCTTTGATGACGAAGCCTCCGGCGAGGCCCCTTGCCCACCAACTGACGGAGGCTTCTATACTTCCGCTTCAGACCAACTCAGTCTTTTCGACAATCTTCCCGTAACTGGTACCTGGACGCTTCGGGTAACAGACAATGCGGACGTAGATGGAGGCTCCCTCAACGGCTTCACCCTGAAAATCTGCCTGGAGGACGGCCAAACCCTTCCAGTAGACTTCCTCTATTTCACCGCTGCCCCGCAAAAGGATTACATCCTGCTCGACTGGGCTACCGGCGAAGAAATCAACAATCGGGGCTTCACCGTAGAACGCAGCGGGACGGACATCTCTGGCTGGACAGCATTGGGCTTCGTTGCTGCAGGTAACGACTATACCTTCCCCGATAAAACAGCCTTGCCTCATACCGATTATTTCTACCGCCTGCGGCAGGAAGATGTTGATGGACGGGTCAGCTATAGTGACATCAAAACCGCCCAATTCGGAGAGCAGCTTGGTTTGGTTTTATTCCCCAACCCGACGGAAAACCGCCTGAGCTACCGTTTCCCGAACCAGGAAGACCCTTTGCCTTACACCCTCGTTGATGTTAACGGGCGGATAGTAGCGAAGGGGCTGTTGCAGCCACAAGGCGGAAGCCTTGAGCTGGCAGCCTATCCTTCAGGGATTTACTTCCTGCGGGCAAGTGGAGAAACTAGAAAGGTGACGAAGCTGTAACGCACATCTCCCACATTGCTCTTTAGGACTTACCTTTTTTGAAGGAAGTGTAGGATACTTATTGCTTTTCCTCAAAGAAAAAATACTGAGGAACTCCGCTTCTGGGTGGGCTTATCAGGGCGCGGCACAGGTGCAGGGCTAAGAATGAAGGAGCAAGAGAGCGTTATTGCACTTTTGAGCTTCCAATAATTTGTAAGAACCCTTCCTATTAACAAAACAGTTATTAAAGTCATGAGAAGAATTTCTCTTCTTCTTTGCCGATAACGGAACGGATGGACAAGAGTTGTACGTCGTCACTACTGCTCCGGCCATCTTACCGGTAAGTGTAGATCGCCTTCAACAAAACTTCGTCCGTTGTAACGGTCAAAGCAATGGAGCGATAGACCTTACCGTTTCGGGTGGCGTACCTCCGTACCGAATTGGTGACCAGACCAGTGAAGACGGTGAATTCCTCATTCAAAACCTGGCTGCTGGTGACTATACCGTACTAATTATGGACGCAAGAGATAGCCCCATTTCAGTTTTTGCTTCAGTGCCCGAACCCACCCTCCTGAGGATCCTGCTTAATGACCTCACCGGCCAGAATAGCCTCGAAGGTGGCTCCATTGCCGTAATGCCCGCTGGCGGCATCCCTCCTTATCGCTTCGCCTGGGCCGATACCAGCCTGACCACCAACATCCGCGAAGACCTCGACTTCGGCACCTACTACCTTACGGTAACTGATGACAACAACTGCATGACACAGAACTCCTTTATGGTTGACGACCTTACTTCCGTAACGAACCTTTCCGAGGGTGAATTCAAAGTATACCCCACCGTAGTCACGGACCAGCTGACCGCAGAGGTAGCTGGAGGAGTTGGTATCCGAAAAATAGCTTGTTATGACCTGGCGGGACGGGAAGTAAGCAGGATGGCCGGAGCCGGTCAACAACGCCTGACGCTTGGGTCCTCTTTCCTTCCCAAAGCCCAGGGAACTTACCTGATTTACCTGACGGCAACTGACGGGCGGAAGGGCGTACGAAGGGTGGTGATCCAGCGCTAGTGGTCTGTCAACATTAAATGTTGGGGTAATCTGCGATGCCTTTTGGTGCTGAATTTCGTTGAAGAACTCCTTCCGTAGCTACGGCTATGCAAGGAATCCTTCGCCTCATTC
>JBLHRW010000055.1:0-18023 GCA_047626445.1 Neolewinella sp.
TCTTCTCTTCTCTTCTCTTCTCTTCTCTTCTCTTCTCTTCTCTTCTCTTCTCTTCTCTTCTCTTCTCTTATCATCTCTTCTCTTCTCTTCTCTTCTCTTCTCTTCTCTTCTCTTCTCTTCTCTTCTCTTCTCTCTCTCTTCTCTTCTCTTCTCTTCTCTTCTCTCTCTCTTCTCTTCTCTTCTCTTCTCTCTTCACTACCTTACCCACATGAAAGTACTCTATCTCGAAGACGAGAACCTCCTAGGCCGCATCGTCAAAGAATCTCTGGAAAGCAGGGACTGTGAGATCGACTGGTTTACCGACGGGCACGCGGCGAAGCCCGCGCTGGAGGCTGCCGACAAGTATGACATTGCCGTACTGGATGTTCAGCTCCCCGGAGAAGACGGCTTCACCATCGGGCAGCGGCTACGGGAAAGGTTCCCCACCTTGCCGATCCTTTACCTGACCGCCCGTGTGCAGGCAAAGGACGTACTGACTGGTTTTGAAGCTGGCGGCAACGACTACGTTCGCAAGCCCTTCAGCATGGAGGAACTGCTCGTACGGATGCAAAACCTGGTGCAGATGCGTAAGGGAGGGCCCGCATCCACTGCTCCTGGTCAACCCAATAATGCACCTGCGGCCGCGCCCAAAAAGCCTTTCTCCGAAACCTACGAATTCGGCCAATTCACCTTCGACTATCCGAACCTCCGTCTTCATTTCCACCCACCGGGCGACGAAGTGACCACCCACCAACTCAGCCACCGGGAAGCAGAGTTATTGCGTTTGTTCGTCAGACTGAGGGGCCAGTCCGTCATCCAACGGAAACGGATTTTGCTCGACCTCTGGCACGACGATGGCTTTTTCAATTCCCGGAACCTCGATGTTTACGTCCGTAAACTCCGGAGTATGCTGGAGGCCGACCCACAAGTACGCATCATTACCCTTCGTGGAGTGGGCTATCGGTTTGTGGTGGAATAAAGCAGGTTGCAGATCCCAGGTTGAAGACGGCAAGTCGCTCGAACAGCAATATGAAACGTGCAACGTGCAACTTGCAACCTACTCAGTTGTTACCTTTGTTGAGCAACAACTCCCCCCATGACGCCGGACGAAAGACAAGACTGGATTGCCAAAGTAGACATCGCCCTAAATGATGTCCGCCCCCACCTCGCCATCGATGGTGGCAACATAGAGGTCCTCAACATCTCTGACGCAAAAATCGTCGAGATCAAATGGCTCGGTGCCTGCAACGGCTGCTCGATGACCGCCATGACCATGAAGGCCGGCGTAGAGGAAACGTTGAAAAACAGGTTACCTGAAATTGCCGGCGTTGTCGCCGTTAATTAGAAGCTAGGGAACTAGGGAACTAAGAACTAGTCCACTAGTTCCTAGCTTCTAGCCCCTAGCTTCTAACTCCTAATCTCCATACAAGTGCAGCTATTCTACGACCCCGACCTGCAAGCCGGCCACCACCAACTCCGCGATGAGGAGGCGAGGCATGCCTTTCAGGTACTGCGCAAAAAGATTGGCGACGAACTCGACCTCGTTAATGGAAGAGGCGGTTGGTTCAAAGCCACCGTTACCAATATTTCTAAAAGGGAATGCCTGCTCGATGTCTCGTCCGTACGACAGGATGAAAAGCGGGCAGACCACCGCCTGCGCCTTTTTGTCGCCCCCACTAAGAACATCGATCGGTTGGAGTGGATCCTGGAAAAGGCCACGGAGATCGGCGTTGATTTCATCCAGCCCATCCTCACGGAACACTCAGAGCGAAAGCGAATACGAAATGACCGGTTGGAGCGGGTGCTGGAATCTGCCATGAAGCAAAGCCTGCGACCCTGGCTGCCGGAATTGGGCGAATTGCTGCCTTTTGCCACCGCATTGGAACAAACACCCCTCAACGACGTCCGCTATTTGGCCTATCTCGGTGAGCAGGAGGAAACAGCTTTGCTCCGGGACAACTACAAACGCGGAGACAACGTTACCATAGCCATCGGCCCCGAGGGTGGCTTCAGCCCCGCCGAGGCAGCTTTGGCGCGGTCTTTCGACTACAATTTCGTTAGTCTGGGTCCGAATCGGCTGCGGACGGAAACAGCGGCGATTGCCGCCGTCCACACCATCGAACAAGCGAATTGGTAACCCTCGACAACTGACAACTCGATACCCCGACAACTCTCCCCATGAAAAGATTATTCGCTCTCCTAGTACTTACCGCCTTTACCCTGTTGGCCACTTCTCCGGCGCCGTCTTCGGAATTACGCCTGGGGCTACTCAAGTATAATGGCGGAGGAGACTGGTACTCGAACCCTACGGCCTTGCCGAACCTCGCTGCCTTTTGCAATGATCAATTAGGCACCAGCTTCGCGCTAGATTATGGTACCGTGGAGGTAGGTAGTGCCGAACTCTACAATTACCCCTGGGTGCACATGACCGGCCACGGCAATGTGGTGTTCAGCGCGTTAGAAGCGGAAAACCTGCGAAACTACCTGATCGGCGGTGGCTTTTTACACATCGACGACAACTACGGCATGGATCCCTACGTGCGTCTGGCGCTAGCGCAGGTATTCCCAGATCGCGCGCTGGTGGAACTGCCATTTAATCACAAGATTTACCACCAGACTTTCGAATTCCCCACCGGCTTACCAAAAATCCATGAGCACGATGGCAATGCGCCCGTTGGTTATGGCATTTTTCATGAAGACCGGCTCGTCATCTACTATTCTTTCCAGAGTGACCTAGGTGACGGCTGGGAAGATGAATCGGTGCATAAGGACCCGCCGGAAATCCGGCAGGCGGCGCTTCGGATGGGCGCTAATGTGATTGAGTTTGCTTTTGAGCAGTAAGAACGTTTAAACTTAGGCTGTTCCGTCAGTGATTCCTGCGGAATCAAGGTCATATAAGGTGGCTATTGTAGGGACAAGGCCTGCCTTGTCCCTACAATACGGCGATTTAATGGACCCGATTCCTACGGAATCGTAATAAACACTGGGCGGAACACCCTACGATTAAACCCTTCGTTTACCCTCCACTGAAATCTCCGACCCCTCCGCCAAAAAAACAGAATTGGGCCTGGCCTGATCAAGGAAGGCAAAGTCAGCACCGTACAGTGCGCCGAAGTCGGTATTTACCTCATACGACTGGATGGGATACACCTCCCAAATCGGGTGCCGGACCTCGTATTCGAAACTCTGCCCCTTCCCATCCGGCGTGTACCCCCAGTAATGTTCGGTAATAAATTCGGCCTCACTCCCCGGAGTAATGGGTCCGGAAATGACGTCGGTCTTAACCGAAAGGGACATCCAGGTACCGTCGTGTTTCCATTCATAACCGGTCTTCATCTCTTCTCCACCGGAAGACCAATGATGGCGCATTGGCTTGGTGGAATAATGCTCGTTATACACCGTATTGGCGACCAGCGTGAGCATAAACTTCGGGACAATCTCGCTGATGAAGGTAACGCCCCGTTTCCACTCCCCATTATCGTTGTAGCGGACATAAAAGCGGAGGTTCACCTCTTCAAAATTTCGGTAAAACGGAATCGGGATCCCCAGCAACTTCGTGTCCTTAAACAGGAAGCCTACCAAGCTGACGTAGCAGGTACCCTCCCACAGGTCGAGTTCTGTTCCGGGTGGAACGTAAGGTTCCAAAACTTTGGGGTCAATGGCGTAGTTGGCCATTATTAGGCGGCGCCATTGGCCGGTTAGGAAGGACATAATTAGTGGGTAGTAAATAGTGAGTAGTGGGTAGTGTGGGTTGGTCTGTATAACCGAGCTTTCCTGAAATAGGTTTATAGGTTATGGGTCAATTCCTGAATTAATTGGCACCTAATAATGCCCCCCACTCAGCGTTACCCCAAACGTTCGGACGCCCGCAAATTGGTCAGGCCCTATGCTTTGCTTTGGAGCTTAGCCGCTACGGGGGGCTAAGACCGTTGAGAGCAACCCCGTACGGTAATATGCGATGCCTTAGTGGTTACCCTAACCTTGGTGTAGCGCTTAGTGCCTTGTGCCTTAGTGGTTACTCCCACTCAAGACATTAACCAAGCAATTTGTATCTTAGGGCTAGTTAGAACCACCCCCCCATAATGAACAGCTGCCTCCAGGAATTACTTCAACACATCGCCGCCGGCCAGGCAGAAGACGCCACCAGCAAGCTCCTTACTTGGCTAACTGATTACCAAAAACGACACCCTGAGGGCGAGCACGAAATAGAGAATTTGCAGGGGCAGGTTGTGGTGCTTTCGGGCAACCTGGCCACTGCTCAACGCGATTTTTTGGCTAGCCTGATCACCCGGGACAATCACAACCTCGTAGTTGCCAAGGTCAGCCAGGGTTTGCTAAGAGTCATCAATAACCTGGACGATTACACCGTCTTTTCTGCCTATCTTGAAGAGGTGGAAGAAGAGGTCGCCTGGGAAAAGGCCCTCGACGCCAAGCAAGCAGGTGAACGCCAGCAGGCAAGAGGAGATTTACAATCCTGGTGGGATGGCTTACCCCCAGCCTGGCGAAAAGCACTCATTAACGAAATAGGTCATTTCGGTAAAGTGGGAAAAAAACAACTTCAACGTGTTCTTGGCCTTAAAACGATTGACCTGAGTAATAACCAGCAAATTCAGGACATCGAACCACTGCGGCACATGGCCTCCTTATCACCGTAGGTAATAAACAACTCGGGAATTTCAGGTACTTCAAAAATCCGGCAAGCTTCCAGAAACAACTCATAGACTTCCGAAAAATTTACGTCGGTCACCTTTAAGGGACGCGAAATAAATAAACCATGCTTCTTGACCGCCTTATTTTGCCCTCACCGCACTTTAAAATTCTTTCCGTAGCTATGGCTGTGCAAAGAATTTTTCAAGAACGGTGAGAACAAAAGCGTCAGGTCAAAAACCAGTAAGTTATTTATACGGCGTCCCTAAGCAACTTAGAGTAAACATGATCCGGTAATAGGTCTCCACGCCCAATTCGGAGATATTCCGCATTAACGCCGGAAACCCTGGCGTCTTCTTCATCGTGATCAGCGCCTGCCGATCGAAGGGGTGCTGGTATTGGTAAGGAGTGAGGCGGTCGAGCCCAGGCCAGAAGACTTTGTTTAGGGGCGTGTAGATGTAGGCTGTTCCGCCAGTGATTCCGCAGGAATAACGGCCATACAAAGTACCTATTGTAGAGAGTAAGACATGCCTCGTCTCTACAATCCAGTGCTTTAATGGGCCTGATTTCTACGGAATCGCAGTAAAAACTGGGAGGAACACCCTACGTGTAGATGCCTCTTCGGCTCCGAACTGGTGTCGTACTTCTACATATTTACGTCTGTCGTACTTCTACATATTTACGTCTGTCGTACTTCTACATATTTACGTCTGTCGTACTTCTACATATTTACGTCTGTCGTACTTCTACATATTTACGACAGGCCTACTTTTCCGCATCCTCCCGTAATACCTCCAAATCAACCGCTACTACCCCACTTTTTGCGATCACCTGCGCACCGGCAAGGTTGGCAAGCCGGGCTATTTCAGTCAAGGAATACCCCGAAGCAAGGCCACAAGCCGCTACGCTAATTACCGTATCACCGGCTCCGCTGACGTCGCGGACTTTACGGGCATTAGTCGGATAAATAGCCGCATGCTTCCCATCATGTACGTATATCCCGTGCTCACTCAGCGTCACCATCACGGCGGTGCATTGTAACTTTTCGAAAATGAGGTTTGCCGCCCGGTCGAGGTCTTCCAGCATCGGGCGAATGGGAAAGTCTACCTGCTGCTGGATTTCCCGCAGGTTAGGCTTGAAAAGGGTACATCCGGTGAAGGACCAGAAGTTTTTGTCTTTAGGGTCCACCGCGGTAGGTACCCCGTACTTTGCAGCTGCCCTACTCAGGCGCTGAATCAGATTTTCGGAGAGCGCACCTTTATTGTAGTCTTGGAACAGCAGGAGATCAACCGTGCCCGATCCTAACAGGGCTGTTATTCGTTCTTCCATTGCACCTGCGGCCGCGCCCTGCACATCATGCGTATCCTCCCGGTCGACCCGCAGCAATTGCTGCCCACTGGCCACTAACCGGGTTTTGACCGTGGTCGTCCGACTATCGTCCGTTACGATCAGCTCGTCCGAAAGGCCAAGATCGGCCAAAAGTCCTCGGAATACTTTACCGTTTTCATCCGCTCCCACCAGGCCGGCCAGCAGCGGTGTCGCTCCCAATGCCTTCAGGTTAAGCGCAACGTTTGCTGCCCCGCCCAACCGGTTATCTTCCTGCCCGAGACGCATTATCGGAACCGGGGCTTCGGGGCTGATCCGTTCCACCCGACCATCAAGGTAGCGGTCAATCATAACGTCACCGACGACGAGGATGCGGAGGGAGGAGAAGGTCATAGGAGCTAGGGAGCTAGGGAGCTAGGAACTAGGAGCTAGAGAGCTAGCTTCTAATTCCTAGCTTTCGTCTTAGGCGAAAGTTTCCGTTCCAGCAAAATGGAAGTTGCCCTCTATGGCAGCATTCTCATCACTATCAGAACCGTGGACGGCGTTCTCACCAATACTGGTAGCGAAGTTCTTGCGGATGGTACCTTCTGCGGCATCAGCCGGGTTGGTAGCACCGATGAGGGTACGGAAGTCAGCAACGGCATTATCCTTTTCCAGGATAGCGGCAACGATGGGGCCACTGCTCATGAACTCAACGAGTTCACCGTAAAACGGACGTTCTTTGTGTACTTCGTAAAATTCACCTGCCTTTTCAGCGCTGAGTTTGGTATACTTCATCGCAACGATGCGGAAGCCACCTGCATTGATTTGTTGAAGGATGGCGCCGATATGTCCGTTACGTACGGCATCAGGCTTAATCATTGTGAAGGTGCGGTTGGTAGCCATGGGGTAATTTTATTTTTTTTGATTTTGAGGCCGCAAAGATAGTCAAGTAGTCTGGTAGTCTGGTAGTCCTGTAGTCCGGGAATACAGTCGTCCAGCACATTTTTAACAGGTCAATGATCCAGCTACAAGACTACCAGACTACCAGACTACCAGACTAATTAACTAACTTTGCGCCTCTTTTTGAGCCATACCGCATACCATGGAACCAAATATCGAGGAAGTTAAGGCCCTCTTATCCAGCCCTAAGGATGTTGTCATTTTCAGTCACCGTAACCCAGACGGAGATGCCGTGGGCTCTAGCCTCGGCCTTTCCCACTATTTGAAAAGCCAGGGGCATCAGGTAAAAATTGTATTACCTTCGGATTATCCGGACTTTCTGGCCTTCTTGCCAAAGGTCAGTGAAATCATCATTTACGATGATGAGACTGAGGAAGCCCGCGCAGCCATCGACAGGGCCAACCTATTCTTCATCCTGGACCTGAACTCCTTCGACCGCATCGATAAGATGTCGGCAGGCCTAGATAAAGACAAGCGGCCGCGAATAATGATCGACCATCATCTTTTCCCAGAGCCGATCGCCGATCATATGTTCAGCGACCCTTCTTCCAGTTCTACCTGTGAGATGGTCTACAAATTCATCGATGACCTCGGCCACGCCGGCTGGGTAACCCGTGACGTTGCAGATTGCCTGTACACGGGAATTCTGACGGATACCGGAGGCTTCAAATACAGCACCTCCCCTGCCCTCTTCCGAACGGTAGCGAAATTGATTGAAGCCGGTACTGATGATTACAAAATACAGGACAGCATCTGGAACAGCATGACCGAAAAGCAGTTACGACTGCTGGGGCATTGCCTGGCCAACCAGATGGAGATACTAACCGAATACCGCACCGGTATCATCTGGTTGACTAAGGAAGATTATAAGCATTTCGACATTAAGCGGGGAGATACCGAAGGCATTGTAAACTACGTTCTTCGTATGCCTGGAATGATGATCGCAGCTTTCATCCATGAGCAACCAACCATCGTGAAAATGTCGCTCCGTTCTAAGGAGACCATGGACGTCCAACAGATCTGTAAGTCTCATTTCCGTGGAGGCGGGCATAAAAATGCTGCTGGAGGTGCCAGCTTCTCTCCGCTTGGCACGACCATCAACAAATTTAAAAAACTGTTACCAGACTACGCCGACGAGATCAACGCGGCGTACCACGAATTTAACAATCAATAACTATGCGTTCAATAATTTTCCTGCTGCTGGCCAGCACACTTTTCTATGCTTGTGACAATGAGAGTGGTTCAATGCAGAAAACCGACATCGGTAACCGCTACCAGCTCTTTACCGCCAATGGAAGTGGTGAGATGGTACAACCAGGTGACTACGTTCACTTCAACGCAGCCATGCGGACTGAAGGAGACAGCATTCTTTTCAGCACTTGGGAAAGTGGTGGCGAGCTCCCCGTTGTTCAGGCAGCTGAACTAACGGCTACCAAAGATGAAATCGGCCCAGTCGAGGACATCGTACGTAAAATGCGTGTCGGCGATAGTGCCGTAGTCCGCGTTAACATCACCGAATTCCCAAGTAAGCCCCCGGGCATGGAGAACGACTCCGTTGTTCTTTATGACGTGGTAATTTCCAAGATCGTCAATGAAGAAGCCTTTAACGCAGAGGTTGCGGCCAAGCAGGCTGCAGCATCAACTAAGGCAGAAGTAATCAAAGCATTAGAGCCGGAACGTCTCGAGTTCGCGGAGCAGATTCGTAAAGCCTATGCTGACGGTAAGCTCAATGACCAGGTTAAGACAACGGAATCTGGCCTTAAGTACATCATTCACGAAGCCGGAGACGGCAAGCAAGCTGAGGCTGGCCTTGGTGTAACCGTTCAGTACATTGGCCAGTTGGTCACCAACGGCAATGTATTTGACCAGTCCTTTAACCGCGGAGAAGGCATCGCCTTCCAGCTTGGTATCGGTCGTGTCATTCCGGGTTGGGATGAAGGCGTCGCCCTGCTGAAAGTTGGCGACAAAGCCACTTTCTTCATTCCTTCCGAACTCGCTTACGGCGCACAGGGTACGCCTGACGGTAGCATCCCTAGTGATTCTGAACTAGCCTTCTACGTTGAACTCGAAGAAGTTCTGTAGGCGGATAATTCGGTAAATACCGTTCCAAAAAGAATGGCCGGCTTCCTGATTGGAAGTCGGCCATTTTTCTTTGGGTTTGTTATGTAAGGCTGTACATCAAGCTTCACCGCCACCCCTGCGAACTACTCCCCCTTAAAATCAGCCTGCCGCTTCTCAACAAAAGCAGCTGCTCCTTCGGCAAAGTCTTTCGTGCCCGAGGCACGACCAAAAGCGCTGGCCTCCGCTTCAAAATCACTGGAAGCGTAGTAGGCGTTGATGGCCTTGATAGACTCCTCAATGGCAACGGGGCCTTTGGTACCGATGGTCTGTAATAATTCCAGTGCCTTGGCACGGGCTTCTTCCGCCGGTAAACAGTAATTTACCAAGCCCAGTTGATGGGCTTCCACCGCATTAAGCATATTACCGGTGAGGGTGAGTTCAATAGCTTTTCCTTTCCCGATCAACTGGTTCAGGCGCTGCGTCCCTCCATAACCTGGAATAATGCCAAGGTTAACTTCTGGCTGGCCGAATCGGGCCGTTTCTACGGCAACCCGCATATGGCAGGCCATGGCAAGCTCACAGCCGCCGCCAAGCGCAAAGCCATTCACCAGGGCGATGACCGGACGGTGAAAGCGTTCGATGAGGAAGAAGACATCTTGCCCTTGTCGGGCCATCTCTTCTCCGGACCCGGTAGCAGCCACGCCGAGGAATTCCTTTATGTCTGCTCCGGCAACGAAAGAGCGGTCTCCTGACCCCGTCAGCAAAACACCAATCAAATCTTTACGGTCGGCGTAGTCGGTACCAAAGAGGGCTGCTAGCTCTCGCATGGTCACCTGGTTCAGGGCGTTCAGTGCCTTGGGGCGGTTGATGGTGACGTGAAGAATGTTATCGACTTGTTCAACGAGTAGATTTTCGTAATTCGGCATAATCGTAAGATATAAGATGAAGGTGAATAGAGAAAGAGTTTGGGGGCTTAAACCGATAAATTATTGGTAGTATCCAATAAATTACTTCTCTGGCAGAAAAATTTCCGAGATCATACAACGAGCACTACCACCTCCGTATTTCTCGATTACCGGAAGTGGTGCATGAATAATACGCACGCCAAGAGATTTCCGCTGTGCGGGGTCGAGGGTATTGAAGGCCCTAGAAGACATCACCCAGGCCGGGCCATCAGGTATACGAACTTCAAGGGCATTACCGCCAAAGTGATCTACCTGGTCCTGGCTAATGCTAATAATCCGTTTCCCTGTAATCGCCAGGCTTTCGGTCAGCTTGGCCTTCTCTGCCGGGTCAGTTACCGAATCCAGGCAAACAATGGCAGCGTCAGTCCCCACAGCCAGCATTACGTTGGTATGGTAAATTACGCCACCCCGCTGGTCGAAGGCATTGAAAGTCATTGGTTTGTAGTCCATGGCAGCACACCAGTCTTCGATGGCCTCTTTGGTGGCTCTCTCCGAGAAACAGGCGTAGGCAATTCTGTGTTGCCGGTCGAGAACTAAACTTCCGGTTCCCTCCAGGAATCGTCCTTCCCCCTCCCAATGCTCCAGCGCAAGGGTACGCTTGATGGTATGGTCCCGATCGAGCACGTCCAGTACGTCTTCCCGGCGTTCCACCCTTCGCTGAGGCCAAAACATCGGATAGGTAACGTAAAGCCCGTCATCATGCGTACTGAACCAGTTGTTCGGAAAAACGGAGTCTGGGGTAGAGATGCCCTCCTGATCGTCCATTACAGTTATCCGAAGCCCCGCAGCCCGCAAGGTTTCGACGTAAACGTCAAATTCTTTGATGGCCGCGGCCGCAATGGCTCGTTGGTCTTCTGGTTGTGCAACGGATTGAAAGTGATTATCCATGTGCGTAGGGCTGCCGATGGCAAAATCCCGGGGTCGTACCATCAGCAGATGGTTCGTGGTTTGTTTGTGCATTTGGTTGGCGTGGTTAAGGCTCAGGTCTTATTTGAAAGTCAAAAGTAAACGTTCAAACAAGATAATTGGTTAGCGCCGGCAAGGTAAGTTGATTTGGGGATATTCCAAGAGGAAAGCGACAAGAGACAAGCGTCCCCCAAAAGCAATCGTCGTAAATGTTTAGATGGACTTAGAATAGACGCCTTCGACAGGCTCAGGTACCGGTACGCTTAAATGAAAACCGTCGAAAATTTGCCTTAGGGATGGGAAATAAATCAACCATCAACAGTTACAAATCCTCATTAAACCGGTACCCCACCCCCCAGTTCGTCAGAATATAGGTAGGTTTTTGAACGTCTGGTTCAATTTTGGTACGCAGCCGGTTGATGTGCGAATTGACCGTGTGTTCATAGCCATCGAAGTCATAGCCCCAAATAAGGTTCAGCAGTTTGGAGCGATCGTAGCATTTTCCCGGATTGGCGGCAAGCAGGCTCAACAACTCAAACTCTTTGGGAGAGAGATCCACCCGGACACCGTTGGTGGTAACCCGACGCTTATCCAGGTCGATGGAGAGGTTTCCGTATTCATAGATGGCGCCTTTGTCTTCCGCCGGGCCGGAGGCCTGGCTGCGCTCGGCCCGGCGGAGCAGGGCCTTCACCCGGGCAATGAACTCCCGGATGGAAAAGGGTTTGGTGATGTAATCGTCTGCGCCCATTTCCAGCCCCAGTACCTTGTCAAACTCTTCAGATTTAGACGTCAACATCAGAATTGGCGTAGCAATTTCTTTGCCGCGAATTCGCCGACAAATCTCTGTCCCTTCCATCCCAGGCAGCATCACATCCAGTATGATCAAGTCATACCTGTATTTTAGGGCAGCGGCTAACCCTTCGTTTCCATCAGAAATAGCCGTAAGCTCACAATCGAGGTCAGCCATGTGAATTTGGAGCAGTTCGATAATGTCACGATCGTCTTCGACAACTAATGCGGTTCGTTTCATACTAACGGTGATGGGTTAATGGCCGTAAGGTACCATTGAATACGTGCCCTTTTAAATGTACGAACCCGGCATAAAGATTTATGCGGACTAAAAAACCAAAGCCTGGTGTAGCCATCCGGACAATACACCCAAACCTTCCCTTGCACCTGCACACCGGCTGCGCTCGGCATAAACAGCAACCTCGTTGGCCGCATCAATAAGCCTAATAATTTGACCATCAGAACATTACCCCTTTCACCATAAAAGCATGTAAGTCGCGTGATACCTCCTATATGTTCCGCCAAGGTCCTCCGGATAATTTTGCCACAATCTAATTATCGCACCAGCAAATAGGGTTTTAAACAAGCGCCGGCAGGACAAACAATATGCATATAATATTTACCCTCGGAAGATCTGGCCCACTAGTGGGCCTTGACAGTTGTTTCGACCTATCTAACGCCATCAATGTTACCCGCAATGCCGGTGACGACTGCGGCGACGGCTTGCCTTTCGATAACTTGGTGATCAGTATACCTGATGGTTAAAACGAGCTAAACTGTCGTTCAAAATCAATTATCCGCTCGGTCTTACTGCAATTTATCCTTACCTTGCTATCCCCTTTAAGGAACATCAATTTAATAACTATCCTGATTGAAGCGTAGTCATCGTGGTGCTGACCGAGCCGATGAAACGCTTGCATAGCCTTAGCTACGCAAGCGTTTCATTGGTGAAGGGCTATGCAAAGAATTTTTCAAGAACGGTGAGAACAAAAGCGGCAGGTCAAAGAATCACGTTTTATTTAATCCCCATCCCTAAGCTTCGAATAGATCGCAGCTCTTTTACCTAAATTCCAATAATGAAAGTACTTTACCCAATTCTCCTAACCCTATTTTTCGTTTTACCGCTGGCCGCCCAAACTGGCGGCAAATCCGTTAACACCTTCGACAAAAGCAATGCCTTTAGCGGAGATGATAAGATCACAAACTTGAGCTTGTTTGGTCTTAACGGGAATCATCACTTACAAAAACAATACGTACACAACGCACCGAAAGGCAAGACACACCATAAATACCAACAGTTCTATCACGGTCTGCGGGTATTAGGCGGAACCGTTGTTTACCACCTAGAGCAAGACCAGTTGTATGCCACCTCCGGGCTGTTGCACGAATTCAGCGACGTTCCCATACGTGGAAAGATCACCATTGCGGAAGGAGAGAACATGGCGAAGCTGAAAGTATTCACTCGTTTGGCGGATGATTTCGGTAGCGGCATGTTTTCAGCTGGCAAGGTCGACATCACGCAAGTACGCAAGGCTATCACCAACACTCGCTTCCCAGCCAAAGGCGGAGCATACACGCTCGCTTACATCTACACCATTGAAGCAGAAGGCGGAGCTCTTCCGGTTAATATGGACGTAATTCTGGATGCACAAACCGGCCGAACCATTGCCACCCTCAGTAACATCAATACGGAAGGAGTAATCGGGCGTGGCGATGGTCATTACCATCAAGACCTGACCTTCCCGACTGATTCCATCGCCGAAGGCCAATACCTGCTTCGGGACCTGAGCCGGGGCAAAGGCATCACCGCCCGCAACATCTCGAATCACGACCTAACGCCAACCGATGCTGATAACGAGTGGGCCTACCCCGAAGATGGTCAGGCGGCCATGATCGATGGTTACTACGCGTCGGTGAAATTTTATGACTTCCTACAGGAACGCTTCAACCGCAACAGTATTGATGACGAGGGATTCGAACTCGTCGCCAACATGAATCGGCATACCTATGTCAATGCTTTCTGGAACCGGAGCGAAGCGACCTTCGGCAACGGTGACTGCGTCAACTATTCCGCCCTCACCACCTTTGACATCGTCGGCCACGAATTTGCCCACGGACTAACCCAATTCACCTCCGGACTGATCTATTTTAATGAGTCTGGCGCCCTCAATGAAAGCATCAGTGACATCATGGGCAAAGGCCTTGAATATTACTACGATCAGCCGCATTTCAATTGGCTGCTTGGCAAACTCATCGTAAAAGGGCCCGGTGGTAGTCACTTCCGCTCAATGGAACGCCCTAACTTACGTAACCATCCAAGCTTCTATAAAGGTAATTTCTGGCGCTACGACCTCTCTGATAACGCCGGTGTACACTCTAAAAGTGGCGTTCTCAATTTCTGGTTTTACCTCCTGGCCGAGGGCGACAGCGGCAGAAACCAGGCTAATTACAACTATGACGTAGCCCCAATCGGCATGGACAGTGCTTTACAGCTCGTCTACTTATTGGAAACGGCTTACCTCACGGAATCCTCCGGCTACCTGGAGGCCTATGAGCTGTCAAAGTTGGCGGCAACAGATCTTTTTGGTGAAGACAGTGCGCCCTACGCTTCGATGATCGAAGCCTGGAAGGCCGTTGGAATCGACGACGAGACCACTCCCGTAGAAGTAGACGAACAAAACATCGCACTAACTACTGCTTACCGCATCGAAGGCTCCGCGAGCTCCGGATATTGCCCGGTGCAACTGGAAGACTTCTCCGCGCTTTTCATCAACGATAGTGACAGCATCATACCTGCGGGTTCCTTAGTCAACGGAGAGTTGGTTTTCAATTACAATGTGGATGGAACCCAATACCTCGACACGGTTGTATTGGTAGAATATGCGCTGACAGAAGACTATGGTACGGGAAACTCCTTCGAGTTACCCGTCGCGCTTCAACTGACCAATGTCCCCGATTTCATTTTCGTCATAAATGACCTGACCTTCAGCACACCAGACAGTATAACGCTTTACGCCTCCTACTTTCAGAGCTTCATGACCATAAATACTACGGCGGAAGTAAGCCTGGGCTTTGTCACTACCGACTATGGAAACCCCTGCGATGAAACGCAGGAAATTGTAGAATCGTTCTACGCCGTGAACCTTCCCACCTGCCAGCAGCCCACGAATGGCACCATTCGTTTTACCTACAGCACCACCGATGACGAAGTAATCTACGAGCGGACCTTCGTTGACGAGACGGAAGGTCGGGAAACATTTTTCAACATCCATCAGGAAGTAGACCTTGCCCGCTTGGGTAACCTCAACGATGTTTCTTTGGAAATCGCCTTCCTCACCGATGAAGGGACCACCATCTTGTTAGAAGAGGATTTCAGCAGCCATTTTGCGACCTCCATCGATGAACCAACCGTGGAAGATTTCAGTGACGAGTCCCTGACACGTCGTTTGTTGGCCGTAGAACTATGTCCTAACTGTACGGCAGACTACAGCACGGAGGCTTTGGTCCTATCTCAACAGCAGTCCTTCTATAATCTTGAAGAGTGTATCCCGTTAGGAGAATTCATGAACAACACGGTCAGCAGCGAAGATGCCCGGCTTAGTACCATCACCCTTTGCGTTGATGCTAGGAGCATCGACAATCCTTACCTGGCGTTTGACATTACGCAACAGGACACCTCCCGCTACACAAGGCGCCAGAACATGTACCAGCATATTACCGACGTGTACAGCGGTGGCGTCTCTTTGCTGGCGGAGCCGGTATCAACAACCGGCAATGAACTGCGGGAAGTGGAGGTGCGCCTTGGCGATGGTTTTGTCGGAGAGATCGAACTGCACATAGTTTCCAGTCTAGTGAAGACTACGATCGATAACCTCAGTATTGTGTCTGGTTCTCCTTCGTCCACGCGCCGATTAGATGCAGGAGGATACCAGTTCGTTTTTGCCAACCCGATTCAAAGTGCACTCGAAATTCAGAGCGTCACCCCGGTACCAGCCAATACCCAGATTCGGGTGTTCAGCACTGCAGGCCAGCTGGTGGGTTCATCGCTCATGCGAGGCAATCAAATAATATTCGACCTTAGCCAACAGCCTGCAGGGCTCTATTTCGTTAGGATTAGTGATGGGCAGACCTTTAGCTGGACGGGTAAAATAGTAAAAAGGTAGTAAGGTTTTCAGGCGCGGCCGCAGGTGCAAAAGAATGGGTTAAGGAGCAGAGAACGTAGCATTCGCCCCTTGCCTTTTACCTATCCCTGCGCCTGCGGCCGCGCCCAAAATTAGAGCATGAAGAAAGAATAGAATGCGTGAATAGCTGCCGCTTTTGCCACTCACTGCGTTGCGCTTGTTCGCCAAGATGTACACAGCAAATGGAGCCAGCGGAGCAATTCTATTATTCACTGAGACCTATTCATCGGCTTTTCCTCAACTGTAATGATCGAATTGACCAGGATCAACAGACCAATCAGGAACAACACCTGCCCGACGAGGGAAATAAAAACGGTAAGGTCGAAGAACACTTTAATGTCAGCGTATTCGAACCAACCATAACGCAGCCCGTAATTTCTTACCAGTTGAGCGGCCGAGACAAATAGGGAAAGAGCTCCCCCCACCACCATCAACGTACTACCTTGCCCGGGGTGCTGCTGCTTTGCCCGCAAACTGACGATTAAGGTAAATACGGCAATCAATGGCCAGAGCAATTGGATCACATCAGACAAAATCTTAAAACTATTATTCATTATAGGGTATTTGAATGTAAGACAATATACCTTACGCCAGTGAAAACTTTTGTTCTTTTTGACATCGACGGCACGCTACTGTATTCCGAAAAGATAGACAGTCGTTGCTTTGCCAACAGCTACGAGGCCATTTTTGGCCTCCCCTTCCCTACCATCGACTGGACCCATTTTACGGAAGTCACCGATCACGTGATTTTCCGTACTGCCTATCACGATCACTTTGGGCGCTATCCATCCGACACCGAGCGGCTTACTTTCGAAGACCATTACCTGGAAGGCTTAAGTACCTCCCGTGCATTGACCCCGGAAGAATTTAAGGAAGTGCCTGGAGCAACCAGGCTCTGGCACCGGCTGACCGACGACGATCGTTTCCTTACGGGAATTGCCACCGGTGGCTGGCAACGTCCCGCTTCGATTAAACTTAATCACGTCGGTATTCCGCCCGACCAACCTTTCGCCGGGTACGCCAATGGGAAATTTAGCCGGGTAGATATCCTCACTGAGGCCATCGACAAAGCCCGCGCAGCCCACGACGTTGCCCACGTCATCTACGTCGGAGATGCCATCTGGGACGTAACCACCACACAAAAAATGAACCTCCCGCTTATTGGCGTACGTCGGAAGGGTGATCATGGTGCCCTGAAGCAGGCCGGAGCAGACCGCGTCATCACCGATTTTACCCCAGATAGCGCATTTTTTAACCACGTGACCGACATCCTCGGCGAGGGATAAAAAAAATGTTATTTCGTTCTTTTTTCGCGATCGGAACATGGTTGGGAAAATAGCCATTAACACGGTGCTAACTGCCTGACCCTTAGCCTTTGCAGAACATAATTCCGGACAGGGTTTTCAAGGCGCAACCAAACCAACAATAATTTCGTTTCAACTTGTGCCAGAACGGGAAAACACCGATCTTTGCGGCGCAAAAGAGAGGTTGCCGGGTACATCTAAACGGCGATCCGTTATAACCTTTATTAAAAACCCCTTGAAAATTATTGAAATATGCGTGCATCACAGAATATTCCCGCAAACAATTCCTACCGTATGACCCCAGCTCAGCGTCGCCTTTCCGCCGCACTCACCGGCCCCGGTATGCGTAAGGATGCCCGTCGCAGTGCGATGCCTCCAGCCCGCAAAGCCGAGTTGGTTGCCGCCGTTACTGGTGGTTTGTTGATCATCAGCCTTCTTGTTGGCCTGATGGCATTGTAGGAACAGATTTTACGCTTACCTAAGCATTGAATGCGCTGGTAGGCGACAATTGAATTCCCCTTAAAAAAACAGCCTGTCTCCCTTTGTTGGGAGGCGGGTTGTTTTGTTTTGGGGTTGGGAATATCAGTCTATTGTGCAAAACGTGGCATTAGTACGCAAAAATATTCCTAACGCCCAACACTAGCCAGTCCCAGTCAAAGTCTCCGCAATATCCGTCCTAGAAGCCTGAATAGCCGGAATCACCGCCGCCAAAAAACCAATAAACAGCGCTGCAGCCAACAGCCAGATCTCCTCCGGCAGGAAACGCCAGGGGGAGAGGCTGTACCGAAAATCATCGGTAATATTCGCCGCCATCAGCGACAGTATGCCGTGGCTGAGGAGTAAGCCAAGTAGATAACCAATAACGGCGACCATCAACCCTTCCAGGATGATCAGTAAAAACAGTTTGCCCCGGCCCGCGCCCA
>JBLHRW010000056.1:0-17739 GCA_047626445.1 Neolewinella sp.
AAAAATTCTTTGCATAGCCGTAGCTACGGAAATAATTTTTAAGAGCGGTGAGGGCAAAATAAGGCGGTCAAGAAGCATGGTTTATTTATTTCGCGTCCCTAAACGATGTCCCCTACTATTAATCGAACTACAACAATTCCACCTCCACATAAACCGGCTGGTGATCGCTGTACCGAAACGATTGGTCCAAACCTTTTACTACTTTGATCCTGAGGTTGGGGCTGAGTAGGTAAAAGTCGATGACCTTGATCCGTGTCCTGTTTTTAACGTAAGGGTAAGCACTACTGCGTACGGTAGGCGTACCAGGATCATAAGCGTACTTCCAGCCTGGAGGCATAAAATCATGAGCAATCGCCATTGGCAGTTGGGTAACTTTGACCGTTGGGTTCATGCTGAACCAGTTGAACCCTGGAGGTAATTGGTTCCAGTCGCCGCCGACGATGGCGTAGTTGCCGGCTTCGTAGTCGGCCAGAACCATTTCCCGTAGTTTCTCCATTTGCTGCCGGCGGATGTCACCACCTTTATCGTAGGCCGATAGGTGGACGTTGTACACCACCAATTCCTTGCCACCGGCAACGGAAAAGGCTTGCCGAAGAGCGCAGCGGTCCAACTGGAAAACCTTAGTCGGCCAAGCGTATTCCCCCGGCAATTGGATGCGCTCGGAAGCAACGGGGTGATGGCGGGAAAGATTGACCAGGCCGCCGACCACATAGCCGTAATGATCCCAGGGCTGGAAGAGCGGGAGCGGGATATGCTTGCTTTTGAAGTTCGCGGCAAAGTAGGCGGCGTGGTCGGGCCGGGCGGAGCGGGCGGTTGCCAGTTGGTTGGTATAATGGCTGCGTCGTGCGGCGGTATCCACCTCCTGCAGCAGGTACAGATCAGCAGGGTTAGACTTCAGGGTGATTTCCTGCCCGATGACGTTTGAGTTAACGCGTTCTTCCGACATGCGCACCCTTCCCGGCTTCGTCCACCAAAAGCCAGCCGGCTGGTTATAAAAGAGCAAGTCCTTATCTCCGAGGCCACCGTAGCCAACATTCCAGCTCAGCAGGCTAACGACAGAATCCTGAATTACGGGTTCCGGCGCGACCTGGCCTGCACTTGGAGAAAGAGCAGTTGTTCCCTCCGGCTGCCAGTCCGTGAAAGTCCCGAACAGCAAAAAGCCAACAATGTAGAGTAGGAAAAGGCCCACTAGCCAACCGATAAATTTGAAGATCTTGCGCATGGTGCGAAGGTAGGTGTTCCATTTGGTTGGGAGACCAGCTTACTTCTCGCATAATTTTTATTAGCCGTTTAACGACAAAATAACAATCCTGGTCAAACGCGTAGGGCCAGTCTTTCGTTACAACAGTATGCCCCGCAGAAAACGCTTTTTCGCCCTCTTGTTACTTACGCCAATCATCCTGTTTTTGGCCTACGCAGTCTATCGTTTTGAGCCATTTGTACGCAATCAGTGGGACGACGCCAAACTTACCGCTGCCATCGCCGAGGGGCATTTCGGCGACGCTACCTTCGGCTACCTCAAAGGGCCGAGTCGTAACATCCGTTACGTCCAGTTCGGTGAAGACCCAGACAAACCAATGCTCGTTTTCATTCACGGGTCCCCCTCCAGCAGCGCCTTTTGGTTCCACCTCTTACGCGACAGCACCCTGAGAGCAGCGGCCAACCTACTGGCCGTTGACCGCCCCGGCTATGGTGGGAGCGGATTGGGTATCCCCATGACCTCCGTGAAAGAACAAGCAAAAAACGTGGCTGCCATCATCAAAAGTCGACAAGCAAATTCGGCTCAACCCATTATTCTCCACGGTAGCAGCTATGGCGGTACGGTAAGCGCACGTATTGCGATGGATTTCCCCGACCTCATCAGTGGCTTACTCCTACAATCCGCCAGCACGGCACCACGTGAAGAGTACACGTATTGGGTCACTCATCCTACCAGTCATTGGAGTTTAAGCTGGCTGCTCCCCAGCTCCCTGCAAACGGCCAACTCCGAAAAGCTGAACCACCAGGAACAACTGGAGGATATGGTCGACAACTGGGCCAACATCAAGGCGAACACCGTTATTTTACATGGTACCGACGATTGGTTGATCTACCCTCCCAATGCTTACTACTCCTGCGATAAACTCGTGAACGCCAAAGAAGTCGTTCACCACATGGTTGCAGGAAAGCAGCATGACCTCATCTGGTCAGCACCGAAACTGCTCAAGAAGTACTTGTTGAAATTGATCAAACGGGAGCAAGTGCTGGCCAATTCAACAGCCCTACCTGAAACGACTCCCCTACCCCAGCACTAACGACTCCGGTACACAATATACTTTTCGTTCTCTGCCACCGTCAGCACCTCGTCGAAATACCGGCGTAAATGGGTGAGGTAGTTCAGGTGCCGGTTCGCCACGACCACCAGATAGCCGGTAGCCGTAAGTCGCTCACTGGCCTCGTTAAAGAGCTCCAGGCTGACGGAGATATCCGTCTGGTATTCATCGTGGAAAGGAGGATTGGTGACGATGAGGTCGAATCGCTTCGGGTGCTCCACCTCCCTGACCGTAGCGGCGATCATGACCGTTGCCCGATCCTCAAAACCGTGGGTAGCCAGGTTAAGCCGGGCGGAGCCGGCGGCAACGTGGGAGATTTCTGTTGCCGTTAGCTTCGCTTCGGAGTACCGCGCCAGCAAGTAATCGCCAATAATGCCATTACCGCAGCCCACATCTAGTATTTCGCCGGGCGCATCGATTTCTGCCAATAGCGAATTCGTTGCCCACTCGTCCAGCATAAACTGGGTAGCGTAGTCGATGTGGCTGGCGGAGAACACCCCGGGATACTGTTGGTAAATGACGTCCCCGTAGACAACTTCGCTAAGCAGAACGGGCGACAGTGCCGTAGGTTTGAAATCATGCAGGAGCAGCAAGCGGGCTTTCTTATAGGCACGACTTTGTATTATTTCCCCGGCGTACTTACCCGCAATTTCCAGCAGGCGCGGCGTGAAGTGGCGGGTCTGAAACGCACAGGCTACCTGTGTTTCCGGACCTGCTGTAGCAGCCAGCTGGTGGAGGTACAGCTCAAACAATTCCAGCGACTTGGGCACCTGCAAAACGTTGATCTTGAACCCTTGCGTTGGCTCCTCCAGTGGGCTCGTCGATCCGGGGATCGGCGTCAGATCGTTCTTTTGGTAGCAGGATGTCAGCAGGTCATAGTGCCGGCTGCTGTTAGAAACGAAGCGCTTGTTTTGGGCGCGGACGCAGGTGCAAAGAACGCCCGCCCGGTCGTGGTAGATCCCGATCGCCTCCAGCTCAGTGGTTCCTGCAGTTTCATAGGCCCAGTCCAGCAGCATTTCATCGGCGGGCTTAAGTTTGGGAGCAGCGCGTTCCCCGCCGAGCGCGTTGGCTGGTAGGTGAAATTGTTGGTCGCGGTAGGTGATCGTCTTGTAGGCGGGGTTGGACATACCGGCGAAGGTACGGGGGATGGGGAACCATTAAGGTATTAGGTAGTAAGAATCCAGGGTAATCGCAAGATCAAGGTGGAGGCATTGCATTCCGACCTACAATGCCTGGCGAACATTCGGATTGTACCACCACAGGCAGTAGCCACGCTCAATCCTCGAGCTGTCCGTCACGGCGACCTTGCGATTGCCCTGAATAAGAACCTTAGGGACGCCGTACAAATAACTTACGCCTTTTGACCACCTTATTTTGCCCTCCCCAAATTTAAAAATCATTTCCGTAACTGAGGCTATGCAAAGGATTTGTAAATCCGGTGAGAACAAAAGCGTCAGGTCAAAAACCAGTAAGTTATTTATACGGCGTCCCTTATCTACCAAGAAAAGCAGAATACATCCAAACCAATTTTTCTTGCGCACGAATATAATCACTCATCAAAGCATTGGTGCCTTCATCATTTGCTTCTTCCGATATCGTCAGCAATTCTCGCTGCATCGTTATGATTATAGAAAAGGACGCTAAAATATTACTAACTGCCTTTTTTCCGTCAGATACTTCTGAGCTCACTTTAATTTGAGCAATTTTCTCGTAGACCGAATACTTATGGTTTGGCGAATGTCCAAGCGTTAAAATCCGTTCAGCTATCTCGTCAATCTTCAATAAAAGACCATTATAAAGCTCTTCAAATTTCACATGAAGTTCAAAGAACTTTTCGCCTTTTATATTCCAATGATAGCCCCTTACATTTTGGTAGAAAATAGAATACTCCGCTAACAGTACGTTTAGTTTTTTTGCTAAAATTTTGGATTGAGCCTTTGTTAGACCGATTGCATTTAACTTTCTCATTTTATCATTTTTTACCTGCCATACAACTCGTATGTGATAATTTGTAAGTTAGATAATAAATCCATTGTAATTGTACAATCTGGGTCACATTCGGCAAGCTGGCCCTTTGCTCTTTCATCCCCTTCCCCTTTGGGGTCCGCGCACTTGGCGCGGATAGGGGCTGCCTGCACCTGCGGCCGCGCCCAGAAAAGAATGATTTCAGATAAAGCGGACAAGTACAGATGCACCCAAAAACGAGCTAAACCCTACCTTACAACACCCCGTCCACCATCACCAATCGGCGATCGCTGAGCCGGGCAAGTTCTTCGTTGTGGGTAACGATGATGAACGACTGGCCAAAGTCATCCCGCAATTTAAACAGCAGCTTATGCAGCTCTTCCGAGCTACCCGAGTCGAGGTTACCCGACGGCTCATCAGCAAAAACCACCGCAGGAGAGTTGATCAGGGCCCGGGCTACGGCGACGCGCTGCTGCTCTCCCCCACTCATCTGGTTTGGCTTGTGCTCCGCCCGATCTGCCAGGCCCAGGTAAGACAGCAATTCCATGGCCTTACGCCTTGCCGCCTCCTGATCAGTTTTCGCGATGTAGGCAGGGATGCAGATATTCTCCAGGGCCGTAAACTCCGGCAACAGGTGGTGAAACTGGAAAACGAAGCCGATCTGTTCGTTGCGAAAAGCTGCCAATTGGCGGTCTGAGAGGCTAAAAACATCCTTTCCACCAATGGTCAGGCTACCGCCGTCAGGCCGGCCCAAGGTGCCGAGAATGTGCAATAAGGTACTTTTTCCAGCGCCAGACTTACCAACGATGCTCACAATTTCGCCTTTAGCTACGTGGAGATCAACACCGCGCAGTACCTGAAGATTACCATAGCTTTTAGTGATATTAGAGGCATTAATCATTGTGGGGAAGTTTCAGGTTATACTAGTGGTTGCTGGTTATTAATTGAAGATGACCGTCCGATTACCGAAGGGCAGCACGCGGTGCTGAAGCTGGAGATAGATGGCCCGACTAAGGACCCTTTTTTCTACATCCTTACCGATCCGTTTGAGGTCATCGATGCCATCTCGGTGGCTGACTTGCGCCACATCCTGGGCGATGATCGGTCCTTCGTCCAGGTCCGCCGTTACGTAATGGCTCGTTGCACCAATGAGTTTAACGCCGCGGGTAAAGGCGCTATGATACGGACGGGCACCTTTAAATGCTGGCAGGAAAGAATGGTGGATATTGATAATTTGGTGGTTGTAGTGGCTACAGAAATCATTGGACAGAATCTGCATATAACGGGCCAGTACGATAAAGTCAACCTCCAGTTCCCCGAGTAACTCCTTAGTTTTTGCTTCCTGCTCGACCTTGGTATCTTTCGTTATCGGAATATAATAAAATGGGATTTCGAAGCGATCGGCAATGTACTTCAGCTGCTCGTGATTGCTGATGATAGCCGGTATCTCACAATCGAACTCTCCGGTACCGAAGCGCTGTAAAATATCGTAAAGGCAGTGGCTGGCCTTACTTACGAACAAGGCCATCCGGGGTTTATGGTTAGTGAGCTTTAAGGTCCACTTCATCTCATGTGCCGCACCAATTAGAGTAGAGAAGTATTCGTTGATCTTCTCCGCAGGAATCAGGAAATCAGTCATGTCCCACTCCACACGCATAAAGAAATGCTGCAGCTCATGGTCTACGTGCTGATCCAGGTTGAGAATGTTTCCACGGTTTTTATGGACGAATTCGGTTACCAGGGCCACGAGGCCCGGCTGGTCGGGACAATGTATTAATAGGATTGCGCTATCGGCCACAGAAAAGTTATTTGGGTGGGCGAAGATAGGACAAAAACACAGCGCCTTAACCACCGAAGTTAGTAAGGTGCTGAATTTAAGCAGGTTGGTCCCTGTAGCCTTGAATCTGGTGTTGCAATGATTAGCCTAAGTTGATGATTAAAGTTTTTCTCTTCCCCGGGCGTTCATTCAAGGTAGATAAATGAGACAAGACCCCATTATAGAACTTACCATTAAAAACAAATCTGGGCTACATCTTACCCAGATGGTAGTAGATAAGGTTAGCTTTAACCCAGAAAGCACAGATTTCAACACCGTATTTTCAGTTTTCAACCAGCTCTCTACTCACTTCACTAATCACACTCTACTGATGAATAGACGTAATTTCGTTGCCACCGTTCCTGTACTCGCCGCAGGTCTTACTGGCTTTTCCCCATTACTGGCGGGCTCCTTGGCCAACCCTACTTCTAAAGAGGCCTTAATGGCAGGTTTTCACACTTTCTTTGATGAGCACCGCTCCGCCGTCTCTTCTTCTGAGAGAGCGATCATAGATCAGCTTTGCACACCAGTATCCAGGCCTGATTTTGTTGCTGGTAAGCTCACCTTCAAGGTAAAGAGTGGCGAAACGGCCAGTCTGTTTCACCACAAAGGAGAATTGAGAATTGCTTTCGCTTAAGCATTGCTCAGCATTCAGGACATGGTGAAGGAGGCTTAACTAATGGGCCAACCCATAAGTTCCTTCTGCCTCAATAGTTTGTTTGGGCTAAACCGTAACTTCCCACCATGAACCGTTCCTCCTTTTTCAAATCCCTGGCAGCAGGCACCATCGGCCTGCCCTTATTCTTGCGCCTGATGGGCGGAGAAGGCCACGCCCAAACAGCGCAGGCTACCGTCAGTGGTGAAACTTTCGATTGGAAGATGGTAACTACCTGGCCACCCGGCTTTCCGGTTTTGGGCGAGGGCTGTCAGCTACTCGCCGATTTGTGTCGTGAGATGTCTGGTGGTCGACTGAACATTACCGTTTACGGTGGTGGCGAACTGGTCCCCGCCTTGCAAGCTTTCGACGCCGTCCGGCAAGGAGCCGCTGAAGTAGGTAGCGGAGCAGCCTATTACTGGGCTGGCAAGGCACCAGCAGCCCAATTTTTCGCCGGCTTCCCCTTTGGCCTCAACGCCCAGCAGATGAATGCCTGGCTGATGAGCGGTGGAGGAATTGAACTTTGGAGAGAGCTTTACGCGGAGTACAACCTGGTGCCATTTGCAGGCGGAAATACCGGCGTTCAGATGGGCGGGTGGTTCAATCGCGAGATCCGTTCTGCAGCAGACTTCAAAGGGCTAAAGATGCGTATGCCTGGCCTCGGCGGGCGGGTACTGGAGCGGATGGGCGGCACGCCCGTCCTCCTACCCGGAGGCGAGCTATATACCGGCCTGGAGCGCGGCATCATCGACGCAACCGAATGGGTAGGCCCCTACCACGACTACATCATGGGCTTCCACGAGATCGCCAAATATTACTATTACCCCGGCTGGCATGAGCCCGGAACTTCCTTCGAGTTCTTCATCAATAAAGACAAATACGAAGAACTTCCAAAGGACCTCCAGCGCATCTTCGAGATGGCCACCCACTACATCAACCTCTACACCATCTCCGAATTAGAAGTTAAAAACGCCGAATACCTGGAAAAACTCCGGGTGGTGCCAGGGCTCACCATCGCCCCCTTCCCCAAAGAACTGATCGAAGAAGCCCGCGTGGCCTCAGATGAGGTCATCGCAGAATATGCTGCTTCCGATCCGTTTGCCGCAAGGGTATATGCTTCCATAAAAGAATTCCAACGTAAGGCCGGCCCTTGGGCTGAGCTTACGGAAGCTGTTTACTATCGGGAGATGATGAGTTAGGAGCTAAGGAGCTAGGAACTAGGAGCTAGCCCTCTAGTTTCTAGTTTCTAACACCTGGCCGCTGGCCAGGACCCATTCCTCCACCAACGCCTCCAGCCCCCGCATCGTTACTGCGCCATTGGCGAGGACCAGGTCGTGGAAGGCCGGCAGGTCGAATTTGTCGCCCAACTTGGCTTCGGCCATTTTACGGAGCTCCCGGATTTTAAGTTCGCCCATCTTATAAGAGACGGCCTGCCCCGGCCAGCCGATGTAACGGTCGATCTCGGTATTGACTTCGTGAAGGGAGAGGGCAGTATTCGACGCGAGAAAATCAACGGCCTTCTCCCGGCTCCAGCCAAAGTAGTGCATACCTGGGTCAACAACGAGGCGGCAGGCGCGCCACATTTCGTAGACGAGGCGGCCGAACTCTTCGTATTCCGTTTCATAGATGCCGGCTTCTTTTCCGAGGTACTCGCAGTACAGGGCCCAGCCTTCGCCAAAGGCGGAGAGGTAAAGGTTGTTGCGGAAGGCCGGGAGGCCTTCCAGTTCAGCGGCCAGCATCATCTGGGTGTGGTGGCCAGGTACGCCTTCATGCAGGGCGAGGGCTGGCAATACGTAGAGTGGTCGACTGGGCAGGTCATAGGTATTAACCCAAAAGGCACCGGCTTTCCGACCTCGGTAAGACCCTGGAGAATAACGCCCGGTGGTATAAGTTGGCGCTAAAGCGTCTGGCACCGGCGCCACCGTAAGCGGCATTCGGGGCAGCTTGTTGAAGTATTGCGGCAGCTTTCCTTCCATCCGCTTGGTGATCCAGGCAGCATGCCGAAGCAGCTCTTCCGGTGTCTTTGGGTAGAACTGTTCGTCGGTCCGCAGAAAGGTCAAAAAATCAGCAAAAGAGCCCTCGAAGCCGGTATTTTCAATGATGGCTTCCATCTCGGCCCTAATGCGAGTGACCTCTCGCTGGCCGATGGCGAAAACAGCTTCGGGGGTTACGTCGTCGGTCGTGAAATAGCGAATGCGTTGGCGGTAGTAGGCCTTACCGTCGGTAATTTCGGAAATACCGATGCCGGGCCGAAGGTTGGGCAGGTACTCGTTTTTCAGGAAGTCCCGCAGCTCGCGGTAATGCGCGTAGGTTTCTTGCTCCACCACCTTGGTCAGCACCTGCGTCCACGCCGTATCATCAAGCACTGGCTGCAGAAAAATGCTCTCTTCGACCGGTGTGGCCAACTGTCTTTCGATCTGGCCAATACAGTTGTTCACCACCAGCCGGGGATCCGTTTTACCGGCTTTCAGCCCTTCTCGCATCACTTTTATCTGATCTGCGAAGTAGTCTCCCAGGCCTTGCACCATTTCCTTGTAGTGCGTGAAGCCTTCGTCAGAATTCACCCGCTGGCCGAGGATGCGGTACACCACGGAAGTCAGGAAGCCACCTTCTGCGTCGAGGGGGAACCGATGTGCCCCGAATTCCCGTTGGTAAATATTGTCCTCTAGAACGTGCAGCAGCAGGTCCCGATTGATCCTTTGTGTACCGGAAAGCTGGTCTGCTGCGGGCACCCGGGCGCGCATCGACTGCAACTCTTCAGCCTCTATTTTTAAGGAGCGCCCCCTGGTGGTTCTCCAGGCCTGCCCGTCGGGATAAGGATCCCAGGCACCGTACGCTTCCATTACGGTGGCAAGCGTTACGGAGTCCGTTGATGCTGTTTGGGCCGCAAGGCTCATCATAGAAAAGAAGGAGGAGCAGCAGATAAAAATGATACTTCGCATGGGGTTCGATTGGTCTGCCTAAAGATAGGTGGTGGAGTTATCAAGTTGCGGAAGCAATTACCACCCGAGCGTAGCGAGCACCACCTTGCGGCAGCCCTACAACACTACTAGACGTAGGCTGTTCAATCTGTCAGGCCGCAGCCGTAGCGAATTTTGGCTTTATTCGAGCCGGACACACGTCGTTGCGTAAGGATAGCGAACGCTCATGCGATGCCAGGTAGATTCACCCCTGTTTGACGTATTTTTCAACGACTAACCTCCCGTCAGCCCCCGGCAGGCAGGTATGACGGAGCAACTCGGCTGATTGATTTCAAGAAAATGAAACAGGCGTAGCAGGAGCTGCTAAAGCAGCTAAATTTCTCACAGAGGGTAGCACGGAGGGAGGCACCGAGGAAGCACCGAGTGGCCGTCATTGGAGTGCGGAGAGAAAGAAGAAGAAGAGTTGCGCGGAGAAAAGGGACAAATTACCAGCACTTAATGCGCCAGCATTAATCTTTCACACCACCAGTTTAAACCTCCCGCCTACCGTTGCTTAGCCAACCAGCGCTGGTAGGCCGCCTTCCCCTCAACAAACCCCGCTGCAGTAGCGTAAAAATGGTGAGAACCATCTCCTTTCTCCACGTTGAGCACGTAGTAGATGAAGTCGGTTTTTGCTGGTTTCAGGGCCGCTTTAAAGGCAGACTTGCTGGCCGAACTGATGGGACCGGGAGGTAAGCCATAGATATTACGGGTATTATAGGGATGGTCTACCTCGACGTCACTTTTGTGGATGATCCCATCCCACCGGTTGAGTAATTTAGCGATGTAGACATTCGTCGCATCGATGCCTAGTTTGATGCCCTGATCGAGTCGGTTATAGATCACCGAAGCCACTAACGCCCTTTCGACATCTGCTTTCGATTCGTTTTCAATGAGGCTAGCAATAGTGACGATCTCCTCCCTGGTTTTTCCAATCTTTTTTGCCTGTGCATCCCATTCAGGTTCCCAGACGGATTTGAATTGATCCACCATCTTAACGATGATTGACTTCGGATGTGCCCCTAGTTCGATCTCGTAGGTGGTCGGATACAAATAGCCTTCGAGGTTCTTTGCCTTGGGCGCTATGTCTTTGATCAGGCTAACGTCGTCCATCATGGCCAGCACCTCTTTTTCCGTTACTGGAGGTTCTACCGGAAACCGGGCCACCAGGCGCTTAGCAATCTCGAAGCGGGTCCAACCCTCGGGAATGGTCAGTGTTTTAGTGCGTTTTTTTCCGTCCCTCAGTTTCTTCAATATCGCTTTAGGACTGATCGGTGAGGGGAACAGATAATCGCCCGCCTGGAGCGGGGTACCCTGGTCGAAGAACCGTAGATAGAGTTTGGTGGCTAGTGGCGCCTGGATCACTTTATTTTCCTCCAGTATCTGCAGGATGCGGTTTGCCCCCAACCCTTGGTCGATGGTGATGTACTCCGCAGCTTTATCATGGGCGACGGGCGTACCTAAAGCGTTGTACATCTTAGTAGCAAAACCTCCGAGGAAAATGGCCATTATTAGTAGGAGCAGGAGTAGCCGACGGGCGAACTTCATAAGGGATTACGTTTTAGCAAAAAAATGAATTGGCAACTTTGAATCGACACCTACGCTACCACGATTTTACATTAAAAAATGCGGCCCTCCACTCCAAAGCCAATCTTACAGCCACTTCGTCATAACAAGGGTGGTGTTGTTATGAAAGCCCTGACTTACTGCCGACGATAAGTAAGCTCTTTCAACTGGTGTTCTTCCTTAGTTCTCTCTTCGATAAAAGCCTGCATCATTGTACGGCCGTCAAGATTGGAGAAGCTGTTTCGAAAAGCCCGGTATTCTTGCCCGTATATCTTTTCCCGAGATTTCATGAGGCTAATTAAGTTAAGTTTATACTCCTCACCTTCCTTAGTCATCATGACTTTACTCGTCAGCCAGGCAGTCTCATTCACCCGTGTAGCAACGGTTACGTAGCCTTTCGGGCCTGATTCGCTTTGGTCTTTCAACACTTTCGTTTCTCCGAAAATATTGAAAAGTGGCACACCGCTCAATGCCTGATAGAAGAAGAAAAAGGATTTGTCTTTAGCGACCAAATCAAGTAAATCACCAACCTCATATTGGTAGACACTAGCGGTAATTTCAAGTCCTTTCATTGCTCCATAGTTAAGAAACAGTTCCGACTTCATGTAGGAGGTATCCGTAAAAATGTCAACCAGTGCAATTGATTCCTGATCGAGATAATCGTATAGTTTTTCTTTTTCGTCTGATTGGGCAAGTGCCTCAACTTCATCAAAAGCGGCTATCATTTCAACTTTGTCCCCATCGCAAGAAAAAGCGAGGATGGCGAATAAGACGATCGTGGGGAAGTGGCGAAAGGTCATTCTTAAAAGTTTGTCAGTAGGTTTAGAAAAACAGTTCAAACACATATCTAGGCAACCTAACAGGCACCTTTTAGTAGTAAAAAATAGGGCAAGCGCAAAACTCGCTCTTACAGCCTTCTCATGGGGAAGAAATGTTGAAAACGATGTGCGCTTTTTTAAGTAACGCTCTGTCTTTACCGCTCTTGCGATTGCTCTGGTGCAAAGAAAAGCTTTTATGGAAACAGTTGCCCCTTTACCGCAAATGTTCGTTAAAAAAAGCAATCGCCCGCTCCCAGGCCAACGTGGCTGCTGCTTCGTCGTACCGTGGCGTCGTATCGTCCGCCCTTCATCGTCGGTTCCGGGGTAGCCACCCAGTGGGGTGAGGGCGATGAAGTTGGCCAGGCCCGCGCGGCGGGCCGCATCGGGGCAGTAAGTGCGGATGATCTGGTACAGGAGGGCACGGTGGCCCTCCATCATGGTTAGAAAAGAAGCCGAAAGGGCCTCGTCTTTGGTCATAGTGCTGGTGTTTTCCGGTGGACTTCCGGATGTAGAGGTAAGGTAAGTGATGTTGGCAGGAGAGCCTGGCATGGAATCGTTTTGTCTATTACTCGTGGGGGTGGGTGGAAAAATCACGGGGGAGGTAAGATTTTTTTTTAGAAAGGTAGGCCCGGACGAAGGGCGCTCCGCACCCGAGCAGTCGCGTTTGCCTGCGGCAACGCGAAACCTACGCGGCCGGAGGCCGACATGATGGCTCGCTCCCGGAGGTAGCTTCGACCGGGGCCAGCTAAATTTCTTAAAGCCGTGATGGATGAATCAACCCCACTATTGCTCCTTTAACCCTCCCCTGCACCTGCGGCCGCGCCAAAAAAAACATCGCTAAGCAACCTTAACCAACCCGACGCGTCCTTCAGAAGTGCCCCCTACTAATGGTTACTACAACTTTTTAAAAAGTTGTAGTAACCTGCCACCAACAAGTACATAATTCGCGTATTTAGCCATAATTACCCTATCTTCCACACCCCCAACCAAACCACCCCATATGAAACTTCGCTTACTATTTATGTTCACCGCTTTGTGCTGTGCACTCTCGCTTAATGCCCAAACACGGCTGCTCTCCAATCCCGCCATCAGTGCAGATCATGTGGCCTTTTCCTACGCAGGTGACCTATGGGTGGCCAACAGTAACGGAGAGAACCCCCGACGCCTCACCATTGACGATGGCGTCGAAGGCGCGCCAGTGTTCAGCCCCAATGGTCAAACGATCGCCTTTACCGCCGAATATGACGGTAACGTGGACGTGTTTACCGTCCCCACCACAGGTGGTATCCCCCAAAGAATAACCTGGCACCCCGGTCCAGATATTGTCCGCGACTTTACCCCCGACGGCAAAAATATTCTCTTCACCTCCCGCCGCGAAGCCTTCACCAACCGCTTCAATCAGGCCTTCACCATTGGCATCGATGGCGGCACGGCAACGCCGCTCGACATCCCGACCATCAACCATGCCTCCTATTCCGCCGATGGAAAATACCTGGCGTATACCCCTTTGGGCGATCGCTTCACGATGTGGAAAAACTACCGAGGCGGCACCATCGCCCGCATCTGGATAATGAACCTCGCGGATAATTCCGTCGTAGAAATTCCTAAGCCCGAAGGCGGCAGCAACGATACCCGGCCGCAGTGGGTCAAAGGGAAGGTGTACTTCATGAGTGACCGCAATAAGGAGTTCAACCTCTTTGAATACGACCCAGGCACCAAGGCCGTCAAGCAATTGACCAAATTCAAGGATTTCCCTATCCTCAACATTCGGGCTGGTGCCGGCAAGCTCATCTTCGAGCAGGCCGGTTACCTACACGTATTCGACCCCGCCACCGGCAAGCACCGCCAACTGAATGTCGACGTAAAAGCCGACATCATAGACGTACGCCCCTACTGGATTTCTGGCGGCCGGAACGTCCGGAACGTCGGTGCCTCCCCATCAGGTAAGCGCGTTGTGGCCGACTTCCGCGGCGAGGTACTCACCGCACCGGTTGAGAACGGCGACGTCTTTAATGTCAGCAATACCCCCGGTGTACACGAAACACACCCGCGCTGGAGCCCGAACGGCAAGACAATTGCCTACTTCTCCGACGCCTCGGGGGAGTACGCCCTCCACCTCTACGACAACAAGACGAAAAAGGCCCGCCCGATTACCCTCAGCGGCTCCGGTTTCTATGCCTTTCCGCACTGGTCTCCCGATAGCGAAAAGATTGCATTTGTCGACAACGGCCGCGCCCTTTACGTCCTCGACGTGGCTTCCGGAAAGGTGAGCAAAGTCGATTCCGATGACGCCTATTTTCCAGGAGATTTCCGGGATTTGTTCGGCTCCTGGTCGAAGGATGGCAATTGGCTGGCCTATTCCAAGATAACGGGCACGAACTTCGAGCGGGCTTTCATTCACAACCTTTCTACGGGCGAAAGTAAAGCTGTTTCTGATCCGCTGGCCAACGTTACGGACCCTACTTTCGATGCTTCTGGCAAATACCTCTACCTCTCTGTTTCTACCGATGCGGGGCCGGTCCTGAATTGGTTCCAGCAATCGAGCAACGACATGAGCCTCACGAACGACATTTACCTGCTGACGCTGCAAAACGACGAGGTGTCTCCACTCATCCGTCGCAATGACCTCGAAGAAATTTCTGAAGAGGAGGAAGAAGAAGAAGAAGAGGAGGGCGAGGACGCAGGTGCAGAAGAAGACGCTGACGACAGCAAAGCGGAGGACAAGGAAGACGAAGCCCTGCGCATCGATTTCGATGGCCTGGAGACCCGGATCGTCCACCTCCCAATCGGCAACGGTAATTACTCCAACCTGGAATCCGCCAAGGATGGTGAGCTGCTCTACCTCTCCCGCAACGATGAAGGATCTACCCTACACCGCTACTCCCTGGAAGAACGTGAAGACAAGGAATTCATGCCGGCTTCCTGGTTTGAAGTCACGGGTGATGCAAAACACCTCTTTGTTGGCAGCCGGGGTCAATGGGCGGTCACCGACATCAACAACCCCACTGCTAAGGACTTGAAATCTCCCGACAGCTACGGCATGAAGGTCAAGATCGAGCCGCTGGTCGAGTTCCGTAACATCTTCAACGAGATGTGGCGGGTGAACCGGGATTACTTCTACGATCCGGGCATGCACGGCGTCGATTGGGAAGCGATGAAGAAGAAATATGAGGTGTTCCTGCCGCAGGTAAAAACTCGCCCGGACCTCTACCGCGTCATGGAATGGATGGGCTCTGAACTTGGCGTTGGTCACCACCGCTTCGGCAGCCGGGGCACCAGGCTAAACAGCCCCTCTCGCGTGGGCGGTGGCCTCCTGGGCGTTGACTACGCGGTGGCCAACGGCCGGTACCGCTTCGAAAAAATCTACGGCGGACTGAACTGGAACGGGAGCCTTCGTTCCCCGCTGACCGAGCCCGGCGTCAACGTAAAGGAGGGAGAATACCTGCTGGAAGTCGATGGCGAAGAAGTTACAGCCTCCGATAACCTGTACCAGTTCTTCGAAGAAAAAGCGGACCGGTTGGTAGCGCTGAAAGTTGGCCCCAATGCCGATGGCAGCGATTCCCGTATGGTGATGGTTACCCCCGTTGGCAATGAATACGGTCTTCGTAACCGGGACTGGGTAGAAGGCAACATCAAAAAGGTGGATGAAGCGACGAACGGCCAGGTGGCCTACGTGTACGTCCCCAACACCGGTGGCGGTGGTTTCCAGTACTTCAAGCGCTACTTCTTCCCACAGGTGAACAAGAAGGCGATCATCGTTGACGAACGCTTCAACGGCGGTGGTCAGATTGCCGATTACTACATCGAGCACCTGATGCGCCCCTACCAGAACAGTTGGACCTACCGTTACGGCAAGGATCAGCATGCGCCCGTTGCCGCCATCCATGGGGCTAAGGTGCTGCTGACGGACGAGACTGCCGGTTCCGGCGGAGACCTCTTCCCCTACCTCTGGCGGAAGAACAACCTCGGCCTCATCATCGGCAAGCGGACCTGGGGCGGCCTGGTTGGCGTACTCGGTTACCCTGAATTCATCGACGGTGGATCGGTCACGGCCCCCAACGTCGGTTTCTGGGACAAAGACGGCTACCGCGTCGAAAACGAGGGCGTTGCCCCCGACATCGAGGTGGAGCAGTACCCAGCTGAAGTTATGGCCGGCAAAGACCCACAGCTGGAACGGGCTATTCTGGAGATCATGAAAAGCATGAAGGCCAATCCGGCGCCTACGCCTAAGCGGCCGCCGTTTGAGAAGCGGGGGTCTGCTGGGTATTAGACAAGCTAACTGACTACTGACACAAAGGGCACAGAAGACACGTAAAACACAGAAAGCACAAAAGCAGGACCGCCCAAAGCGCCCTAATTTTGTGCCTTTTGTGCCTTTTGTGCCTTTTGTGCCTTTTGTGCCTTTTGTGCTCTTTGTGCCTTTTGTGCTCTTTGTGCCCTATGTGCCTATCCTACTACCTTTCATGATAAAAATCCAAGCCCCCCATTTCACTCCAAGCTGTGAAGCAACCGCTGCTCATGGTTATCCCATTCCCTCAAATCCCAGGCCTGGTTCTCCGCATCAAGCGGGTTCGCCTTCCGGAATTTGACCGCCGCGCGGACTTCTTCCAGTGCCTTGTCTTTATGCCCCAGGTATTCGAATAGCTCCATGCGCATTCGATGTACATAGCCCCCTTTTCCGGCTTGCAAACCAAGTTCCGTCAATTTGAGGGCCTTTTGCAGGTCTTTACGGCCGAAGAACAAATACTCCGCAGCATAGGTGTAGTTCAGGGTGTCGCTTAATGGCCGGGTAAAAAGACCGTCGATGTACGCCATGGTTTCAGCTTCAGTGGAAGTAGCAATCGGGAAGCTGAGTTGGGTATCCGTCCAGGAAATGTATAGCCTTGCGTTCTCCCCTTCCAGCTCGATATCAAAGGTCAACGCTTCGTAATGCCGCGACGTGGTGGTGGGCCGAACACGGAACCGCGCTACGTCTTTTTTCCGGTCATGTTTGTCGCCGCGGTATAAGGTCGTATCCGTATTTAGAATGACCATCCATTCGTCCTTGCCGGGAATGGTGAGGAGGGAGTATAGGCCGGATGGCACTGGCTGTTCGCCCACCGTTACCGGCTTACTGAAACGGATTTTGGTGCAAGCACCCGCACCGGTACGCCATAATTTACCCCAAGGGACCAGCCCACCATAAATCACCCGACCTCTGGCCTGCGGACGCTCATATTTCAACTCGATGGTGGCATTTCCAACTTCCTGCCTGATGTTGCCGGGCGGGCTGAAGGAAGGAATTTGGGCCATGACCCCTCCAGACAGAAGCATGGTAAAAAGTAGAAGGAAACCGGCATGTCGATAACACATAGTTGAATTTGTTTTATCGGGCGGAACCCTTTGCCCGCTCGCTCTAACAAAGGTGGACACTGCTCCATACCATCACAAGAATTCCATGTAAAAGGATATAAATGGTCGGTAAATCCATGGCTACCACAAGATCAAGGTGGAGGAATTGTATTCCGACCTGCAATGCCCGGCAAACACACCGATTGCGCCGCCGCAGGCAGCAGCGAAGCTCCCTCCTCGACCTTCGGTAAAATTTTCGCCAGTTGGGCGGGGGGAAGCCCTACGGACTGCACACATCTTTACAACCCGCAGTTTT
>JBLHRW010000057.1:0-17614 GCA_047626445.1 Neolewinella sp.
GGTGCGTTCACTGCTTCTAAGAAGATGGTGGTTGTTAAGTAACGCTGCGGCCTGAAGGCCGTTGAACAGCAGCCTGAAGGCTGCGGAACAAGCCCCGCTGCTCCTGAAGATGGAGTGGCGGGGCTTTGTGTTATAAATTGTATGGCTTCCCCTGCATCCCGCGCTCGCACCAAAACGCTGACCTACAGGGTTGAAGTACGTGGAACGTTAAGGTTTATTAACGGAATAAACCGAAACCCGGCTTTCCTATGTTATAGAGGTTCCATACCAAACATACCTCTACGTGAAGAATTTCCTGCTTTCCTTCCTTATTATCCTGGCGGCGTTCGCTGCCGGCCGGTACGTCTTCCCCACTGCACCTGCGTTCGCGCCCGCGGAACAGATGGTGGCTACTTCCGAAACGCCGGTGGTGAATCGTGGAGATAGACCTGCGTATACTTCCCTAACCATGGAGGAAGCCCTCGACTATATGCCGTCGGAGCTGCATACCATCCGGCTTTTCGAAGCCGCTTCCCCTTCCGTTTGTTACATCACCACCAAGGAACAGCGTCGCAGCTTCTGGACTAGGGACATCACGGAGGTGGAGGCGGGCTCTGGCTCTGGGTTCGTATGGGATAATTCCGGGCACATTATCACCAATTATCACGTAATTAAGGGGGCCAGCAAAGCCATTATTACCCTGGCGGGGGGCGAGAGCTACGAAGCCACCCTGGTTGGCGTAGCCAAAGAGAAAGACTTGGCCGTGCTCAAGGTAGACGCTCCGGCGCGGGAGCTGCAACCCATCCCGGTAGGTACTTCCGAAGGCATTCGGGTGGGGCAGGCGGTCTACGCCATCGGCAACCCTTTTGGCCTCGACCAAACCCTGACAACGGGCATTGTTTCCGCCCTCGATCGGGAGATCAACAGCCAGGCCAACGTCCCGATTGCCGGGGTGATCCAGTCAGATGCTGCCATTAACCCCGGTAATTCCGGTGGGCCCTTGCTCGACAGTAAAGGCCTGCTCATCGGCGTAAACACCGCCATCTACAGCCCCTCCGGTGCTTCCGCAGGCATCGGGTTCAGTATTCCGGTAGATGTGGTTCGCGCGGTCATCCCCGATCTGATTCGCTACGGTGAGACCCGCCGGGCTACCCTAGGCGCCGAATTTTATATGCTGAAACGTGGTGCCGGATTAGCCTTTTATAAGCTTTCCCCTTCCGGCCCGGCAGTTGCTAGCGGTATTCGCGGCATCAGCCGGGATGAGCGGGGAAACCTGGTCTTGGGTGACGTCCTTTTGGGGATCAACGGTAAACCCGTTCGGACCAATACCGAAGTTTTTCTGGAAATGGAAAAGTATGATCCCGGCGAATTCGTTCAACTCAAAGTGGTGCGGGATGAACGGGAAATAGAGGTAAAAGTCAGGCTGGGGAGTACGGTGGAGTAGGCTTCCTTCCTCGTACCCTCGTAGGGTAAATACCTTAGCGAGAACTAAGGTATTTGACCTAAAGCTTCGCCTGCCCTACCTTTAGCCTAAATAATATTGGCTTGTTCTTATTGCGCTATACTCCCGTCGGGAACACGAGGTGAAAGGTTTGCCAGTAGGGGCGACCGCAAGGGGGGGGCCTACTGGCAGCCATTGGGAGGGCCGTTTTCGCTGGCGCGAACACGTTTTCACCTCAAGTGACCGACAGTAGTATAACGATGCAAAAGACCAGGAATAGCCAATCTCTCACATTCCCTAAACTAAACTTAGCAATGAAATTTTCCCGCTTAATTTTAATCACACTTGTTCTTATCACCGGCTTTACCCTTCCCCTGGCGGCACAATCTGAAACGGAGCTGCAGGAGCTCTTTCTCGAAATTCTTGATCAGATTAATGTTGATGGAGAAATCGACGGCGACGGCGACATCCAGTTTGAGTACAAAGACCGTTCCTACTTTCTGGAGGTTAATGAAAATGATACCGAATTCTATCGCTTGGTACTGCCTAACATCTGGCCTATTGAGTCAGCGCTGGAGCGCCTCAAGGTTTTGAAAGCCATCAATGAAGTGAATAAAACGAAAAAAGTGGCTAAGGCCTACGCGACTAACGACAACGTTTGGATCACGGTGGAGATGTTCATAGACAAGCCCGATAACTTCATTGGTTCGCTTGAACGCCAGTTTAAGGTGATCAACGAAGCGGTAGATTTGTTCGTGGAAGAGATGAAATAGCGATTGAGCAGCCGCTAGTACAGTGTAAATTTAGTTTACACTTTACTAGCAGCCTGTCGGAGAGAACGCTCATCGTCCCAAAGCGGCCCTTTTTGCGGTAGATTTCCCAGCGAATTCAGTCACTTAACCCGTTAAACTCCCGAATTCACCAGTCATCTACCACAAAAATGGCTCACGTTGGCTCAGATTCGGTTCTCCCCGACAGGCTGCTAGTGGTGTGTCAAGTTTGATTTTGGCACTTTACAGATAGGCTTTTTAATGCCGAGGATCCCGTCATATCTCCCTGCCGGGGGCCTATCTTTTGAAGACCAAAAGTAGCAAAAGCCTTTGGCTGTGGCCCCGGCTGATCACAAATGCTCCCCCTGATGAACTAAAATGCAAAAACTCGCCACTCAACCCCCTGCAAGTCTAATGCTTTGTCGGTAAGCCCTGTGGTATTGGATGGAATTCCCAGTTTCGACTTCCGAAGGACGGCCTTGCTGGTGGCCGGTTAACGAAGGCGCAAAAACCGTTAAAAAAGAAAAACTGTTTGAGCGCCATGAGATGGAGCTTTGGCTTCGAATTTTGGCAGCCAAGAGGCTCAAAAGCACGGCGTAAAACTTCGACGCGAGTTTTTTTCTTTTAAGTTTTTGGGGCTTCGTTAGCCGACAAGTCACCAGCACAGCCAGGCATTTTTGCTGCGTCAAAAGAAGGCCCCCGGCAGGGAGGTGTGACGTGCTGCCATGTTTTATAGCATTGTGCCACAATTGACCTGATGGACCGCTATTAGTCAGTAATCCAAATTAGATTCGAAGCAGAAACCCCTCACGAAGCAACCCAACTTACCGCTCCTTATAAAACTCCGACGCCTTATCCCACTTAGGCCAGCCCTCACCATTCGCCAGGCCGAGGCCGAGCTTAAACAGCAGTTCGCCGTCTTGCATGGCACCACCGAGTGGCCAGTCGCCAGAGGAGTATTGGTCTGATGGCTGGTGGTAACGGGTGGCGACGAATTCGGCCTGTTTTTTCTTGGCGTAGTCGCGGCCCAATGTGGCGTGATCGTAACCTCCCGCAGCATACAGTACGGGGATACCTGCTTTGGCAAAGTTGAAGTGATCAGAGCGATAGAAATACCCTTTCTCTGGTTCCGGGTCTGCCTGGACGTAGCGTCCCTGGGCCTTCGCTTCCTTAGCTGCCAGGTCATCCATTTCGGAATGGCCCCGCCCGGTGATGGTCAGGTCTTTGGCTGGGCCGATGGGGTTGATGCCATCGATGTTGATGTTCGCCACAGTTTTCGCCAGGGGGAAGATCGGATTTCGGACGTAGTAGTCGCTGCCCCAGAGGCCCTGTTCTTCGGCGGTAACGAAGAGAAAAACGACGGTGCGTGCTGGTGGCTCGGGCAGTTTGCTGTAAGCTTCGGCGATGGCCAAAAGCTGGGCAGTACCCGACGCATTGTCCAACGCACCATTGTAGATGGAGTCGCCGTTGACGGCCGGGCCGACACCGATGTGGTCCCAGTGCGCGGTATAAACGACGTATTCCTCTGGCCGGGTCGTGCCGGGTAGGGTGGCGATGATGTTATGGGATTTGTCGCGGCGCAGCTCGTTTTGTACCTGGGTGCTTAGTCGGGCATTCAGCGGAATGGCCTTGAAGTCAGGTTTAGTGGCCAGCGCGAACCACCCGCCAATATCTGGCCGCGTAGCGGCAAATAGTTTTTTAGCTGCGCCGATCGTAATCCATCCGGCAAGGTCGAGTTTGGGGCTGCCGTCGTCCTCCAGCGTCAGGCGGGTGCCGGACCAGGAGCTTTCGACGACAAACCAGGGGTACCCTGCCGCGCCCGTTTCGTGGATGACCAGGCAGGCCGCCGCGCCCTGTCGGGCCGCTTCGGCAAACTTATAATCATAACGGCCGTAGTAGGTCATTTCCTTGCCCTTGAAAAGCCTGGGGTCTTCGGTGTAGTAGCCTGGGTCGTTGACCATCACGACGACGGTTTTACCCTTTACGTCCAGCCCTTCGTAGTCGTTCCAGCCGTACTCCGGGGCGACGACGCCGAAGCCGGCGAAGACCAGGTCGGATTTGCTGACGGCGTTGTCCTCCTGCGCTTTATCGCTGTAGGTTATGTAGTCTGATCCGAGGTTGAAAAGCAAGGTGCCGCTTATGGTGTTCAGGCCGATTATTTCGACCGGTGTTCCGGCGATTTCGATCATGGGAACTTCCTGGCGGTAGCTTTTACCGTTGCCGGGGGTGAGGCCGAGGGCCTGGAGTTCGGTTTCCAGATAGTCCAGTGTCAGCGTTTCGCCCTCGCTGAAGGGGAGGCGGCCGCCGTACTTATCGGAGGCCAGCTCGGCCAGGTGCCGGTCGATGGTGACGGAATCGATGAGGGGGGCATCGGCGTCCAGGATTTTTTTGGGGTCGGGGGCGCAGGATGCAATGGTGAGGATCAAGAAGCAGAGGGGGAGCAACAGACGCATATATGGCTATAGATTTGGGGGTAAGATAGGGAGGATTGGGGTGTAGCTTCCGGCTGAAGCCGGTACGGTGTGACAAAGCTCTGCGAGCTGGCGTATAAGGCCAATCGTTGAGGTTGCAAAGGTTGCTTCTTTTGTCCTTTCCTTGCACCTGCGGCACAATACGCTGAGGGAGCTTTCCCAAATTCTTTTTTAAATTGCGTTGAAAAATAGCGGTTTTTTTTTGCGCCCGCAAGCATAGGTGACCTCTGCCTGGGTAGCATCTCTGGCGATGTGAACAGCTGTGGTGCAGGTAGCTTCACCCGTACCTTCACTGCTACGGACGACGCTGGCCTTGTCAACGTAATTCCTAACAACACAGCCGGTACTGGTGATGATCAGGCGTTCATGACGCTGTTCACTAACCGTGTACTTAGCCCTAGCGCGCCACAGCGCGACCGTGAGTTCTTCGGCTACGCCGGATCTAACAGCCGTGGCTTCTTCCGCTACACGCAGTTCATCAAGATCTACGACGAAGTAGCTCCTGAAATCACTTACACTGAGCTGGACGAATGTTTCGCTGGTGCTGGCGAAGGTTGCCGCCCGACGGTAACGATTGAATTCACGGCCCTGGACGAATGTTCTGCCATCACAGTAGGTGTCGAACTTGACGCCAACTACGTAGTAGACAATTTCAACGCTGACAATGCAGCTGCCCTGGGCATCGGTGTATCTGTTGAGAATGACGGTAACGGTAACTACGCCGTAACGGTTACTAACGTACCCGTTGGTGAGCACGCACTGCGTGTCCGCGCCAACGGCATTGGCAACGGTCTTGGCCTTGCCTTCAATACTGAGCTTGCACCTGCGACCGCGCAAAATGTGCTGCACCAGAACACGCCCAACCCAGTCCACCTGGAAACAGTGATCCGCTTTGAGCTTGCCCCTGCGACACTGACGCTGCGCGATGCTGCTGGCCGTTTGATTTCGGTACAGGAAATCGACGCTACTGCTGGTTTGAACACGGTTGAACTGACTAACATTAAGACTTCTGGCGTCCTGACTTACACGCTTACTGCGGGTGCGTTTACGGCCAGTAAGAAAATGGTTGTTGTTCAGTAAATGATGAACTAATATTATAGATGCTGTCCACGTCTATAATAGCTAGGCCTTGCCACTTCTGAGTGGTAGGGCCTTGGTAATACATTTTTTAAAACGATCTCCTTTTATGCTTTTTACCAACGGGTACAAACCAGATTGTTACGTATTCAGGTTCGGAGCAACGTTTTAATACAACGCACCGGAGTCCCGCCACCGCAACAACAACAATTCTTTGTCATCTCCCTCGATCCGAATCAAGTCTGGCTCCCTGGTAAAACCAAGCTTCTCCAGCAAACGGATACTCGGCTGGTTGATCGGTGAAGTGATGGCCAGCAATTCGGCGTATCCGTATTTTTGGGCATAGGCCATATTAGAAATGGAGGCCTCGTGGGCGTAGCCCTGTCGGTGGTACTGGTCGAGGAAAGCAAAGCCAAAATCCGGCAGGTCCAGTCCCGGCCGATCGTACACGCCGGTATTGCCGATGATGGTGCCGTCGGATTTGAGCACGCAGAGCATTGGGCCGCAACCGGGCGTGTCGTAGCTTTTTAGGATGCGGTTAGTGATGTACTTGTTGGCGTCCTCGAGTGTGTAGACGCCACGGTCGCCGATGTTGTCAAGCCAGCCTTTACTGTTGAGTAACTCCAGAAAGAAAGGGGCGTCTTCGAGGGTCGCGCGGCGGAGAATCAGTCTTTCGGTAGGGGAGGGGTGGTTCATCTAATGTGCTTTTATCTATTATAGAGGACCAACCAGTATCGCTACTTACGGGTTGATACACCAGTATTTTTTGCAAAATAAGACGGTCAAAAGGCGTAAGTTATTTAATTCGCGTCCCTAAGGTAAGAAGTATCGTGGTGACCGCCAACGCGGCAAGATGTAGTGAACGTCTTACCTCCCGAACCAAATTATCTATAAGATGAAGTACTTCCCATTTTTAATCACCTGTTCCTTGTTATTCTTGTTGTCTTGTAATGACGATGATGACGCCACTTTCGTATGTAACGACTTCGGGGTTGGTGATACCATCTCGGTACCTGTTCCACAAGGGAACGCTTTTTTACGCATCGACGCAGTTTTTCAGGAAAACCGCTGCGCGTGTAACGCTTTTTGTATCACTGCCGGAGGTACGGGGTTTCGCCTGCTTACGCCCGAAAACGATACCTTATTGATCGGTATCGGAGATCAGACTATTCCGCCGGATACTGTTCGGTACCAGGGCGAACTCCTGCGGCTGGTAAGCATCACTCATCGGGAGGTTTGTTCGTTCAGCGATCTGACTGAAGCGGATTACTGTGCTGAATTTGTTTTTGAATAAGCCCATTTGTAAGGCCCTCGACGCACTACTAGTAACGCGAATTAAGGGCTAAATAAATTGAACAGTTGCTTAAGAATCCTCGGCTCCCCCTTAGGCTACGCTCAGGGCAAGTCGGGCTAGTGCAGCCCTGGTATCGTAGATGATTTAACCCTCGGGCAGGAGGTGGACCTTATGCTGGTTCTAAACGGGTTTCGCGGATGGCGGCGGTGATTCCGTCCCACAGTGCAATCCGAGCCCGGAGGGCAGCTTGGGCAACCTGCTCTGCTTCAGCCCACTTCTGCTCATCATTACCACAGAGCTGTTCTACCATCAGCAGACTTAGTGGGCCGTGCTCGTCGCCGTCGACCTCAATATGCCGTTCGATGTAATAGAGGAATTTAGGGTAGGCCGGGTGCCCGCTTTTGTCTTTTGTACGTGCCAGGATGGCTAAAAAGAGGTCCGGGATCAGGTCTTCCCGGCCGAAGGTAAAGGCCGCGCCAATTTTATGGTCGGCCCCTTCGCGGATAAGGCTGAAGGTGAAGTTGAGAAAGTCCCGCACTGCTGCAGGAACACCGGCGCTGCGCGCCGCTCGGTCAACATCTTCCAGCCCTTCGAGCCCGGCAAGGAATTCGGCCATAGGCCTAGCGTCCGCACCGATCTCCTCCATGGCGGAGAGGTACATTTCGAAGTGGCTGGTCGGCGCTCCTTTTTCGTCTACGTCACTTTCTTCGCCCCAAACGATTTCGTTGATGAAACGGGCCAGCGAGGGGTCTTGGGCGGGGCGCCAGGGGAGGGTTGTGGTGGTCAGCCGGCACTGGAGTGCTTTCAGTAAAGACATGAAGTCCCACACGGCGAATACGTGATGCCTTGCGAAAACACGCAGATCGGAGAGTCCGCTTAGTTCCTCGTATAATGGGTGGTTTCGTAACTGTTCTCTAAGCGCTGCGGTAGAGGCTTCGATACGTGAGAGCACGGGGTGGTCGGGAGCTTGCATCTAATTGTATTAAGTACAATAGTTCATACATAATTCTTTCCCGACTGGTTTTGAAAATCGTTGTTTGTAGGTGTTTCCTTACCTGATTTTTACGATACCCACAAATTCAAAATTGACAGACCACTAGCCTCGATAATGTCATGCTCCAGGAATTCTTCGATAACCACGGTTTCGCCCTGGTGAAAAGAACAAAACTGCTGGATGGTGATGTAATTGGTTGCCATGGTACTTAAGCTTTAGCGAGTTGCTCAAAAAGGGATTGCTGCTCTGCCGTGAGGGACTCGGGCAGGCGGACCTGAAGCTCAAGGTATAAGTGGCCGTTACCGGTGCCTTTATAGACGGGAAGTCCTTTGCTTTTCAGGCGGATGCGTTTGCCGTTTTGGCTCAACTTCGGAATAGGAACATTAACGGAGCCGGTAGGTGTTTCCACGGTGACTTTGCCGCCGAGGACCATGGTGGTCAGGTCAACGTCCTGTTTTTTGTAGAGATCTGCGCCCTTACGCTCGTAATCGGATGGTATCGCTACTTTGAAGTTGATGTACAGGTCACCGGCCGGGCCACCACCCGCTCCGGGGTTTCCCTGGCCACGCAGGCGCAGCTTTTGCCCGTCATCCACGCCTGCTGGGATCGTGACGCGCAGTTGTTTACCCCCGACGGTCAGGACCTGTTTGTTGTCTTCCAGCGTGTCTTCCATTCGCACGCGCAGCGTCGCTTCAACGTCTTGTCCTCGAAAAGAGGCTTGCCGCTGTCTGCGGCCGGCGAAGGGGTCTCCACCACCCGCGCCGCCGAACATTTGGCTGAAGAAGTCGGAGAAGTCGCCGTTGTCTTGACTGGTCGTATAAGTATAGCCACCACCACCGAATGGGTTGCCGCCGGCGGAATTACCTCGGGCACGACCGCCGGATTGTTCAAAAGCATCGGCGTGCTCCCAGTCCTTGCCGTATTTGTCGTATTTCTTTCGCTTTTCCTTATTGGAAAGCACTTCGTTGGCCTCATTGATCTCTTTGAACTTGCGATCCGCCTCACTGTCCCCGGAGTTCACGTCCGGATGATACTTGCGCGCAAGTTTGCGAAAGGCCTTCTTGATGGCCTTTTCATCGGCGCCTTTCGGTACACTTAGCGTCTTGTAATAGTCAATAAAATTTGCCATATAACTTTTAAAAACGCACGAGCCGGTAATGGGTTTCCTTATTGTACTGTATTAATGGCCCGTAGGCCCAAGTGTCCCATTTAAAGGAGCCGTTAAATCGCGACCGTTTGCAACCGACAGCTTATGGCTGCCTTATTTTTTCTTTTTGAGGGCGCGGCCGCAGGTGCGGAGAAAAGGTATAAGGAGCAAGAAGAAGTTGACGCAGTTGGACCTGTCTTTACCCTTTTGCTCCTTTCGCCCTCCCCCTGCACCTGCGGCCGCGCCCCGAATCAGGGAATAAATTTGAGGAGGCTAAAACAGCCGAATACCTTAACTTAGCCCCATGAGAAACATACTCCTGATCTTTCTGGCCCTCGGCCTTTTCGCTTGTAACAATGCCGATGTGTCTGAACCCGCAGCATCAACCTCTACCTCTGCAACACCTACAGCGCCTGAGTACGCCATGGTCATCCACGGCGGTGCCGGAACGATCCTGCCAGAGAACATGACCGACGAACGCGCGGCCAGCATCCGCGAAGCCATGAACGCTGCCCTCGATGCCGGAGAGACGGTGCTCAAGGAGGGCGGCTCCGCCGCCGATGCCGTCGAAGCTACTATCTGGGTGATGGAAGACAGCCCCCACTTCAACGCAGGTAAAGGCGCCGTATTTACCAACGCCGGCATCAACGAAATGGACGCCAGCTTCATGACCGGCCACGACCAGAACGCCGGCGCCGTTGGCGGCGTCACCATCCTCAAGCACCCCATCAGCGCTGCCCGCGCCGTAATGGAAAAGTCTGAGCACGTGTTGCTGGCTGGAAAGGGTGCCGAGGAGTTCTCCATCCTGCAAGGCCTGGAAACCGTTGATCCGAAGTACTTCTGGACGGAACACCGCTGGAGCTCGCTTCAACGGGCCCTCGAAGGAGAAAAGGTAGAACAGGAACAGATCCAGGGCAATCGGATCATTGCGGAAATCGACCGGAAATACGGTACCGTAGGCTGTGTGGCACTCGATAAGTCTGGCAACATTGCTGCCGGTACCTCGACCGGAGGCATGACCAACAAACGCTACAACCGGCTTGGCGACAGCCCGCTGATCGGCGCTGGCACTTACGCTGACAATGCTACTTGTGGCGTAAGCTGTACCGGCTGGGGTGAATTCTTTATTCGCTACGCCGTTGCCTACGACGTTCACGCCCGGATGGCCTACGGCGGTGCCTCGGTCAATGATGCCGCCGACGCCGTGATCAATAAAACGCTGGTAGAAAAAGGCGGAACTGGCGGCCTCATCGCCCTCGATGCTAAGGGCAACGTTGCGATGCCGTTCAATACGCCAGGGATGTACCGGGCGTATCTGAAAGCTGGGGGGGAGCGGGTGATTAAATTTTATGAGGAGTAGTTGAGGTGAAAGCCTCTGGGTTTTGTCGGCAACCTGCGGTTTTCAGCAATAAGCTGTTGTTTCTCAGAGAAGGTTAGGGCTTGGATGGGGTAGAATTTATCTGACAGCCTATTTTCGCCATCAGAATCTTATAGACCTACTTTATTATGCACATCATTCTTCGCGCCATCGCGGGCTTACTGCTCGTAGTTTTTGCTTCTTCTGTTTTTGGGCAAACGGATAACAATTCGCCTATTCGTACTTGTCAAACGGACGAAATACACGCCGAAAAAATGACCACGGACCCGGCTTACCAGCGGGCTTGGCAAGACCGACAAGACCGGTGGCGGGACCGTATGCAACAACAAGTAACTGATAAGGTAATCGCCGATTGCTCCAACTCGATCGTAATGCCGGTAGCCGTACATTTTCAAAATGTGTCGGCAGGTTTCAACTTACAGTGTTTGCGTGACCTGGCCATCGATCAGGTCCAAATCCTGAACGATGATTACCAGGGCATAAATGCTGATATTGCCGATTGGGCGAATGGCACGGCTTCTGCCTTCCCGGGCGTAAGCAATGGAGAAAGCTGTATTCAGTTTTGCCTCGCAAGCCGGAACCATCCTGGTGGATATAATCTCCAGGATGGTGATGTGGCGGTCACGGTGAACGGGAGCACTGGAAGCTTTGACGGCAATTGGTCCGGCTACATCAATATCTTTGTGCGCAACATTGGCGCGCTGGGTTTTTCTCCGCTCGGTGGAAATGGAAACGGCGATGGGGTCACTGTTGATAACCGAGCCTTTGGCAACGGTGCCGGGTGTACTGGCTTTTCTCCCAATGCGCCTTTTGACCTTGGCCGTACGGTAACCCACGAATTGGGCCATTATCTGGACCTGGGCCATATTTGGGGAGGCGGCTGTGGTGCTGATGATGGCATTACCGATACGCCAGACCAGGCGGGTAGCTACGGTGGCTGTCCGTCCATTACTTCCTCTTCCTGTGGTTCTACGGACATGCACATGAACTACATGGATTATGTCAATGACCGGTGCATGTACATGTTCAGCGCGCTTCAGGTAAGCCGGATGGATAATTACGCAGCCGCTAACCTGCAAAACGTTATCGGTAACAGCGACGTATTAGATTGTGACGGCGGTGGTGGCAACAATGCGGCCGTTCAATTTGCTGAAGAAGTGATTGGGGTCGAGGAGGGGACGAGTAGTTGCTTTGAAGGTGGCTTCCGCACTTTGTCCGTACCGGTCAGCATATTCGGCCTGCCATCTGTTGCTACTACGGTTGATGTTGAGGTTTCCGGATCAGCGCTTTCTGGCATCGATTTTGACTTAAATACGCCACAACTCATCTTCCCGGCGGAAGCGACCGAACCCCAATTCATCGAATTGGTGATTTACGAAGACGCTGCTCCGGAACCGGATACGGAGATCTTGCTGTCGCTCTCGATCAACGCGGCCAGCGTTGGTCAAAGCAACGTTGTGTTGGGAGATATTCCCAATACAACGGTAGTGCTGGCCAATGATGATTTTGCACCAGGTTTTGGGAGTGAAGTCCAGGTGGACGTTAATACCTTCTCTGGTTTTGCGGATCATGAATTCGGACCGCAGAGCACGGTGTACTTCCGCGATGCCAATACGGGGGCTTACATGATGAAGTTGATCAACCAAAGCGACTTTTACTACGGCTGTATCACGGTGGAAGTAGACCGGGAAGCAGGAGCAAGCCCCGGAGCCACCGCCAGCTCCGCTGCGGAGTCTGAATGGTTGACCAATAAAACCTTCTTCATTACGCCGGAAAATAACAACCCTAACGGCAACTACGAAATTTCCCTGTACTATACGGCGGAGGAAATCAACGGTTGGTCCTCTGCTACCGGTGAGCCAGCGGAGAACCTGAAAATGGTGAAAAGTAATGGCACCATCACCTTCGCACCAACGCTGGAGGAGTTGAACGTTTTGGTCGAGTCCGGCGGAGACTTCTTTGTCTATACGGCCAACGTATCCTCCGGCTTTTCCGGTTTTGCCCTTGGGGGGCTACCTGCCTTGCTACCCGTGGAATGGCTGGGCATCGCCGCGACAGGTGATGAAAAGGCTATTTACCTCGATTGGCAAACTGCCCTGGAGACGAATAATGACGGCTTCGAAGTGCTCCGGTCGACGACCAATACCGCTGGGTTTACGGCCATCGGCTGGGTGCCTGGAGTAGGGACGACCACCGAAAGTCAGACCTACAATTTTAAGGATGAGACCGCAATTCCGGGAGCTACCTACTTCTACCAGTTAAAGCAAACGGATGTTGACGGTACGTTTGAGTATTCCGCCATCGTCAGCGCAAGCCTTGCTGCCGGAGCGGGAAATCGCCTGCAAGTTTCTCCCAATCCTTTTGAAGCAACACTTGCCTTCGATCTTGCCGCAGTCAATGCTGGAGCGTATCAACTGTTGCACGTTGACGGAAGAGTAATCCATAAAAACTCCTTTAATCAAGGGTTTCAACGACAAACAATATCGTTGGAAACGTTGCCTTCCGGGGTATATTTTTTAGTGGTGCAAGTTGGAGAGGAACGGTTGGTTCGGAAAGTGGTTAGGGGGAGGTAGCGCAGGCAGGGTTCTTTCCCATTTATGTCTACGGTTGGGACGTTTTTTTGCTTTTAGTGACTCTTCACTTTATACCGCTCCGCACGGGCTCCTTCTTTTCAGATGAAAAGAAGCAAAAATCTTTGGCTATGCCCCCGGCTGATCACAAATGCTGCACCTGATGAACTAAAATGCAAAAACTCGCCCCTAAGCCTCTTGCTACGCGCTTCAATTTTTCGGTTACAGCAGCCTTTCGGAAAAGTAGCATCCAGGTGGTGGCTCATACAGTTTGCATTTCTTAACGTCCATCAGGCGCAGTATTTGTGGCCGGGGCCAAGGCCGTAACTGGCGGGAGCAGGGAACACTTGGGTTTTCAAGCGAGGCTGCCAAACTGGTGGGACAAGTAAAGCTTCGTGGGAAAGTCAAGACTTGGTGTTTCAAGCGTGAAACAGAGGGCTTAAGTTTTTCCACAAGGTTTAAAATTTGACAAAAAATCAGGTGGCGTTGGATGGAATCCCAGACTTAGACTTCCGGAGGATAGGCCTTGACGGTGGCCGGTTAACGGAGGCACAAAAGCCGTTAAAAAAGAAAAACTGTTTGAGCACCGAAAAGCAGAGTTTTGACTTCGGTCTCTGGCATCCGAAAAACTTAGAAGCATCGCACCAGACGCCGACGCGAGTTTTTTTCTTTTAGGCTTTTGGGGCTTCGTTAGCCGACAAGCCACCGGCACAGTCAGAGATTTTTGTTCCTTTTCATCTGAAAAGGAAGAGTCCGCGCGGAGCGGTGAAAAGCGGAGAATTGCCACGAAGCAAAAAAACGTCCCAATCGTAGGCATTTATGCTGCAAATTGCGCTACAACCCAAACTCCGCCTTCACCTTCTTAGTCAGGGAGGCTTTCACCAGCTCGTAGCTGTGGTTGATCAACTCGTACACCAGCTCATCCCTCAGGTCACCATCTTCGATGTAAACGGTGTTCCAGTGCGTCTTATTCATGTGCCAGCCGGGCTTGATCTCTTCATGCCGTTCACGGAGCTGAACAGATCGCTCTGGGTCACACTTCAGGTTGACGCGCAGATCAACTTCATCAAGCCCGGTGAGCGCAAACATTTTGCCAGCAACCTTGAAGACCAGTGTATCCGGCCCGAAGGGAAGCTCTTCCGTAACTGCGGCTTTCGCCAGGCAGTGGTTGCGTAATTCGTCGAGGTTCATAGAAGAAATGGTTTAAGCTCGTAGAGCTTTGTAGCACAGCCCCGCCTTCAGGCGGGTATATTTGGCCAGCCTTCCGGGAATCAGTCCAGGTTTCCCGTAGTCAGCTTAGGCCAGTGCAAAGCAGCACCAACATAGAGGATAATGTTGAGCACGATACCGATGATCGGTAACTCCGGAATGTGCAACCAACTGAAAGCAATGATGCCACCAATGTAACTGGCGGCGAGTATGACGCCCAACAAGCGGGTTTTTGACATCATCAGCGCTCCAACAATCAGGAACTGTATAACTGCCAGGATATAGGGCGCGGTGGGGTTGCCGAAAATTACTGCACCGTCTTCCGCACCGACTATTTTGAGGACGCCGGGTATGAACATCGCCACAGCAACGAGGTAGATCATCCAAAGGCCGGCTTTTTGCTTATCCATTTTTTTGTGTTTAGAGGGGTGGATATAATGCAAAATGATTGAAGTTGGGTTGTCAAGTTGTCGGGTTGTCAAGTTGTCGGGTTGTCAAGTTGTCAAGTTGTCGGGTTGTCTGGCCACCATGTAATTAGTAGACAAACCAGTAACCTGGGAATCCAACAACCGGACAACCGGACAACTTGATACCCCCGGATAACCTGACAACCCGATAACTGGCTGACAACCCGACAACCTGATCTCTAAGCCTCAGCCTTCTCCGCACCAAGTAAATTCCCCATCATGGAAGGGGCGTACAAGGCAATACCGACGTAAAGCAGGGTGTTGAGCACCACTCCGGTAACGGGTATTTCTCCCATGTTAACCCACTCTGTGGCAATTACCCCACCGAGGTAACTGGCAACGAGGAAAAAGCCAATTTTCCGAGTTGCCGGAACGAACATGGCGGCTGCACAAGCCCATTCGATCAGGCCGACCAAGAGGGTTTTTTCGCCTAGCATGTCGACCACTTCCTGGACACCGAAAACTTTTGCCGCACCGCTGGCCAATAAGGCGAGGCCGACCAGACCGCAAAGGATCATGCCAATTTTTTGCTTACTCATAATACGTGTGATTTGTGGCTTACTGGGGTATTGTTGGCCAAATGTATCATTTATTGTAGGTACATCCAAATTGCCGCCCTATCTTTTCCCCATGAAAACCAGTAATTCCTTTCTGCTCTTGTTGGCATTGTTCCTGCCTACTTTCTTGCTCGCTCAGTCGAATGCGACCTACCTCCACTGCGGGCGCGTGCTCGATGGGGTAGGGGGGCAAATGACGAACAAGACCATTGTGGTCGAAGACGGCAAGATTATTAGCGTGGCTGATGGTTTTGTGGGCGCGGCCGCAGGTGCAAAAACGGTTGATTTGAAGCAGGCTACCGTCATGCCGGGCTTCATTGACCTGCACGTACACGTGGAATCTGAACTGAACCCCAGGGCCTACATCGAAAGATTCACCGTAGATCCTTCCTTCGTCGCCCTGCGGGCAACGTCTTATATGCGCAAAACCATCGAGGCCGGGTTCACCACCGTCCGTGACCTGGGTGGTTCCGGCGTCAACATCTCGCTGCGGGATGCCATCAACGCCGGCTACGTCGTCGGCCCCCGGATATTTACCGCCGAGAAGGCGATCGCCACCACCGGCGGCCACGCCGACCCATCCAACGGCCGGAACGACGCACTGTCCTACGATGCCGGGCCGGAGGCCGGCGTCATCAACTCCGTCGACGAAGCCTGGAAGGCCGTCCGTACCCGCTACAAAAACGGCGCCGATTGTATCAAGATTACCGCCACCGGCGGTGTCTTGTCCGTCGCTAAAGACGGCCAGGGCGCCCAGTTCCGCGACGAGGAACTCGAGGCCATCGTTGCCGCCGCCAAAGAGTACGGCATGCACACCGCCGCCCACGCCCACGGCATCGGCGGCATGCAACGCGCCATCCGCGCCGGCATCACCACCATCGAGCATGGTACCCTGATGGATGAGGAAACCGCCGACCTGATGATCGAGCACGGGACCTACTGGGTTCCTACCCTCAGCGCCGGCGCCTACGTCGCTGAAAAGGCGAAGACCCCCGGCTTCTTCCCGCCCATCATCGTCCCCAAAGCCATCAGCATCGGTAGCCAACAGAAGGAAATCTTTACCAAAATGTATAAGAAAGGCGTCAAAATCGCCTTCGGCACCGACTCCGGTGTTAGCCCCCACGGCGATAACGCCAAAGAATTCGGCTACCTGGTGGATTGCGGCGTGACACCGATGGATGCCATCACCTCCGCCACCAGCACCGCAGCAATGGTCCTCGGCCAGGGCGAAGCCCTGGGCCAGCTAAAAGCTGGCTTCACTGCCGATATTGTCGCCGTCAGGGGTAACCCCCTCGAAGACATTCACCTGCTAGAGAAGGTGGACTTTGTGATGAAGGATGGTAAGGTGGTGAAGGAGTGACCACGGAGTGGTCGACCCTTAATTGCCCCGGGTGAGGCGGCACGCCGAAACCCGGGGTTGAAGATGAGTTGAGAATATGGCGGCGCTAAGCGCCGCATAGATTATGGTATCACTAAGTACCCCGGGTAAAAGCCCGCTTCGCGAACTTTCACCCGGGGCAACTAAAGGTCGACCCCTACGGGGTCATTAAGCCAATCATCTCTTCATGTTCACCAGCTTGTGCAAGAGCCAGCGGGCTGTCCCCGTTATTGTTCTTCAAGCCAGGGTCCGCCCCCGCTGAAACCAGATAGCCCGCTATCTCCACCTGCTCCTCATACACCGCCCGCCACAAGGGCGTATTCCCGTTGTTGTCCTTCACGTCAACATCCGGGAAAACCGGAAGGAGCTGCTTCGCAATCCCCACATTATTGCAGTAGCTGGCGAAGTGCAGCGCCGTCCACCCCTTCTCATCACCGCTATTGAGCTCCGGTTGGTGCTCCAGCAGAAAGGCCACCGCATCCGGCATCTCCGCAATAACCGCGAGGCTCAGTAGCATTCTGCCGGAAGGCTCGGTTTCGTTCAGTGGAAACTTACCGGACTTGGCCAGTTTCAGGAACTTGACTTCGTTTTTGTCGAAGATGGCTTGGAAGAGGGGGAGGCTTTTTTTCATGGTTGGGGGTGTTCGTTTGGAGAAGAGTACAGGTTCTGAATCGCAGATTACAACGGATTACGCAGATTGACGCAGATTATGGACTATGACGTCTGTGTTAATTTACCTTAATTATATTTCTCGGTGGAAGTGTAAGAAGGTTACTCCGCATGAAATGCAGATTTTATCGTGAAATGTGGTCGATTTTTGATCGTATTAATGACTTGATTGTTAGTGTGTTGTGTCTATTTTAGGTGAATGTGCCACTGAAA
>JBLHRW010000058.1:0-17457 GCA_047626445.1 Neolewinella sp.
CGTTCTCAGTCCGGAGAGCCTGGACTGGTACCTTAATAAAGGCTGGTACCGTATGGGGGCCAATGTTTTTACCACACATTTTTTGTTCTTCCAGCAGCAGGCTTTTTCGGCTGTCTGGATTCGTTTAGACTTGAAAGACTTCAAGTTCTCCAAACGTCAGCGTAAGCTGATGCGTCGGAATACTAAGCTCTTTAACCTGGCCTCCGGTCCACGGGTCAGCGACCAGGAGCGCAACGAGCTCTATCGTCGTTACGCCGCCGATTTTGACGGTCGCCTCTCTCCCACCATTTCTGACAGCCTGGAAGACTATGAAGGCACCGTCTCTGTCTTCAACACCTGGGAAACCACTGTTCGGGAAAAAGTAAGTGGTCAACTCGTCGGCGTTAGTTATTTTGACCTCGGAGATGGAGCAGCAGCCAGTATTCTCGGCGTTTACGACCCAAAGCTAAAAACATTCAGCCTGGGTTATTATACCATGCTCCTGGAGATGGAGTTCTGCATGGCTCGTGGGATGCGCTATTATTATCCTGGCTATGTTGTCCCCGGCTACCAACGATTCGACTATAAACTACGCCTTGGCACCAGCGAGTATTTTGATCTGCGGACGGACAGCTGGCTCCCTTACGACCAGGAAGAAATTGAGAAAAACGGCCCTACCGAAATTCAGCGAAAAATGTTGGCCCAGTTAGCGGAAGAAGTCCTCAACCAATCAGGAAAAGCGAACCCGGTCATGACCTATCCGCTCTTTGAGGCGGGGCTGTATGATATCTGGAGTGAAGATTATATTCCCTACCCGTACTTCTATCCCTTAGGGACCGATTCGGCGGGGAATATGCTGATCGTTTGCTTCGACCCCAAAGACCGGGTTTTCCTGGTATTGGAGTGCTTACATATGGTGGAAGCTAAGCTCATGTTCAACACCACCTACCTCAACAACTTTGACCAAGGCCATTTCTTTTCTGAGCTGCTGGCCCTGCGAAATATACTTTTTCGATCCTCATCGCTGGAGGTCATCATCAATCTCTTTATTACTTCAACTAACGAATAACAACCTTGCTTATGCGTACGATCTTATTCCTATCCATACTTTCTGCTTTTGTCTTTACCGGTTGTGGTGGCAACGATCAACAGGCGACCACCGATGAAGCGGGAAGCCTTACAACTACTGGTGTATACGCAGCAGCAGCCACTGCCCTTGAGGCGGGGAAAGGCCCTGCAGTCGTCAGTCAGTTACTCATGGATAACTTCCAGGCCGTCAGTGATTCCAGTACTGGAGCACTCAACGTACTGGTGAGCCAGGATTTCGTAGCGATGGCCACACAACTGGCGGACAAATACCCCAACGACACCTTGGCGGCCATGCCTTTATACCGGGCTGCAGAAGTAGTTCGGGCCATGAATGATCCTAAGCGAACGGCGGCTATTTACCAGAAGGTCAACAGCAGCTACCCCACCTTCAGTAAAGCGCCCGAAGCACTATTCATGCTCGGTTTCACCTATGATGAAGACCTAGGCGACCTGGAAAAAGCAAAGGCCGTCTATACCGATTTTTTGCAGAAGCACCCCACCCACTCTTTTGCCGATGACACGCAAATGTTGCTGGAGAACCTGGGCAAGAGTGACGAGGAGATCTTGAAGGAACTGGAGAAGAAGGCGGGGCAGCAACAGCAGTAGTTGCAGGTTGCAGGTTGCAGGTTGCAGGTTGCAGGTTGCAGGTTGCAGGTTGCAGGTTGCAGGTTGCACAAACAAATTGCCGCTGGTAATTCAGCCAATTTTTTGCGAGACTATTTTGAAAAAATCCCCTGAACGAGCGAAGTGAACTACCTAATGCGGTAGCCAATCAAGAATCGAGCATTCTATGAGCTAAGTGAACTATCGCTTAACAAACCGATGCCCCTCCATACGTCCCTTCGCAAAAATTAATCGGGCCAGATAAAGGCCATCAGCCAGGTCACCTACGTCCAAATCCACAACAGTGTTCCGGACGCTGATTTCACGCACTAACCGGCCCTCCGTAGTAAAGAGGCGTAGGAAACTGATGTTATTTTGGGCGGCGGCGCGCGGGTGCAGGGTATGGTTTACCGGATTAGGGAAGGATAATACTAGGTTCGCCGTCGTTTGCCCGTCAGTTAAGCTAGTGGCGGTCAGGTCTCGGATCAAGGCGCGGCACTCTTCCGTTTTGGCGTCAAAGTATTCTTGTACTGCGTTAGCATCGGTGTACACTGTATCGAGATTCGGTGCGCCCAGGGTATCGAAGGGTGAACAGAAGGTAAAGAAAGCGGCGAAAGTGGTTACGGAAAAAAGGTACTTAGGGACGCGCGTGTGTACTTAAAGCAAGCACGCATCATTTTTAAAAAGCTATTCGATCAATTGGTCGGCCGATTTGCCAAACGCCGAGGCTACTTCACTGGCGGCAGATCCGGCATTTTGCAATCTTCGTTCGGGTTTTTACCACAGACATCGCAGTTACCGACTTTATTGGTGAGCATAGGATTATTGCTGGCGCAAGTACCGCGAAACTCATTGCCCGTTACCAAGTGCCGAATGTTGATCAACAGGAAAGCAGCGCCGAATACGGCGAAGATGACGGCAAAGAGAGTAAGAAAACTGTACATGATGGTTCGCTTTGGTGGGGCAAAGATAACACCTTTAGCGAGGGAAATGTTGTTAGGGCGTTAAGTTAGCAGGCACTCCACATCTGCCTATTGGGCGCGGCCGTAGGTGTACATAAAAGGAAGGAAAAGCGCGGAGATAGACTACTCCATAGCCCTTTCCTTGCACCTGCGGCCGCGCCTAAAAAGATACAGGTTCCTATTTGTACGTTACCGGCAGCAGTACTTACCTTTCACCTGTACTACCTGAACCGTGACTGTTGAGTACTACCGCCTGAACACTAAATACTGAAACCTGAATACTTACCTTTGCCCTTCCTCCTCAAACAAGCCTCCCATGGACCCAAAACTAACTGCCTTCCAACGCCTCCTAGACATCATGGACGAGCTGCGTGAACAATGCCCCTGGGACAGAAAACAGACCTTGCTCAGCCTAAGAAAACTCACCATTGAGGAGACTTATGAGTTGGCAGATGAGCTCTTAAAAGAAGACCTGCCCGGCATTAAGGAGGAAGTCGGCGACCTGCTGCTACACATGGTCTTTTACGCCAAAATTGCCAGCGAACAAGGCGCCTGGGACATCGGCGATGCCCTGAATGGTGTCTGTGACAAGCTTGTAGAGCGCCACCCCCATATTTACGGAGACGTGGTCGCCAACGACGCTGAGGCCGTAAAAGCAAATTGGGAACGGATCAAGCTGGCCAGCGGTAATGGTAAAAAAACCGTCCTCTCCGGGGTGCCGACCGCCTTGCCTGCCATGGTCAAGGCGATGCGCATGCAAGAAAAGACGGCACAATTCGGCTTCGACTGGGACAACAAAGAACAAGTATGGGATAAGGTTAACGAAGAAATCCAGGAATTCCGGGAAGCGACGAATGAGCGCCATAAAGAAGAAGAGTTCGGTGATCTTTTATTTAGCCTAATCAACTACGCCCGCTGGCAGGGTATTGACCCCGAAGCGGCCCTGGAACGGACCAACATCAAGTTTCGCCAACGTTTTGAAGAGGTTGAAAAAGCCGCCGGGCCTAATGGGCTAAGTGAGATGCCCCTCGTAGAGATGGAAGCACTGTGGCAAGCGGCGAAGAAGTAATCTCTAGTTCTCGGGATATCAAGTTATCGGGATATCTAGTTGTCGGTTGTCTGGTTGCCCGTTATTTCTGGTAAGAATCGACAACTTGACAACTTGACACCCCGACAACTTGGGACTATCTTTCGTATCTTCGCGGGCCGTTAGACGACAAAGGAATTCAACCTGTCTTTACCCGTAATCGTTATAGCACAATAGAAGAAAGCAAGTATGAATAAGATCGAGCTCCGGGTAATGGCCATTAATCGCAGTGTAACGCAGACCGCCAACTACGCGCTGGTGCTGGGAGAGGTCAACGGGCCACGACGGCTACCGGTCATCATCGGCAGCTCCGAAGCTCAGGCTATTGCCATCGCCATCGAAGGAATGGTTGGGCCCCGGCCAATGACCCACGATCTGTTCAAAAACACACTGGAGACCCTACGGACCCACCTCCGGGAGATCATAATCACTGATCTACGGGAAGGAATTTTCTTTGCGCGCCTCGTACTCGACCGTGACGGGGAGATCATCGAAGTTGACAGCCGGACCAGCGATGCGTTGGCTCTGGCCACCCGCTTCGAGTGCCCAATTTACACCTACAACGACATCCTGGAATCCGCAGGCATCGTCTTGGAAGGAGATGATGAGGACTACGACAAGCCTGGCACAGAATTAGAAGCTGTGGGCGGAAGTAGAAGCGACAGCGAGAACCTCTCCCGCATGAACATCAATGACCTGAATGGTTACTTAGAGCAAATGCTCCAAGAAGAAAACTACGAGGAGGCTGCGCGTATTCGGGACGAGTTAAAAAATCGGGGCGGTAATTAGCGGTGCGTCAGGTTTTAAATTGGCACATTAGCGTAATACATGGCCGCACGTTGCACCTCCCTGCCGGGATGCTCGGCCTAAAACTTATGTATGTACTGCCAAAACCCGGCAGCCAGTCATTCCTGCCTGCCGGTAAGCTCGTTACTTAAATTACACTGTACTAATGTGGTGTCAAGTTTGAAATTAGCACATTGGTGCACCAGAATGTAAATCATGGGGCCTAAAACGATGAGGGGATTGAGGTATTCCAACGCAATCCAGATGGAGAGCATAGTGTTTTTGCGGCCCAATGCGAGGCTACCCTCCACGGCCTGGCCCTTCGGAGCAATAAGGCTACCGACCAGGAACTTTGTCAACATAAGTAGGGTGATCGCTCCGGTAGTAAGCCAGATAAAAGACCAGGGCGTGGCATTTTCGTGCTGGATGTAATGCGACAGACTGCCCGCCGCTACAGCAACATTAATCAGGAAAAGAACGAAGGCGTAGGGGTTGATCTTGCGGAAGAACATGATCAATTTGCCATCAATCCTCCGCACCATCTGCGCGAGCAGCATGGGAATAATCACTATACTGCCGATGGTATAAATCAGCGTGCCCAGGCCGGCCAACGAGAGCTCCACATCCAACAACCAAGTAAGTATTACTGGCACTATTAGCGTGAAGGCCATGGAGCTAACGATGATCGCACCAACCATGTAAGCGGCGCTGCGCTTCATCAGTTCCGCCAGCACGGGGGTGATGACCGCCGTGGGGGCCAAGCCCATCAGCAATAGTGTGAGCGCAAGGTCATCGTCGTACCAGTGGCTTAGGTAATAAATACCAACCCCGAACAGCGGCAGCAGGGCCGCAGCAGCGAATTGCTGCCAGGCGAAGACGTTGCGGTCGAGCTTCACGTTGAGAAAGGAGAAAAACAGCAGTGTCATCAGGAACGGCCGAAGGACGAAGGTGAAGTTAGCCAGGGCGGGTAACAGCAGACCATTGGCCAGCGCCAATAAGATTAGGGCAGACTTAAGCATGCTAAAGCTAAATTTTCATTTACGTAGTCAATATTCAGCAAGAGAGCTTAGTCGTAGAGTAACGCCCCGGAGGTCTTGAAGTTAATCCATTCAAGGCATCAGCCGAGGCGTTTGATCAGGAAATACTACCCAAGTTGCTCCACGTTCAAGCTCCGGTCAACCTTACGAATCAGTCCGGCGAGAATTTTCCCTTTACCACCCACTTCGATGAAGTCCGTCAGGCCTGCGGCCTGCATATTCTGGATGGTTTGCGTCCAGCGTACGGGGCTGGTGAGTTGATCGATAAGCTTCGCCTTGATGACTTCGGGGTCGGCGCTTGGTTGCGCATCGGTGTTCTGGTAGATCTCACAAGCCGGCGGGCGGAAGTGAGCTGCCTCAATGGCTGCCCGCAGGCGATCCTGGGCCGGTTGCATCAACGGACTATGGAAAGCGCCGCCTACCGGCAGCATAACTACGCGGCGGGCGCCCAGGTCAGTAAGGATCTTGCCTGCCTTCTCTACGCCTTCGACGCTTCCGGAAATGACCAGCTGGCCGTTCGTGTTGTAATTGGCCGGGACGACGACTTCTTCGATGGCTGCGCAGGCATCCTCGATGATGTCATCTGCAAGGCCGAGCACCGCCGCCATGGTACCGGGGACGGCATCCGTTGCAGCTTGCATCGCAAGTGCCCGTTCGGCTACCAGGCGAAGCGCCGAGGCAAAATCAAGGGCACCAGCGGCCACCAGCGCGGAGAATTCGCCTAAGCTGTGGCCGGCTACCGCCGCAGGCTGTTCAATGTCTTCGGCCGTCAGGTAGGTGATGGCGGAATGCGTAAAAATAGCTGGCTGCGTAATCTTCGTCTCGCGCAATTCCTCTTCCGAGCCCTCGAACATCACCTTAGAAAGGGAGTAACCGAGCACATCATCAGCCTGCTTAAACAAGGCTTTGGCTTCAGCACTTAGATCATAAAGGTCTTTGCCCATACCGCTGAACTGGGCTCCCTGGCCGGGAAATACATATGCTTTCATACTGTAATGTTTTAGTCGGGTTTGTCAAGTTGTCGGATTTGTCAAGTTGTCGGGTTTGTCAATTTGATAACCTGACAACTCGACAACCTGGGAACTCGATTAAGACCGCAAGGTTAGGGATTTTGTCCGACTTGTAAGCGCGCTTAGCGTAAAGACACCTTCATTCCTTTACCATCAACAACCAGGAGATATACACCGGACGGAAGATCGGCGGAGAACTGAAGCTGGTTTCCAGAGACGGTCAGGGGTAGGCTCCGGCCATCGATCGAATAGAACGACGTGGTAACATCGCTCATTTGCTGGTCGTTAGGCAAGAGTACTTCGGCGGTACGCTGATCGAGCCAACGCAGGTCGAGCACCTCAGTAGACAAGGTAATCTCCCGGATAGGAGAATAGCTGTAACTGTCATCCAGGTCGACCTGACGAAGACGATAGTAAAGCGTGCCGACAGGGGCCTCCTGATCGGTAAACGTATAGTCCAGCGAAGAGCGGGAGAAGCCTGCTGCGGCAACGGAGCCGATCTCCGTCCAGAATCGATGATCAGACTTACGCTCGACGTGGAAGCGGCCGGTGGCGGTTTCGCTGCTCGTATTCCAATTTAGACCGACGGAAGTCTTGCCCAGTTCCTCTGCGGTAAACACCGTCAGTTCTGAAGGCAGCGCCATACCGGATTCATACGGGCCGATGTCTGGGGCTGCTCCCTGGTTGCGATCAGCCAGGGCAAAATCCTCCAGGTAACCGAGGTCCAGGCCTGCATCGACGGCACCGCCGAGTATTTCAGGGGTGTAATTGCCTGCGGCCAGTTCCATAAAGCCTGGGTCCTCGTTTAGGTTGTTGGTAATGATGTTACCGTCGATGCCGTTACGGGCGTTGAAGGCTGCTACGGTCAGTAACTCTCCAGTTGCCGATAAGTAAACCTGCGCAGTACTTCCGGTGTCATCAAACATGATGTTATTCTGGAACGTCTGTGGCCCGGTATTTTCCTCGTCGAGCCGCAAACTAGGGCCAACCGGATAAAGACCACCAAATGGCTGCAGGGCATTATTGTAAAAGATATTATTCCGAAAGCGGTTATCCTCGGCCTGATTTACAGTGCCGAAATTGACGATAAAAATGGCTGCCTCGTCTGTATTAAGGACGAGGTTGTGATCAAAATCATTATCATGACTAACGAGCCCTTCCCCTCGAACTGCGAGGTAAAAACCATAGGCAAAGGGTATATCGAACGCGGGAGACTGACGTACCGTGCGTATGATGTTATGTTCGAAAACATTGTTGTTGCCATTGGCGTAACTGGCCGCCCGGGTACTATCTATTGTGTTCCGAACGAACCGATTAAACGCGCAGCGTCCTTCTGCGCCATCTATACTAACCCCCCGGGAAAAAGGAATATCCGGTGCTGAGATATAGTTATTTTCAATAAGATTATTGTTGGTGCCACCTACGTTAGATATGTTGCCAAACATTCCAATACCGCTGTCCGCCCAATTACGGAAGGTATTCCCTGAAATGGTGCAGTTTTCGGCGGATGACAGGAGAAAAAGCCCGTCTGCGCATCCCCTGGCTGCTCCAGGTCCGTGAAACAGCTCAAAGCCTGAATCAAAGGAGTTCTCCGTGACCTCTATGTAACTGGAGATAAAGAACTCTCCGTCAAAATCATCACCCGTAATAAACATTCCTGCATTGGCATAACGCCCGATTTTGCAGTTCCTCACCACGAGGCTGTCACTTGATATTATCACAGCCGAAGATACTGATCCACCTTCAAATTCCAGCCCGTCAAAGACAAGGTGCTTGCTGCCAATAGCGAGCATAGAGAAAGCACTGATGCTTCCGGTGATCCCCTCGCGATACTTAAAAGCTGGATTTTGCGTCTCGTGCAGGTAAAAAGTATCGTCGTCACTCCAGAACCATTTGCTGAAGGCGCCTTCACCGTCAGTGGCTCCCAATTCGTCCAACTCGTTTGCGACCAGCACTTCAGTACCTTCCAAGAGGATACGATTGGGATTAAAGTCAAGATCCAGGGCCCAAATGTTGGGACTTACCTCGGTCCAGTTAGCTGATTGATCACTACCGGTTAGTATACTAATAGCGCTGATTATAGGTAAGGAGTCTGATGCAGCGCCGTAATTTGTGAAGAATAATGGTGCGTCAGCCGTACTTATGAAGTTTGCTTGCAAATCGTCGCCACGCCAAGTCTCTCCTCGTTTAAGTAAGATACTATCTCCCGGTGCGGGGTTGAAGGTAACGGCCTGTATACTTTGTAATGTCTGCCAGGCCGTAGCAGGCGTCAACCCGTCATTGGTGTCATCACCGTTGGTTGCGTCGATGTAGAAATTCGTCGCGCTGAGCGGCGATAAAGTCAGAGATAATAGGCAAAGGAGTAATAGTTTTTTCATGCTGGTATAAGTTATGAGGTTGTTGGAAAGCTAGCCAATAGGCAGTGATCCCTTAAGTTAAGATAACTTGATAAAAAACAAAGCGCTCTGTTGGAATTCTTCCAACAGAGCGCTTTGTAAACCGGGTAAGTCGTAGATTAGTCTACGAGCATACTGTCGAGCACTTTAGCCAGGTCCCGGCAGATCTGCTCTCCTTTGGGATCGTCGACCAACGCGGTGATGATGTAATTTCGGTTAGGGCCCTGTACTAGGGCTACATCGGCGTGAAAGGTAGACCAGGATCCTGATTTACGGTACACCTTAGCATCCGGAGCAACCTGATCGAGGACATTAACGAATTTGTGGTGTAACTGAGGGTCAACGAGATAACTGCGCATTTTGGCACTGCTCTTTTCGCTGATCAACTGATCGTTGGCGAGAAGGTAGAAGTAACGACAGATTTGCTCAGTTGTGGCGGCATGACTAATCCCTTTCATAGGATCAGGATTACGATTTCCGCCAGCGGCATAACGCTTACCTACCCATAAGCCACCACCGAAGGCGGGGTCATACAGTTTCAGGTCAGGGTCCGTCATCGTGCGTTCGATTTTGTCGAAGCCAATACGGTCGATCATACGGGTAGTTGCTGCATTATTGGACTTAGCAATCATCAACCGCATATCTGCTTTGACTACCGCCGACTCTTTCAGTTCGCCACGTTCGATGGCGTCGTGGGCCGCGGCCAATACGGCGATTTTGGGCAAACTGGCAGCATACATCATGTGCTGGCCATTGACGGTAGCAAACCTCACATCTTCCTTATCCGACATATCAACTACGCCTACCGACATCCGCTTGTTACGGATCAAGCTACGCCACAATGGGTTAGTATTAAGCTTGCGCTCAAGCTGATTTTCGAAGGTTAGGTTCTTAAGGCTGCGAAGGGAAGGGAAGGAAGCCTCTACTTCAGCCCGCATTTCAGCGGGCGAAAAGTTGAATGCTTTAGTAATCGGAGCAACAGGCTCACTTAACAGAAAAGAAGGCAAGCCAAAAATGCTGCCTGCACTCAACTGCTTATTGATAGACTGTTGGGAGTCATAATTAACGGTACTCATAAACAGTAACGCGAATATGGACAAGATGAAAAAAGAAATACGCTTATACATAAGTGCCATTGATTCCAGCTGATAAAAAAATGTGCAACTAGACGGAGCTGGAACGGGTGAAAAAAGAGAGCCAAGTCTATTAAGAAGAAGGCTAACCGGCTAAAAGTGTGTTATTAGGTGTAGTTGGTTAAAGGTTATTAACCGTTACGTGTATTAATATGTTGGGTGAATGTAGGTGTTTTGATGATAAAGCACTAGCTTTAATGTCGTTTTAACTAAAAGCCCTCTTTGCTCTTATCCACTGATTTTCTAAGACTTATAGCTTAGGAATGCTGTATAAATACCTAAACAACAGATATGGCTCCTGTTGGCAAGTGTTTTCTCCTTGCACCTGCGGCCGCGCCCTATTAGGGATGGGAAATAAATAAACCACGATTTTTGACCGCCTTATGTTGCCCTCACTGCACTTAAAAATCATTTCCGTAACTGAGGCTATGCAAAGGATTTGTAAATTCGGTGAGAACAAAAGCGTCAGGTCAAAAACCAGTAAGTTATTTATACGGCGTCCCTTAGTCTTGTAGTGCTGCTGCTGTTACGACTCATAGCGCTAAGCTTATTCGCCATTTTGGAAAAACGCAGCTTCATGAACGGTACTTGCGGGAGCCATTAGCTACGATGCTGCCTCCGGTGGACAGTCAATCTCTAATTCACCCATTCTTTTGCACCTGATCTTTCGGGTGGTCCGCCCAGCATACAGCCCCCAAAGCCCCAAAACGGGACCAATGGCGAGCAATGGCATGCGTGCGGCAGGCCCTAGCCACTCTCCTGCTGTAACCAGCACTTGAATGCTTACGATGGTTAGTGCAAACCCCAGGCAATTCACGATGGTAAGCGCCGTCCCCTTACGTCCGGGTGCCGCACTCCCAGCCACCAGGGTAGAAAACAGGGGAGAATCCGCGATCACCAGCATTCCCCAAATCAACAGAAAGCTGAGAAAGATCGCCGGAGGAAAAAAGAAGATCGCCGGAGCAAGCAAACAGCAGGCTCCGGATAGGGTTAGTGCAGTTGCCGCCACCTTTCTGGGGCCGTATCGTTGTGACAGCAAGCCACTAATGACACATCCCACTCCTCCGATACCAATGACAAAGAAAGACATCACCGACGGTGAGAACCCGGCTTCCGGTTGGGTCTTTAGGTAGCTACTCAGCAGCAACGGGACAAAGGCCCAAAAGGCGTACAATTCCCACATGTGCCCGAAATAGCCAAAGGCTGCTGCCCTAAACGGGCGGTTCCGAAACACTTTGAAAAAGGCCGTAAAATCAGGCCGGGCACCCTGGCTACGATGGGGCCCATCCGGTACAAAAGCAAGCATCAACCCGCCGCCCAACGCCGCAAGCCCAGAGGTAATGAATAGTACAGACATCCAGGGAAGCTCCTGCCCGATCCCCCTTAGCAAATGTGGGAAGGCGGTACCTAAAACCAGTGCCCCGACCAAGAACCCAAGCGATTTACCAAGGCCTTTCTGGTAATAGTCTGCCGCAATTTTCATCCCCACGGGATAGATTCCCGCCAGGAAAAACCCCGTTATAAACCGACCGGAAAGTAGTAAAAACAGCGTATTCTCCGGCCAAGTTCCCGCCAGGTTAAAGGCTGCGCCGGCGATGGCCGACACAAAGAAGACGCGGGAAGGAGCAAACCGGTCCGCTACCGCCAGTATGGCAAAGACCAGCGTACCGCAGATAAAACCAAACTGGATGGCTGAAGTCAGGCTACCCAAGGCCGTATCCGGCAAACCAAAGGTGGTTACCATCTCTGAGAGTACCGCATTGCCAGCAAACCACATGGAGGTGCAGCAGAATTGGGCAAAAACAATAAGCGGGAGAATGTGGCGGGGGATCATAGTAAAAGGGGAAGGGGATAAAGGGAAAAGGAAAGGTACGACTCCTTTTCTCCCTTTACTCCCCGTCACTTTACCGGGCCATTGTCGGATTCAGATACTTCCGTCCCAGATAATAGGACAGCAGGTTCGCCCGGTCGCGGCCCGGCGGATGGCTTACCGAGCCGGCAGCCATGGTCCCTTCTGCGTCACGGAAAAGGATGTGCCACGAGGCACGGCTGATCTGTTGCGGCGAATAGCCGGCCCGGGCCATAATATCTGCTGCGCGTTGGTCCGTGGCAATTTCGATCAATTGTCGATTACTCAGGCTATTGAGCAATCTCCGTTCGGCCGTTATCATCCTATCCTGCTTCAAGGCATGGAACGGTCGGTGGTCACTGTGGGCCAGTTCGTGGGCCAGCATTAGGGCCATGGCGGGCTCGTAAGTCGCTAGTTGTTCCCAGGCCGTCACGCTGATCCAGATCAAATGACTATCGGGGCAGGTCATGGCGTTGATGGTACGTATGCCGCGGCGGTCCCGCATCATCTCGATGCTAAATTTCGCGGGGTTGATACCGGCAGCCGGCGCTAGTTTGCCCAATAAAAATTCGAAGTGGCGATTAGCGGTATGGTGGACGGGAACAAAGTTTGGGTCGAGCGCACAAGAGGTATTTTCAGCTTTCATTACCGTTCCGTAACCGAAGAGCGGGGCCTCCGCAAAAGGCGGAGGATGTAGGGAAGGACGAAAAATCCAACAACAACAAAGCACCGCAAAGGCGCAAATAAACGATAATGGCTTCATGACATCGGTTTTTGGTCGGGGTAATAGCCTCGGGGAATCGCCCCGCTCAAAACTCACCTACTAAACTTAAGAAGTCATGTTAAAAATTGCGACATATGTGTTAAGCCATTGGTAAAAATCGACCAATGACGTTTCGTTGCCGTCTTAAAGTTTGGGGGGCGCATAGGTTAGTCAGTTTACGGTAATTAGAACTTGTTTACCCACGGCAAGTTCGGACAAAGTACGTCTTTCGGGTTTCTCCACGAACTAATGTCCGCTACCTTTGTCTTCTGTATCCAAGACCCCACCTGCCGTATGATTGACCTGCCCGTCACCCCATCAAAAAGTGAACGCAAACGCAAGCCTGACTGGCTGCGTGTTAAACTTCCTATTGGCCCTGAATACAAAAAGGTCCGTAAACTTGTAGACGAATACAAGCTCAACACAATTTGCCAAAGTGGCAACTGCCCGAACATGGGAGAATGTTGGGGAGCTGGTACTGCCACGTTCATGATCCTTGGAAACGTTTGCACTCGCTCCTGTAGCTTCTGCGCTGTTAAGACCGGCCGGCCAACGGAATATGACACCGACGAACCCCGTCGCGTTGCCGAAGCCATCGACCTAATGCAGGTTAAGCATGCCGTACTCACCAGTGTCAACCGGGATGAGCTCAAAGACCGTGGCGCGGAGATCTGGTACCAGACCGTACACCAGATCAAGCAGCGCACTCCTCACGTGACCATCGAGACCCTAATCCCCGATGTCCGCGGCAACTGGGACGCGCTCAACCGGATGATCGAAGCTGGTCAGGAAGTCGTTAGCCACAATATGGAGACCGTCCGCGAACTCTATCGCAAGGTGCGCCCGCAGGGAAAGTACGATCGTAGCCTCGAAGAACTACGCCGGATTAAGGAAGCTGGTAAGCGAACCAAAACCGGTTTTATGGTTGGCCTTGGAGAAACCGAAGCCCAGGTCGAACAAATCCTCGACGATCTGATCGAAGTCGGCGTCGACGTCGTCACCATCGGCCAGTACCTCCAACCAACCGCCATGCACCTCGCCGTGGATTCCTTCGTTACCCCCGACACCTTCGCCCATTATAAAGCCATCGGTCTTGAAAAAGGGTTCGACTACGTGGAGAGTGGACCGCTGGTTCGGAGCTCCTATCATGCGGAGAGGCATCTCTAGACGCGCTGCGCACTTTTAGGCGCCTACAGCTTTTAGACAGGGATCGCTTCGCTCCCCTTTTTAGACGAGCTTCGCGCTTTTAGACGGCCTTCGGCCTTTTAAAAGCAGACAACGTTAGTACGCAGCCCTACCGTAAGGCACTAACAATCAACACCTTACATTTAACCAATCGTATTTAAGGGGCATCAATTTAAAAACTGTCCTGATTGAAGCATAGTCATCGTGGTGCTGACCGAGCCAATGAAACGCTTGCAAAGCCTTGGCTACGCAAGTGTTTTATTGGTGAAGGGCAGTGCCGGGCCCGGTCGGTGAGTACCAACCTGGCCGAAGCATCCACCAAACGGTCTTACCCAAAGCATTTTCGGTCCAAGCTAACGGATTGTGCAGAGGAAGCAGCCGAAAAACAAGTGTGGTTAGATTATGCCCATATTTGTGACGACCTCCCCAAACCAGTATGTACAGAATTGACCGCGCTAAGCGAAGAGTTCGGTCATCTTCTTTCGTATATAGAGGAGTAATCCTGCCAAATTTGGTTCAAAGACGATCAAAGACTAGAAAGCCATAGGCGTCTCAAAGACCGTAGGCCGTCTAAAAGCACTAGCGTCTAAACTTCTCACTCTCCATAAAAATCGCCTCAAACATTCGTTCGTGCCCCGCCGTAAACGCCACCTTTCGCCGCTCCATCATACGTTTGGCGGAAGCAATGGCTTTGTCTTTCCGGTAGGTCATGTAACCTGACGCTCCGCCCCATTGGAAACTGGGAATAAACGTGCGTGGAAAGCCTTCTCCGTAGACATTGACCGAAAAGCCAACGAACGTACCGGTATTGAACATGGTATTGATGCCGACCTTGGAATGGTCACCCATCACTAGGCCATGAAACTGCAGGCCGGTTTTCACAAAACGTTCTTCTGGATAAGACCAGACTTTTACTTCGCCGTAATCATTCCGAAGGTTGGAGGCATTGGTGTCTGCGCCGATGTTACACCATTCTCCGATGGCGGCGTTACCAAGAAACCCATCGTGCCCCTTATTACTATTGGCCTGAAAAACGACATTATTAATTTCTCCGCCCATCTTACAACCGGGCCCGAAGGTAGTTGCCCCATATATTTTCGCCCCCATTTTCAGCAGGCATTCCTCCCCGATGGCCAGGGGGCTGCGCAGCAGGCACCCTTCCAGGATAACCGCGTTCTTACTGATGTATATCGGGCCATCCTCGACGTTAAGGATGCACGCTTCCATACGCACGCCTGGTTCGACGAAGAGGTTCTCCCGAGGTCCTATCACGGTATTGGTAGCGGAGATCTCCTCCGATTTTTTGCCCGCGGTAAGCAGGGCGAAGTCTTCCCGCAAGGCTAAGTCATTAAGGGTAAACAGATCGGCTGGCCGGCCGATGCGGAGCAGCGGTTGGTCTCCGAGGTCAAAGGCTTCGATGTCACCAAAATCCAGATTTTCAGTCAGGGCTTTGACCGCTTCCCGATCTAGGCAGGCCGCGATGAGCTCACCGTCTTTGCGGTAGGCTTCTCCCGGAGCGAGATCCAAGACTAAGGCCACCATTTCCTGAGAAGGAAGCACACAACCGTTGATCAGCAAGTTATGCTCACCGTATTCGAGTGGGAAGAGATCTTGCAGGTAATCCTGTGTCAGGAAGGAAGCTGGCATACGAAGATGCTGTTCCCATTTTTCCCGGATGGTCAGGATACCGATACGCAGATCGGCTACTGGTCGACTGTAGGTGAGTGGAAGCAGGTGGTTGCGGACGTCAGCGTCGAAGAGGATGATGTTAGCCATGGGGAGGTTGCAAGATTCAGTTTGCAAGTCGCAAAGGCAAAGCTACAATCGAATAGCAGAAAATAACACGCTCCTTCCCCCGGAACGCGTTTCGTTCTACCAATCTACAAAGAAGCCAGCGCCATTTACGTCTGGTTGCCGGTCAACAACGAAAGCCCGAAGCAAACAACTGTTCGCTTCGGGCTTTCTTGCCGAAAAGAGGAGGGTAATTAAGCCTCCGTAGTTTCTTCTGCGGCCGCCTCTGGCGCCTCTTCAGGCGTATCTTCACCAAGGGTCTTAGCAAAACGGCTCTTGCCGAATTTCTTGTTGAATTTATCAATACGACCAGCGGTATCAACGAACTGCATCTTACCAGTAAAGAACGGGTGAGAAGCGTTGGAGATTTCCAGCTTGATCAGTGGGTAGTCAGCACCGTCTTCGTAAGTATCAGTGTCACGTGTATTAGCACAACTCTTGCCCAACCAGGACACATTGGCGTTGATGTCACGGAAGATTACGGTGCGGTAAGTATCGGGATGAAGATCCTTTTTCATTGCCTTGTTATTTTCGGAGCGCAAAGGTAGAGATTCACTCTGTGTTTACCAAACATTTACTTGGCAAAGATGGAATAAAATGAAAGGTCCTGGTTCGATCAGGATTATCGTGCTTTGGCCTGGGCGGTTTGGGCGGTTGCGGGCGCCAGGTTAGGTTGTTGAATCAAGATCAATTCCGGCGTATAAATCCAGGTCGATGTCCTTCAGTGCCTTTGTCCAAAAAACAATCTGCCCGGTATGGTAACTGAGGTGTTCCACTACGTGCGTAAGGATAAAGACGCCATCGTGGTGATAAGCCTGAACTGGCCACACACGGATAACATCTTCTTCCCGCAACCCATCGACCACCGCAAGACTCTCGGTGATCACCCCAGTGAGGCGTACCAACAGCTGGTCCTTGTTGAACCCACCGGCAGCGGCAAATTCCTCGTCTCTCAGCCGGAGGTCCGGGGCACCGCCCAAACCAGTGAGGATCCACTGGCTAATATTGCCGCATAAGTGTAGCATCTGGTTACCAACGCTGTTGCTGCTATTATTGGAGCGTTCCCAAACCTGCGCCTCGGTCAGCTCGTCAAGGCAACGACCGATGCGTTCCAGATTCCAGGTTAGAAAATGGGTGGTGGTGGTTTTTAGGAGGGGGAGCATTTCAGGATTCAGTTTTAAGGATTTAGTGTTCAGTGTTCAAGATAGCTGGCTAATGAGTCCTAGAAACTGACCGCTGATCTCTGAACCTTGAACCTTGAACCTTAATTTACGCCATCTGTCTTACACCGTGCAAGCCTTTCGTTGGCCACCGCAAGGTCGACCTTCAGCTGGGTAATTTCATCACGCAGGGCCTGGACGTTTTCAAAGGTCGCTGGTGGATTGGAAGAAGACGTCGTTGGTGCCGGAGCAGGGTTGGTAGTCGTCGAGTTCTGACTCGTTGCCTCCATACCTACTAGATCCTTGAAGTTGGCAATCGGGTCTTCGCCTTTAGCGTAGCTGATACCGACAAAGGCCAGTGGAAGGAAGAGAATAAGGAACAGGAGCAAGCGACTAAAGCCGGTCATACGTGTTTTGGCCATGGTTGAGATATTTTAATTAATACAAATAACGGGTGGTAGAAGTTGGCAAAACAGGAACGTTCTACGAACTGGGATGAGGTTTCGACGTATGGTCGCTGCGCTCCTTGTTGCAGGGTCGCTGCGCTCCTTGTTGCAGGGTCGCTGCGCTCCTTGTTGCAGGGTCGCTGCGCTCCTTGTTGCAGGGTCGCTGCGCTCCTTGTTGCAG
>JBLHRW010000059.1:0-17379 GCA_047626445.1 Neolewinella sp.
CGCTGAGATTAAGCTGACCAACGTACGGGTGCCAGCTGGTAACCTGCTGCTGGGAGAGGGCAGAGGTTTTGAAATTGCCCAGGGCCGCCTCGGTCCCGGCAGAATTCACCACTGTATGCGATTAATAGGCGCAGCGCAGCGCAGCCTGGAGCTGATGTGTGAACGGGTGAAAAGCCGCACGGCTTTCGGTCGGCCATTAAGTAAATTCTCCAGTATCCGGCAAGACATCGCCCGCTCGGCCTGCGAGATCGAGCAGGCGCGTTTGCTGACGTTGTCCGCCGCAGATCGGATCGACCAGGATGGCATCAAGCACGCTAAACAATTGGTGGCGATGATCAAGATTGTAGCACCGACAATGGCGGCTACGGTCGTCGATCGAGCCATCCAGGCACACGGCGGGATGGGGGTGTCCACCGCTGATACGCCGTTGGCTGACTTCTGGATCTACGCCCGTACCATCCGCTTAGCTGATGGGCCGGATGAGGTACACATGTTCCAGTTGGGGCGGTTGGTGATGGGGTGACTTGGCCAACGCTGCCTCCGGAAGTGAACCGTCGCGTTCGCCCTCTGGGCCGGCGCACCTTTACCACTGAGTTGCTCAGAATGCCTCTTCTCTACCTTAGGGACGCCGTATAAATAACTTACTGGTTCCAGTCCAACGCCTTTCTAAACCATGCCAATCACCACGAAAAAAATCCCCCTCCATTTCCAAATCCTGATCGGTATTGTGGTCGGTGTAGTACTTGGTTTGGCCGCTGGCACCTTTACCGGCGGCCCCGAACTGATCGCCAACTGGGTGAAGCCCATAGGAGAGATCTTTATTCGCCTGCTCAAGCTGATCGCCGTACCGCTCATCTTCGTTTCGCTGACCAAGGGAATCAGTGACTTGAAAGACTTGTCGACCCTTTCCCGCATGGGCGTCCAGACGGTTGCCTGGTACATGGCCACCACCGTTTTTATATGCCAGGTGCTGGGGCACGAGCTGGCCTGGAGCGATCAGCTGATCATTGTGCTGACGGCAACCCTGGCCAGTATTGGCGCAGCGGGTGCACCAAGTGCGGGCATCGTTATGCTGGTCATCGTGCTCGAATCCGTGGGCTTTCCTTCAGAGAACCTGCCGCTGGCCCTGGCGATGATCCTGGCGGTAGACCGGCTCCTGGACATGTGCCGTACCGTGGTCAACATTTCTGGTGATAGTTGTGTAGCAGTACTCGTGGAGTCCTCGTTAAAGAAGCAACTAGCAGTAATGAGATGATTATAGAGTTGATGGTAAGGATGATACTGGCCTTATGATCGATCATCTTCAACAGATTATAATGGTTCCGCGAGAGGGTCCGGAAAAGTGTCTGTACACCTCGCGGATCGTAGCTCTTCAGCTTTTCACGTTCTTTGTCAAAGCCTGGTTGAAGGACTTTTACGGGCTTTTTCTTCTTTTTTGGCTTGTCAATAGCTGCTGGAGTGGGGCGTTTCTCTGGTTCGATATCAATGAATTGGGCTTTAAATGTAAGGTTCTGAAATCTAATGAGGGGAATTTGGAGGTAGAACGGTTTTAGCTTCGATGGTGCGCTTTGCGGCGGTCTTTGACGGTCCTTCGGAGGTGGGCGCGGCCGCAGGTGCAGGGGAGGGTAGGAGGAGCAAAGGCCATCCCCTGGACGAAGCTACCTCCGGGGGCGAGTAGTCACGTCTGCCTACGGCTGCGCCCGTATACGTTGCCGCAAGCAAGCGCAACGGCTAGGGCGCGGAGCGCCCTTCATCCAGAGCGGACGTTGCTCCAATATCCTTACCTTGCACCTGCGACCGCGCCCTTATTAGTCTAGTAGAGCTACCGCAAAAGGGTACTCGATTTGCTCGGAAGGTGGATGCGTGAATGAAAAGAAGATAGAATGTTCCGCTGTCTCCCCAGATGAGTAAGCGCAGTGCTGCGAACGGTACCTGCGGCAGTTGCTTTACCCCTTCACTCCGCCCCAAGGGGAGTAAGCGGAGCGCCGCGAATGGGTACCTTCACCCTTTCATCTCTTCACTCCCTTAAACCCTTCACAAATGTCCGCACCCAACCCCGCTACAAAATTTCCACTGGCCCACTATAACCGCCTTTGCTTTCTGAAGAATATCGTCACCAACCCCAATATCGAAGTGGGAGACTATACGTACTACGATGACTTCGAGACCGTAGAAAACTTTGAAAAAAACGTTAAGTACCACTTTGACTTCGTGGGCGATAAGCTGATCATCGGTAAATTCTGTATGATCGCCTCCGACGTAAAATTTATCATGAACGGAGCAAACCACCTCACGGATGCCATTTCGACGTACCCTTTTGCCATTTTTGGAGAGGATTGGGCCGACGCGATGAAGGGCCGTTCCTATCCCCGGAAAGGTGACCTGATTATTGGTAATGACGTTTGGATAGGCTATAACGCTACCATTATGGCCGGTGTAACGATTGGCGACGGTGCCATCATTGCCACCAACGCAACGGTGGTAAAGGACGTTGGCCCCTACACCATCGTTGGTGGAAACCCCGCCCGAGAAATCAGAAAACGATTTTCGGAGGAGATGATCGAAACGCTCTTGGACCTCAAGTGGTGGGATCGAGATATTGACTGGATTACCAACAATGTAGGGGCACTGACGGGGATAGACTTCGAAAGCTTAAAGTAATGAAGCCAACAGAGAAAATATTATGGGCCTTTTGGACGCTCGTCTCTTGTTAAAACAAAGGTTTAGAATTCGTAAATGGGGTGCGTAACAATCATTGGTAATTTATAATTTAACAGCGTTTTGTTTGGCTTATTGTCGGTGAGTTGCTATGTTGTCTTGCCTTAGGCACACAAGAATTATCCTTTTTGAGAAAAGCTGATGATAATGAGCTAGTTACCTGTTTACACACCATTGGCTGGCCTGTTTTTATCCAGCCCTATTTGATCCCAAACAACAACGAACTACCCCGCCGCTTCCGAATTTTTCGGTTCGGTTGAGCTTATTCAAACTTAGTCAACATTCACGATCATGAAGCAAAACTTTCACTTATTACGCATCGCAATGGCGGCATTCTTGCTGCTGATGCTTTGCGCCACGGCTGTGGCTCAACAAACTATATCCGGTAACCTGACGGATGAAGATTCAGGGGATCCACTTATCGGTGCAAGTGTTCTCATCAAAGGCACTTCCTCCGGTACCGTCACCGATTTTGACGGAAACTATTCGCTCCAGGCAAATGACGGAGACGTATTAATTATCTCTTACACAGGTTATAGTACCCAGGAGATTATCGTTAGTCCTGGTGCTAACTACAGCCCAGGGATGTCAAGTGGCGAACTGCTGGACGAAGTAGTTGTCGTTGCTTACGGTAAGCAAAAGAAGGCTACCGTAACGGGCGCCGTTGTTGGCGTTCAGGGCGGTGCGCTGAAGCAGTCGCCTTCGGTTAACCTCGGTGCTTCCCTAGCCGGTCGACTGCCCGGCGTAGTAGTCATCCAGCCCAGCGGAGAGCCGGGTAATGACAATGCGCTGATCAACATCCGTGGTCAGAATACCCTTGGTAACAGCAGCCCGCTGGTGGTTATCGATGGTGTCCCAGACCGGGCAGGTGGCCTTGCGCGCCTCAGTCCAGGCGATATCGAGTCCATCTCCGTGTTGAAGGATGCCTCGGCCGCCATATACGGTGCCCGTGCAGCCAATGGCGCTATCCTGGTCACCACTAAGCGTGGTACTACCGGTAAGCCGACCATCACCTACAACTTCAACCAAGGTTTTGCACAGCCCACGGTACTTCCCGAGATGTCCAATGCCGTTGAGTATGCAAACATCATGAACGAGTTGCCGATTTACCAGACGGTACCGGTGAATGAGTGGGGCGCTGCCTCAACAGCAATCCGTACTCAGGGTACCTATGACTCTCCAACCGCTGGTGTTGGTACCGTAAACGCCAACTTCAGCCCGGATGCCGTTCGTCAGCACGGCGAAGGCAATGACCCCTGGGGTTTTCCTGATACCGATTGGTTCGGAGATGCTTTCCGTAAATGGGCACCACAGAGTCAGCACAGCCTGTCTGTACGTGGTGGTACCAAGGCGGTACGCTATTTCTCCTCCCTCGGTTACACTAACCAGGAGGCCTTCTATAAGAACACGGCCACCAAGTACAAGCAGTATAACCTGCGGATAAACCTGGATGCTGATGTGAACGATTATATTACTACTTCCCTGGGCATCACCGCCCGCCGGGAAGATCGCCGGTACCCGACGCAAAGCGCCAACGCCATCTTCCGGATGTTGATGCGTGGCCGTCCGACGGAGCCTGAAGTATGGCCCAACGGCCTGCCGGGTCCCGATATCGAGAACGGACAGAACCCGTACGTGATCACCACCAATGCCACCGGCTTCGATGAGAGCCCGACGGATTATATCCAGATCAATGGTTCCACTACGATCAAGACACCAACCGTTCCTGGCCTGTCTCTGACGCTTTCCGGTGCCGTAGATAACAGTAACAGTAAGCGTAGAGTCTGGGAAACACCCTGGACTTTGTACAGCTGGGATCGGGTATCTTACGAAGCTGATGGCGTTACACCTGCGCTGACTGGTGCCGTACGTTCGAATTTCAGCGACCCACGTCTACGGCAGTCTAACGAATCTACCCTGAACACTAACCTGTCCGGCCGCGTTAATTACGACACCCAGATCGGTGGAAACAACCTCGGACTGATGGTCGGCGTTACCCGCGAGACTTTTTCCGGAGAAGGCTTCTCGGCTTTCCGTCGCAACTATATCTCTCCTGCCATTAATCAGTTATTTGCCGGTGGTACCATCGGACAAGAAACGGGCGGTTCTGGCTACGACCGGGCTCGCCTTGGCTACTACGGTCGTGTACAGTATGACTTTAAAGAGAAGTACCTACTGGAATTCATCTTCCGGTACGATGGCTCCTACATTTTTCCGGAGGATGACCGCTTCGGTTTCTTCCCCGGTGTGCTGGCTGGCTGGAACGTTACCAGCGAAGATTGGTTTAACGTCCCCGGGGTCGACTACTTGAAATTACGGGCCAGTTATGGCCAGATGGGTAATGACCAAGTATTCTTCAATGACGAACTGCAGGAATACGCTTTCCTTTCTACCTATGGCTTTGGCGAATACCCGATCAACAGTAACGTAGAAACGACGCTTCGGGAAGAGCTATTGGCAAACCCTAGTTTTACCTGGGAACGCGCGAATAACTTCAACTTCGGTATTGACGCCATCCTGTTTAACAACCGGGTTGACATGACCTTGGAATACTTCGTTAATCGGCGGGATCAGATCCTGATCCAATTGACGGGCTCCACGCCAGCATCTTCCGGTATCAACTCACTACTCCCTCCTGTAAACGCAGGTGAAGTAGAGAATAGAGGTTTCGAATTTAACCTGGGCTACAACGGTAAGGCAAGTAATGCCTTCCAGTGGCGCGTTGGTGTAAATGGTGGCTACGCAAAAAACAAGGTGATCTTTATGGATGAGATTCCCGGCGCACCTGATTACCAGCTACAGGAGGGTAAGCCAATTGGTGCCTACCTCGTCTACCAGTCTGATGGTGTCTTCCTTGACCAAGCGGAGATCGATGCAGAAAACCTGGATTACAGTGCCGTAACTGGCCGACTGCTGCCAGGTGACATGAAATTCGAGGATGTGAATGGTGACGGCCTCATCAATGGTGATGACCGGGTACGGATTGACGACAACGGTACGCCAACCTTTAACTTCGGTGCTAACCTCACGGCCAGCTACAAGGGGCTTGACATTACCGCACTGATCCAGGGGGCCACCGGATCTTCCCTGCGCGTTCAAACAGAATCAGGTGATATTGGTAACTACCTCAAGTGGAGCCATGACAACCGTTGGAGCATCGACAGTCCGAGTTCGGAGCACCCACGACTCGCCAGCCGTGGTGATACTTACTACACTGGTGGTAACTACGGTGAGAACACCTACTGGCTCTTCAGTAAGAACTACGTTCGCCTGAAGAACCTGGAGATTGGGTACACCCTACCAAATAGCATTACGGACCGTTTGAAAGTAGGTAGTTTGCGCGCCTACGTAAATGGTCTTAACTTGATCACTATTGACAGCCTTGACTTTTTCGATCCGGAATCTACTGCCGGAAGTGGTGTCTACTACCCACAGACTCGCATCGTAAACTTCGGCATAAACCTCACTTTCTAAACCAATTAGGTACTTGTCCGTTACAACATTTGGAATATGGGCGTGTTTCCATACCTTTATAGCTGTAACGGCCAAGTGCCAATTTTGAAACTATCACGAACGCATCATGCAAAACATCAAATACATCATCCTGAAGACGACCGCTGCGGCAGCCGTTCTCTTGTTGCTGCTGACCGGCTGTAACCAGGATTTCCTCAACACGGAGCCGCTCGACAGCATCTCCAGCGAAGCGACTTGGGCCGACGGTCCACTATCGCAGGCTTTTGTCTTCAACGTCTACTCCTACTTAGGGTACGGTGGTTATGAAGAACAGGCCCTTGCTTCCCTTACTGACGAGGCCATGTTTACCCACGCAGGCCGGAACATCAATACCTTCACTGAGGGTACGGAGGATCCGACCAATACTGCTTGGATGAGCCCGACCTACGAATGGGGCTCTATGTACCTAGCCATCCGTCAAGCTAATGTAGCCATTGACCGCCTTCCTACGGCAACTTTCGAAGATACGGAACTCCGGGATCGCCTGCTGGGGGAAGCACATTTCCTCCGCGGATACTACTACCAGCAGTTGGCACGCTTTTACGGCGGTGTCCCACTGATCGACCGCCCTTATGGTCTTGATGAAGATTACTCTGTTGTACGCTCAAGCTGGGCGGAAACGGTGAACTTCATTGTCGCTGACCTGGACCTGGCCGCGACCCTGTTGGACGGTAAGCCAGAAACCGCTGGCCGTGCTACCAAACTTGCCGCACAGGCACTAAAGTCGCGTATCCTGCTTTACGATGCATCTGACCTGCACCAGACAGATATGGCTTCCGGAGTCTTCTCTGGTTACAGTAACATTGACCTGGTTGCTTCTGGTGGCGACCGTGACGGTAAGTGGCGTGCCGTTCGCGATGCTGCGAAAGCCGTCGTTGATGGCACTTCTGGCTACAAACTCGACTTAAACGCTCCCGTATCTGCTGAAGAGGGCAAGCAAAACTACATTTCCATCTCTATGGGTGGAGGTAGTGCCGTTGGTGACGCATCCGCTGCGATTGAGCTGATCTTCCAGCGTACTGCTACACCATTGTACACTGTGGAGGATAACTGGCCACTGGGTGGTTTGCACCACGGCATCAACAACGGTCCGAATGGCTACCACAACTGGGCGGGCAATACGCCGATCCAGCAAATGGTAGATGATTACGAAATGATGGATGGTTCCTCTTTCGATTGGGACAACGCAGCGCACGCTGCTGCGCCTTACGTTGACCGTGACCCACGTTTCTATGCTTCCGTTATGTACGATGGTGCTGCCTGGAAGCCACGGCCTTCTGACGTAATCGGTATTGACCCAATGGACCAGATCCAGACCGGTTACTACGATGACGGCAGCGGCGGTACCATCAACGGTGTCGATACCCGGGAGTCTTCCATCGAGAACTGGAACGGCAGCCGGACCCACTACTACACCCGTAAGTTCATCGATCCGAACCCGGCCCTAAAGGACAACCAGTCTAACGCCCAGGTCATCCCCTGGCCATTCATTCGCTACACAGAGGCAGTACTCAACTACGTTGAGGCCAGCATCGAACTTGGTGAAGAAGGCGTTGCCCAGGAATGGCTGAGTAAGCTTCGTTTCCGTGCCGGCATGCCCGCCGTTACCGAAACGGGTGATGCCCTTATGGCGCGTTACCGCAATGAACGCCGGATTGAACTGGCCTACGAGGAACACCGCTACCACGACGCACGTCGTTGGTTGGTTGCCGAGGAAACGCTTGGTCAAATCGTTGAAACAATTGACATCCGCGCCGTGCTGCGTGCTGGCGAGGCGGCACACGCGCCTTACCGCTACGACCCTGCCGTTTACGATTACACCTACACCGTAGTCGAAAACACGGAGAACGAAACACGCACTTGGGACAATAAGATGTTCTACCGCCCGATTACTCGGAACGAGGTCAACAGGAACGCGCTGCTGGTACAGAACCCGGGGTACTAGACCGCGCGCCGGCAGTTGCAGGTGCTACAAGGGTTGCAGAAGTTGCAGCTGATGTAATACTTGGAACTACTGCAATCCTTGAAAACCCATCTTTTCCCCTTACGGAGAAGATGGGTTTTCTTATTTTACCGCCGCCATAAACTTTTACAGTACCTATCTATCGACATGTCAGTAATAATCCGAAGTCTTTTCCTGGTCCTGGTCCTTGGCCTGCTCCAATGTTCCGACCCTGCACCTGCGTCCGCGCCTGAAAATACCGTGACGAATGGGGGAACGCTCTTTACATTGCTTGATGCGGAGCAAACTGGGATTGATTTTGAGAACCGATTGACGGAGGGGCCGAACACCAATATTCTGGTCTACGAATATTTCTATAATGGAGGAGGAGTAGCTGCGGGCGATTTGAACGGGGATGGGAAAACGGACCTGTATTTTACGGCCAATATGGCCGATAATAAGCTGTACCTCAATGAAGGAAGGCTTAAATTTAGAGACGTAACGACGGCCAGTAAAGCAAGCGGTAGGCCGGGGCCATGGAGAACGGGCGTTACAATGGCGGACGTCAACGCCGACGGAAAACTGGACCTTTACCTCTGTTACTCCGGCGCGCTGCCTGCGCAAAAAAGAGCCAATCAATTACTAATTAACCAAGGCAATGATGCCGATGGCGTACCTCAGTTCAGAGACGAAGCGGCGGCGTACGGACTGGCCAGCACGGCTTTTAGTAACCAGATGTATTTCTTCGACTATGACCAGGATGGCGACCTCGACGGATTATTGCTGAACCACAACCCGAAGTCGTTGCCGGTGCTGAACGCCACCAAGACGCGGGAAATGCTCAAGACCCACGATCCGGAACGTGGGTTGACTTTGTACCGCAATGATGGGGGCAAATTTAAAGATGTGACGACGGCTGCCGGCATCAGCGGCTCGGCCCTCAGCTATGGTCTGGGGCTGGCGATTGCCGACCTTGACCGGGACGGTGACCCAGACTTTTATGTGTCTAACGACTACGAAGTACCGGATTACCTGTACTATAATAATGGGGACGGGACCTTCACCGACCGGCTGGGGGAACAGATTGGACACACCAGTCACTTCTCGATGGGCAGCGACATCGGGGACATCAACAATGATGGTTGGGCCGATATTTTTACCCTCGATATGCTGCCGGAGAACAACCGTCGGCAGAAGCTGCTGATGCCCGATAATAACCGCTCGAAACTGGACCTGAACCTGGCCAGCGGATTCCATTACCAGACGATGCGGAACATGCTTCACCTCAACCAGGGCAACGGTTCGTTTGCGGAGATCGGCCGGCTGGCGGGCGTAGCAACGACGGACTGGAGCTGGTCGGCACTACTGGCAGATTTTGACAACGATGGCTGGCAGGACCTGCACGTAACCAACGGCTACCTGAAAGACTATACCAACATGGATTTTATCAGTTTCATGGAAGATTTTGTGGCAAAAAAAGGCCGGCTGCAACGAGCTGATCTGCGGGGCATCCTCGAAGAAATGCCAGCTTCTGACGTCAATAACTATGCTTTTGCCAACCGCCGGAATACAAGGTTTGTGGACCGGACGGAGGCTTGGGGATTGCAACGCCCTTCGAACAGTAACGGGGCGGTGTACGCTGACTTGGACGACGACGGTGACCTGGACCTGGTGGTGAATAACTTAGATCAGCAAGCCTTCGTGTACCGAAACAATAACGAAGATCAGCACTACTTATCGGTCGTACTCGAAGGCGGGAAAGGCAACACCGCAGGCATTGGTGCGCGGGTAGAGGTAACTGTGGAAGGCGTGACCCAAATCCGGGAAATGTATCCGAACCGGGGTTATCTGTCTAGCGTGGACCCCGTGCTGCATTTTGGTTTGGGCGCGCGGCCGCAGGTGCAAAGTGTGGTGGTAACCTGGCCTGATGGCGCGGTCCAAACCTTGGGAAATTTGGAGGCGGACCAACGCCTCGTTCTCCGCCAAGGGGAAGCAAAGCAGGACAGGAGATGGGATGAAAGCCCGAAACCACTCTTCGTGGAAGTGGAGCCGCCGTTTGATTTCGTCCACAAACTTTCGGGTAAGCGGGATTTTGATAGAGAGCCGTTGTTGCCCAGAGCGTATTCTCATCTCGAACCAGCGATCATGTACGATGGCCGGGCGGTTGCGCGGAATGATCGAGCAGTTATTTCTTCTTCTGATGGATTCATAACGACCTCGTTCCTTGGTAATGAATATGTCGAGGGCAAGTATCCGATGGTCGACCAGGCAGTATTTGGTGTTGAGGGTGAAACACCATTAGAACTTCCAAAATCGTTACAAAACGCAGGTAAGATTAAGGATGTTTCCTTTGTTGACCTTGACGCTGACGGTAACGTAGAGTTAATCATCGTGGGCGAATGGATGCCCATCTTGATCTATGAATTCAAAGACGGTAAATTGACCGATCATCCCAGCTCGAAGAGCTTCATAACACAGCCCCGGCTGCAGCCGGCTCAAACGGTAACGGGGGAAACCTGGGCAAATAAACCAACCTTAGCCCCTACCGGCTGGTGGAATACCGTCTTCGTAACCGACCTAAACGGAGACGGCCAACCAGATATTCTCGCGGGCAACGAAGGCCTCAACAATACCTTCGGTGCCAGCCCCGAACAACCGGTGGAACTCCACGCCGTAGACTACGACGAGAACGGAACGATCGATCCCATCCTAAGCTATTACGCCAAGGACGGAAAGCGTTATCCAGATGCTACCCGGGACGAACTCCTCGGACAACTCACCGGTCTACGCAAACGCTACCCCAACTACAAAAGCTACGCAGACCAGACGCTTGACGAGGTATTTCCCTCCTGGCCGGATGGCACGCTCCACCTTACGGCCGAACGTTTGGAGACGACACTTTACCTCAGTCAACCGGACGGTAGCTATCGTAGCTCCCCGTTGCCAGTGGAGGTGCAGTATGCGCCCGTGCATACCATTAGCTTGCTTGACTATAACGACGATGGAAATCACGACCTGCTGCTCTGCGGCAACGACCACCTGGAAAAACAGCGCTGGGGAAGGTCGGATGCTAACGCCGGTTTGCTACTGCGCGGCGATGGGAAGGGTGGCTTTACCCATGTTCCTCAGGCGGAGTCGGGCTTTAAGCTGACCGGCGACGTTCGGAATGCTGTCTGGGTGGGAGATTTGCTGTTATTTGGTATCCGGGGTGAGCGGGTACGGGCTTACCAACAACAGAATAATTTAGAATGAGCAGAATAATAATGGAGAAATATCGGGATTTCGAAGGAGGCGTTTCCTCTTCTCGCGCGGAGGAAGGGAGAAAAGAAGCAGCGCGGAGACCTATTACAAACAACTCCGCGCTTCTCCTCTTTTCCTTAATTCCGCGCGAGAATTTGACCCGTCCTGAAATAAACCAAGGAATGACCACGACCCGGATAAGTAAGATTACGCGTGCATTTGCCTCGCTCCTGTTGTTGATCGGTTTAGCTGGTTGCGGCCCCAATGCTACCTATTCTGACGCTGATATTGCTACCACCTGGGCCGATATGACGTTGAAACTCACCAAGGGGACGCCCGGCAACAGCCCCACCTATGCTTCCCGTTGCCTGGGGTACATCGGCCTGACGATGTACGAGTCGCTTGCCCTCGGATATCCGGAAAAGCGCAGCCTCGCCGGCCAGCTCAGTATGCTGGAACGGCTGCCGCTGCCGGACGAGGGGAAGACCTATAATTATCCCCTGGCGATGAGCGCCGGGCAGGCAGAGATCCTGCGGAGTTTGTACAACCATACTTCCGATGCGAATAAGGGGAGCCTTGATTCTTTAGAGCAGGAGGTGGAGAATTATTTGCGGAGGGACTTGCCTGGCGACGTGGCCGACCGGTCCGTTTCCTTTGGAAAGCGGATGGCGCGGGCCATCTTCGAATGGTCTAAAAGCGACGGTGGGCACCGGGCTTACCTGCGAAATTTCGAGAAGGGGATGGTTCATCCCGATGTGCCGGGCGGCTGGAAGCCGCCCTTGTTTGCACAATCTTTCAGCCACCATCCGCTGCATCCGTTTTGGGGGCAGAACCGGCCGTTCCTGCCAGCGAATTATCGGATGGAGGCACCGGAATACATCGCTTACGACACCATACCGGGATCGCCGTATTACGAGCAGTTTCTTAAGGTGTACGAGGCCGAACAGGCGCTGACGCAGGCGCAAAAAGAGATTGCCCTTTGGTGGGGAGATGACCCGGACGATACGTTCACTCCGCCGGGACACTCCTATTACATCGCCACCCAGGTGTTAACAGCAAGGGACGCCGACCTGATCACCCGCGCGGAGACCTACGCGAGGGTGGGCATCGCCGTCGCTGATGCCTTCATCAATTGTTGGAAGTGGAAGTACCAGTTCTTCAGCGAGCGGCCCAATACCTACATCCCGGCCGTCATCGACGAGGAGTGGGAGTCCTTTTGGCCGGATCCGCCGTTCCCATCCTTTCCGTCGGGGCATGCGATACAGGCGGCGGCCGCCGCCACGGTACTGGAAGGCCTCCACGGCCCCGACTTCGTCTTCACCGACCGCAGCCACCTCGGTCGCCCCTACGACGAAGAGCGGGAGACTGGCTGGGTCGAACGTCCCTTCGCCAAGTTCTGGGACGTGGCCCTCGAAACAGCCGATTCCCGGTTCTACGGCGGCATTCATACGCCGCAGGATAATGACCGGGGGCTGGATAAGGGTAAGGAAGTTGGGGGGAATGTTAATTTGCTTAGGTGGGAGCAGTAAGGAGGACGCCTTCAGGAAGCTCCACATACCTGAAAGATCCCGGAGGGATCGAATCGTATTTTCCCCGGGGGAGCCGGCACGCCGAAACCCGGGGGTAAGGAGTTTGGGCTGTAACACGGCGGCGCGTAGCGCCGCCAAAGCGCTCCATCGTTCATTACCTGGGCCTGCGTCGCCCTTTCTTGTCCCAGGTAACTTAAGTGAAGTCGCTACGCGACAATTAGGTAAGCCCCCAGGCTCCTAAAATCCTTTCCTTGCACCCGCGGCCCCGCCCAAAACCACCTACTCAGTAACCACCAACTTCCGATAAGCAACCCCATCCCGAAAACTAATCCGCAGTAAATAGGCCCCCGCTGGCAGGCCTTCCACGGAAAGCTGTAACTCCCGGCGATTAATTATTGGGTCATAGCGCGTGATCGTTTGGCCAGAAACCCCCAGCAACTCAATGCTCAATATGGGCTTCGCAGCGCTGACGGTTACCTCACCTAAAGCCGGGTTAGGAAACACCCCAACCTCCCCCGGATCAAACCCCGATAGGCTCGTCAAAGTAGTAATCGTTGCGGCAGCGCCAGTACTGAGGTTTTGAAACGACCCAGAGGGCGTCACCTCCAGTTGTGCTGCCCGGACAAGGTATTGATGCGTCATCTCAGGCCCCTGGCTAGAAGCCTGGAAGCTGGCACGCGCCGTCGAGTCAATCAACACGTAAGGTTCCTGAGGGGTGGTTCGCAAATAAACGTAGTAAATATCCACCGATTCGCTGGGCGCAGACCACGACAGATCGATAAAATGACCTCGTTCGATAAGCACTAAATTAGTAGGTGGAGCCACCACGTAGCCCTTCAGGGTTGGGTCGCCCAACAGATTAACGTGGACGCCCCGGGGGAAGTAATCCGCCGTATAAATGGTGTCGTTATTTTGTGTCGTGGTGGTGGCATGCGCCAGCGGGAACCCCATCCCCATGCTATGAAAATGCCAGTGCGGCGCACCGGCCCAGACCGCCGAGAGGGTAGTGCCGGAGCCGAGGACGGCCCGCATGTAATTGTCGGGGAAGTCGTAGTCGCTAAAGTAGGAACCGAACCAGCCAGTGAAGACTGCCTTGAAATCACTCCGGGCGTAAACGAAGCTACTACTCATACTTCCGGCCGTTGTCTGCGAGCCGCCGCCGGCACCGTAAAACCAGAGGTAGGTATCGTTAAAAGCGTCTTCCCACGTATCGTAGCTGATGTTCTCCGGACCAACCAACGGGCTAAAGTTCCGGATGCCATTTTGCCCAAGGGCACCAAGCCAGCGGTTATTACGATTAGCAATTCTCCAGCATGATGCACCGCTGGCCGTTCGATGCCGGAGAGGACGTAGCCATAACCCTCGACGCCTTCCACGTATTTAACCACCTTGTACTCGTAGAGGGCATGTAGCTGCACGTCCGCGTCAATGTATTGGGTAACATCAGCTGGGTAACTGCTGATGTTCTCCCCCCAGGTACTGTCCTGGTATTCCCGGCGGTAAAGGTCATAGCTGAGCGCACGTGGGTCTTGTCGCCAGTTGACCGTGATGACCGACGGGGTGGTACTGACCGTGGCGGTTACCTTTACGGATTGGTCCACGTCAAAGAACACCTGGGCCAAAATGAGGCCAGGGAGCAGTAGGAGGACAAACTGAATGGCAAATTTGAGCACAGGTAGCAGATTTTGATGGGTAACTATACTCCCGTCGGGAACACGGGGTGAAAACGTTTGCCTGTAGGGGCGACCGCAAGGGGGCGCCTCTACAGGCAGCCGGTGGGAAGGCCGTGTTCGCTGGCGCGCACACGTTTTACCTCAGGTGACCGACAGTAGTATGGTGTAAGCCACCGGTACAGCCAGAGATTTTTATTCCTTTTGATCTGAAAACAAGGGTCCGCGCGGAGCGGTGTAAAGCGGAGAATTTCCACGAGGCAAAAAGACGTCCTAACCGTAGACATAAATACCGAGAAACCACAGCACTACTTAAATCCCAAAACTTCCCTAACCTCCAATAGTTTTTTATTAGCTATTTCAGTGGCCTGCAGTTCGGAGTGTTGGAGTAGTTTTTCAAGCTCCGCCGGATCGTTCAGGTACTTGGTGTAGTCCGTCCTGGCCGTCGCGTACCGGTCCATGATCAGCTCAAACAATTCTTTTTTCGCTGCGCCGTAACCGAACCCACCAGCGAGGTAGTTTTCTCTTAAGGCAGCGGTTTGCTCCGCAGTGGCCATCAGCTTGTAGATGTTGAACACATTGCAGCCTTCGGGATCTTTGGGGTCTTCTACGGGAGTAGAAGAGGTGACGATGCTGTTGATCCGCTTGTTCAACTTCTTTTCCGGGAGGAAAATATCAATGAAGTTGTTGTAGGACTTACTCATTTTTCGGCCGTCGATGCCGGGGACGATCATCACGTCTTCGCTGGTCTTACTTTCCGGAATGACAAAGACATCTTTACCGTAGTGGCTGTTGATCCTGCGGGCTACATCCCGGGCAAACTCAACGTGCTGCAGTTGGTCCTTACCGACGGGGACATAAGCCGCATCGTATAAAAGAATGTCCGCAGACATCAACACCGGGTAGGTGAAAAGGCCGGCATTAACGTCTTCGAGGTTGTCTGCTTTATCCTTGAAAGAATGCGCCAGGGATAAGCGGGAGAACGGCATAAAACAACCCAGGTACCAGGATAACTCACTGACTTGCGGAATCTTCGACTGACGGTATAGGAGATGTTTCTCAATGTCGAGCCCGAGTGCCAGCCAGGTGGCGGCTACGGAATAAGTGTTGTCAATCCTCGTCTGCGCGTCTTTAATGGACGTCAGGGAGTGAAAGTCGGCGATAAAGTAGAAGCACCTCTCCGTGGCCTGCTTGGACAACTCAATGGCCGGCTCAATGGCGCCAAGGATGTTTCCCAGATGAGGAATTCCACTGCTTTGGATACCGGTTAATATTCTTTTACTCATGACAATTTAAATTTGGTGCCAGCCAGGTATTATCGGGAAGGAGTTTTAGGAATGAATCCTTCTTTTTTTTTTATTGCACCCTTACGGGAGCGCAAACATACGTCTTTGGGTTTTATTGGTGATGTTGATGTATGTGCTTCGCAGTACGAGGTGCTCGGTTGAGGGTGTCCCCACCCGAAATCACGATGGGGCAAGCTGTTCGGGTGGGGACACTCTTAACCGAATGCTTACCAACATACCATCACTATCATCAGCGCAAAGTATCTTACCCGCCAATGATTCCGCCACACCGTCTCGTGGATTACCTTGAAAAAGCGTTAAATGAAACCATCTGTAACACCTTACTTTCTGTCGGTTTATTTCCTTGTTATGGGAGTTACTGCCGCGCTATCCGCTCAAACCCAATTCACCGACGTAACCGACTCGGCTGGCATCAACCACGAGTTCGTCGTACTGGAAGGCATGTTTGGCGGTGGCGCCTGCGTGATTGATTTCAATCAGGATGGTTTTGAGGACGTCTACGTGACTGGCGGAACAGTTGACGACCAGTTGCTGCGCAACAACGGCGATGGTACTATGACCGACGTATTTGATGGGTCGGGTATGGAATTTACCCGCCATTTTGTGACGCAGGGCGTAGCGGGGGCTGACGTTAACCGCGACGGCTTCATAGACCTATTCATCACCACCATTACATCGCGGGACAGTGCCCGGACCATCCCCCGCGCCCGAAACCTCCTGTTTCTTGGGCAGGCTGGCGGCACCTTCCGGGAGGTGACGGATGAATACGGCCTTACGCCCTTTTATTCCTTTAGTACTGCCGGCAGCTTTGGTGATTTCAACGGTGATGGGTGGCCCGACCTCTTCGTGGGGAACTACTTCATCGAATATGAGGGAAGGCTGAACGTCATTAGCGATGCTACCATCGTGGGGGCCAACCAAACCGCCAGGGATTATTTGTTGCTCAACGATGGCGGCAAAGGGTTCATCGACGTCTACGAGGACTATGGCATGGATCACCGGGGTTTCGGTTTCGGTGGTGTATTTACCGATTTTGATAACGACGGAGATCAGGACCTGATCGTGAACAACGACTTCGGTTATAAGGCTGTCCCCAGCCTGGTGTACGAGAATAGGTATCCGCGCAAAGCCTTCCGGGACATTAGCAAATCACTTGACCTGGACCTGCGGATCAACGCCATGGGCTCTGCCGTAGGAGATTATGATCAGGATGGGATGCTGGATTATTACATGACCAACATCCGCTTCAACCGTTTTATGGTTAATCAAGGGGAAGGGGAGCCATTTAAGGATATGACGAAGGAATTGGGCATGAATTTCGTGTCGATCAGCTGGGGCGCGAACTGGGCTGATTTTGATCATGATGGCGATCTCGACCTCTTCGTGAGCAACGGCGACCTGAACCCGAACTGCGTACCGATGGCCAATTACTACTTTGATAACGACGGAAATACCTTCAA
>JBLHRW010000060.1:0-17244 GCA_047626445.1 Neolewinella sp.
AGGTCATTGTCGATAAGGCTCAACAGGGTGACTTTGTTCAAGATCGGGCGCTTATCGGAAATCGTAGAGCCAACGGCAAAGTCAAGGCCACCTTCTCCCCGGTCACTGCTAGCTTTCAGTATGCAATCGGTAAATTGAAAGTCTTCAAAATATAGGTTTGGTGCGGTAAACTCAAGGTCGATAGAATCAACGAATCCATCGTAGCTTCCACGTAGGTTGACGTCAACCAATGCACCTAGTTTTGGAGTGATCAATCGGTTTAACCCTCTGGAATCCAAAATGTTCAGGTCGAAACTGAAACGGTTCGGGGCAGGAAGTCGACGGGGAGGGGTAATGTTTAACCGGCTGGCCCACTTAGGATAGTATTCGACCAGAAAACCGATCAGGCTGCTCGTTACTTCGTCCAGATCGAAGCGCCCGATTAGCTCGGCCTGTGCGATGTCGCTTTCAAGCTTAACCACCTTTTGCCCCGCCTGGTTGAAATTGCTGTAGGCCAGCAGGCTGTCGATGGCGATCACGACAGTGTCAACTTTTACCTCAAAACTATCTAAGGCCACCCGGCCCTCCATTTCACTGAAATCCGTGCCGGTGAGGTTCAAGTCAATGTTTCCTGAAAGCGCAATGGGCTTTTTACTGAGGTTAAGGCGATACAAGTCGAGCTCTCCTACCGAAGCGTCGAAGTCAAATGTGGGAATGGAATCCCGGAAGTCAAGTTCTCCGAGAAAGCTGAAGTCGATGTTGTCATCGGCAATGGTAAAACGGCCATTAAAAAACCGGTCTTCCAGCCGACCATCGATCACCGCATTCTGGTAGGTGTAGTCTCGAAAAGTGAAATCCCTGATGGTGGCCTCCAGGTCTGCTTTGGCGGTATTGGCTTCCAGGCCAATGCCGTTATTGATGGTGCCATTGAGGCTGACCGTCCCAAACTGTGGATTGTCAAGCCAGGTGCCGAGGTTGAAATCGTCAAGACTTAGCGCACCCCGATAGTTAGCGGGGGTGTATTTGGTGGCCGTCTCCAGTTTCATGTCCACGGTTGTTTGGCCAATGTCTGTCTTCAGGTTCCCGTTGAATACGAAATCGGTGAAGAAGCCGTCAAAGCTGCCGTTGAAATTCAACCTGCCAAGCCGGTCAAAATTCTCAGGAGGCGTAAAGGCGGGAATTAGCCGACGCAAAGTGTTCATATTGGTCGTAAGCCGGCGCAGCTGAAGGTTAAGGGCTTCAGACCCTTTTATCGTTAGGTTACGGGAACTGAAACTCCCTTCGAGCCGGGTGTAATTGTCCAGCGCAAGGTTGATATCCTTACCGCGTAGGTTGTTTACCCGACTACTGAAATGTCCCCCAATGTTGATTTTTTGGCGGCGGTTGTCCCGGAAGAATTGGTTGAACCGCAGATTACGCGCAAAGTACATAATGTCTCGCACCGCTACTTCGCTGTCCTTGACCTGAATATCCAAGATTACCTTATCGTTGAACTCAGACCAACTGTTCCACCCCTCACGGAAGCGGAACCGGAGACTATCGGAAAGAGAGCTCTCGGCCGTCTCTAGTTTTAGGTCATATAGTTGCAATAGGGTAGGGGTGATTTTTAAATCCTGTACACTCAGGCGGTCCAGGATAAATCCTGACTTTTCTTCCAGACTGAGGTGCTTGAGCTTTCCGGTGAAAACAGCCTTATAAAAATCTACCTCCGTGAGTTCGAGGTCTATGTTGCGGGTGCCAAGGCGGGCGAAATCTACCGCCGAAATATCACTTTCAACAATTGGGTCTTTCCGGAAATTATCCAGGTCGAAGACGCCGTCAATAATTTCAATACTGTTGGCGATAATATGCAGGTAGGTGGCATTGGTATCCACTATGGTCTCATCAAGCTGCCTTAGCAGGCTGTCTCGCAGATCAAAGATAGGAGTAGGTGGGGTACTAGTCTGTCTTACGTGCGGGCTGCGCAACTCCATACTGGTAATGCGGATAATTTTGTTGGGGAGGTCTAGGTCACTTATTCGGGCTACTCCGGATTGTAGGCTGACGTCGAATCGTTGCCCCCGAACACTGTCGTTTTGTACAAAGGAAATACGTTGAAGGTCAAGCCGGTTAAGTTTGAGGTTCAGCGGATTAGATTTTTCCTGAGTAGGCGGGAATAACTTCTGCAGGGCGGTTTGCAGATTGCTTTCCGGGTCACCGAGGTCTCGGCGGATGTTGAATTTAGTATCAGCGATCAGGACTGATTCGATAACCAGACCGCCGAACAAGGCAAAATTAGCCCGGAGGGTTTTGCCGTAAAGGAGGGTGTCTCCGTATTTATCCTCGATAAACAATCCTTCGATGGTCATCTCATCTAGCCAGGAGATATGGACGTTATCGACAGAGACCCGGGTTTCAAGGGTCTGTTCTAGTGAGGCGGTTACTTGCTTGGCCAGCCAGTTCTGTACTACGGGTAGTTGCAGCAGTAAAACCAGTATGACGAAGAAGAAGATCAAGCCAAGGAAAATTCTGCGTGCTAGCTTCCAGGCTCGCCGCTTGGGACGGGTCGGACGGGTAGGCACATTGTTTTCGACTTGTTGGCTCATTTCGGAGGGCGAAGATAGGGTTTGCAGAGACCTTATATATACGAACGTTTTATTCCTGCCGGTGGTTAGCTTCGACAAAGGGATTTAACCGGGGTTTAACGGGGTTAGGTGCTTCGTCCTAATTGCAGGTAGTGTAAGTGGTTCAGGCCAACAAAAGGGGCTATAAGTACAAGCGCAGCTAGCTCCCCTTTGCGGCAGTACTACCAGACTAATAAGGGCGCGGCCAACTAAGGAACGCCAATTCAATAACTGTCCGATTTGCAGCTTACCCTCGCGGCCTTGTTCTTCGCCGACGAAACACCACCGTAGCTAAGGCTATGCTGATGTTTCGTCGACTCGACCAGAACCACGATGGCGGCGCTTCAATCAGGACAGTCATTTATAAGGCTTCCCTAAGTTGGCGTTTATGCTGAGCGTCGTCCAGGTGCGGGTGCAAGGAAGAAATAAAGAAGTAGACAAAGTAGCGGCGGATTGGTCCCTGATCCTACAAATCCGTACCTTGCACCTGCGTTCGCGCCCACCTCCGTAGGAAGCAGCGTAGCTAAATAATCTATAATAATACCCTTTCACTTATGGTTCGTCTTTCCGTTAATCTCAATAAAGTAGCCCTGATTCGAAACAGCAGGGGGGCTGACTATCCAAACCTTGTGCAGGTTGCGATTGATTGTGAGCGATTTGGCGCCCAGGGGATTACCATCCACCCTCGGCCCGACGAAAGGCACGCCCGCTACGCCGACGTGGCGGCCCTCAAGGAAGGGATCGCTACCGAGCTGAACATAGAAGGGTACCCAACGGAGAAGTTTCTCCAAGTGGTGCTGGCTCATCGCCCTGACCAGGTGACGCTGGTGCCGGATGAACCAGGCCAATTGACCAGTGATCATGGCTGGGATACCGTTGGCAAGGCTGAATTTCTTAAGAAAACGATCGGTCGGCTCCGAGATGCGGGTATCCGAACCTCTATTTTTGTTGATCCTGAAGAAAAAATGATGGAAGGCGCAAAAAGAGTAGGTACTGACCGTATCGAGTTTTATACAGGTCCGTTTGCACAGGACTTTTTGACGGATCGCGCTGCCGCTGTAGCCCCGTTCACCAAGGCCTGCTTATTTGCTGCTGACGCTGGGTTGGGCATCAATGCGGGACACGACCTCAACCTAGACAATTTGACCTTTTTCGCTGCGCGAATGCCGGGCCTTCAAGAGGTTAGCATCGGACACGCGTTAGTCTCTGACGCCCTTTACTATGGATTGGCCAACACTATTCAGATGTATTTAAGGTGCTTGCACAACGCAAGTGTGCTGCCCTAATAAATAGGGTTTGTTTCAAAGCAAAGAAAGTACGGGAAAATCTACGAAAGTGGACAATAAGACGACGAAAAACAGATTTTTTTAGATGCATGCTCTGACAATAATAAAGCTTGAGATTTGGTCAGGCAGCGAAATCTTTTAACTTTGCGTTAATAAAACGTTAGGTCGCGTGTTAAAACAATAAATTATAATGGTATAATTCATATTTAAACAATAAGTTTTGGACTTAGAATTTGTGTTAAAGCAATAAGTTTTGCTGTTATAGTCAGTGTTGAAACAATTAAACCTTATGATGGCGGGCAAAGAAAATCGATTTTTTTGCCCATATAAAAGTTAATAAGACTTTCACTATTTGAGATCACAATTACATGCGCAACAAACCCATCTGCGCCAATAACCCAAAAGATAACGCACGTTTTTCAGCACCTGTAGCCACAAGGTAAAGGCGGGCTTTACCCGTCGTATTGTAAAACCATATTTCTTAACCATTTGAGACTAGTAATCAACTAAATTTCAACTAGAATGAAGAGAATTTCACTAGTAATTACGCTCGTCTGCTTTGCATTTAGCATGGCAATCGCGCAAAGGACGGTCACCGGCACCGTCACAGACAATTCCGGCGAGACCCTGATCGGGGCCTCCGTCCTTGTTAAAGGGACAACTTCCGGCACTGTCACGGACATTGACGGTAAGTTTTCCGTTAACGTTCCTGCCAATGCCGAAATGCTCGTTGTGAGCTACACTGGCTTTGCCACACAGGAGTACGGCATAACTGCTGCTTCTGATGTTACGATTGTGTTGGCGGAGAGCGCTGCACAGCTTAACGAAGTAGTTGTAACTGCCCTCGGCATCCGTAGGGAGAAGAAGGCACTTGGCTACTCCGTTGCTACCATTGGCTCTGGTCAGGTAGAAAACCGCATTGAGTCTGACGTGGGCCGTATCCTTCGGGGTAAGGCTGCAGGTGTTGACATTACCCAGACTTCCGGTGTTGCCGGTTCTGGTACCAACATCATCATACGTGGCTACAGTTCCATTTCCGGATCTAATCAGCCACTTTTCGTTGTTGACGGTGTACCGTTCAACTCCTCTACGAACGCGGACCAGAACTTCCAGCAAGGTGGTGCTTCTGCTTCCAGCCGCTTCCTTGACCTTGATCCCAACAACATTGCGGAGATCAACGTACTGAAAGGCCTTTCTGCTACCGTACTTTACGGTGAGCAGGGTGCCAACGGTGTAATCCTCGTTACGACCAAGAACGGTCAGGGTGGTGCTGAAGCCAAGAAAGGCTTTGAAATCAGTGTAACCCAGGGCGTTGCTCGCACAGAGGTTGCCAACTTGCCCGAATACCAGAATTCTTATGGTAATGGTTTTTCTGGAAACTTCGGTTGGTTCTTCTCCAACTGGGGACCTTCTTTTGATACCCGCAGTGCCAACGGTATCGATGAGAACGGCCAGGTCCAGCATCCGCTTGATCAGGAACGTTACAACGCGGCCTTCCCTGAATTCGAAGGTCAACGTTACGATTACAGGCCTTATGATAACGTAACTGAGTTCTTCCAGGCTGGTACTGTGTATAACACGAGTGTGAACGTTGACAAAAATTTCGGTAACGGTATTAGCTTCAATGCTAACTACAGTAACCTGGATGAGACTGGCTTCGTCCCACAGAATACATTCAAGAAGCACAACGCTGGAATTGGTGGTAAGGTAGACCTGGCTAACGGCCTAAAGATTTCCACGAGCCTCAACATCGTAAGCTCTGAGCGCATAGCGCCACCGGCTTCGATCGGTTTCGGCTCTAATCCTGCTGGTGCCTCCGTTTTTGCTAACGTACTTTACACGCCGCGTTCTGTGGATTTGGCCGGTATGCCGTTCCAGAGCCCAATTGACGGCAGCCAGGTGTACTACCGCCGTGGTTCCGCCATCCAGAACCCACGTTGGGGTCTGGCGAACATGGCTGATCGTGAGCAAGTGAGCCGTTACTTCGGTAACGTTGCACTGAGCTACGAACTCACGGACTGGCTGACGGCCAGTTACCGGATTGGTGTGGATACTTACACCCAAACCAGCCGCCGTGAAATCAACAAAGGTGGTTCTCAGGTGCCCGATGGTCAGCTGACCACAACTAACCGCAGCAACACGATCATTGATCAGGTACTGAACCTTAGTTTCGATACGGAGCTCAGTGAGTCTTTCAACCTGAGTGGTGTTGTCGGTATCAACAACCGTGTTGACCGCTCTAACCAAAATCGGGTTGCCTCGACTCAGCAGTTCATCTTCGGTCTTTTCGACCAGGACAACTTCATCGAGCACATTGGTAGTGAGTTTAACCAGGATGAGGGCCAAATAGGTGTCTTCGGTAGTGTTACTGCCGGTTTCAACCGCTTTCTCTACCTGACGGCTTCTGCCCGTAATGACTGGAGCTCTACATTGGAAGAAGCTAACCGCTCTGTCCTTTATCCATCCCTGAGTGTCAGCTTCGTACCAACGGATGCTTTCGAAGGCCTGCAGGGCAGCCGCGTGCTGAACTACCTGAAGCTGCGTGCCGGCTACGGTACTTCTGCCCGTTTCCCCGATCCTTACTCTACTCGTGCCATACTTGGTAGCTCTACCAACGTAAGCCAGACACCTGGTGGCGCTGCGCTGAACACTAACTTCGTCAGCAACCAACTGGGTAACACCGACCTGAAGCCCGAGCTTCTCGGTGAACTTGAGGTTGGTATTGAAGGCCGCTTCTTCAACAACCGCGTTGGTCTTGACTTGTCTTTATATGACAAGCAGTCTAGCGATCTTCTCGTTGACCTCGACCTTGATCCCGCTTCCGGTTTCACCTCGACGACGATCAACGCTGCTGAGGTATCTAACCGAGGTATCGAGGTTAGCCTGAACCTGATTCCGATTAAGTCTAAGGACTTTACCTGGGACATGACCTGGAACCTCACTTCTAACAAGAATGAAGTAGTCAGCGTAGCTGATGGTGTTGACCAGGTACTCATTGCCGGTTACACCAACATCGGCAACTTCGCCATTCCCGGCCAGCCATTTGGTGCTATTCAAGGTTCTGCCTTCCGTCGCGGGCCCAACGGTGGCCTGCTGGTAGGTGGTAACGGTGAGTACCAAGCTACGAATGACATTGAAATTATCGGTGATCCTAACCCCAACTACCAAGCTAACTGGTTGAACACCTTAAGCTACAAAGGCGTGAGCCTCAGTTGGCAGTTCTCTTACACGGACGGTGGTGACATCTACAGTGTAACGACGGCTACCATGCTTGCCCGTGGACTGACGAGTGACTCCGACTTTGACCGCTTCCTTCCCCTCATCCTTCCTGGTGAAGATGCTGAAGGTAACGCAAACACGGTACAGGGTTACGTAGGTGACTACGGTTTCGCCGCCTTCTTCGGTGCCGACGAAGGCACGATCTTTGACGGTACGGTTGTTCGCCTGCGGGAAGTTAGCCTAGCCTATTCCCTTCCTGCCAGCCTGCTGGAAAAGACCCCATTCGGTAGTATTTCTTTACGCGTGTCGGGAGAAAACTTGTGGTACAACGCTCCGAACTTCCCTCCAGGTGTGAACTTCGACCCCGAAGTCCTCTCCCTTGGTGTAGGTAACGGTCGTGGTTTTGATTACCTCACTGGCCCTACGGCCAAGAAGTTTGGTGCAAACATTACCCTCACGTTCTAAGCGAAGCAACGCAACCATTTTAATCAGACTGTTAAGGGTGTCGGTGTAGTAAATGAGCTGACCGATACCCCCGACAGACAATTAATAAATATGAAACTATTTAAGAAAATTGCCCTGGCAATGATCGTACTCTCTATGGCTGCCTGTGCAGATCTGGATGAGTTGCTGATCAATCCAAACGGTGTAGACCCCTCTCAGGCGGATGCCGTTTCTCTTTACAACAGTGTTCAACTTGAATTCAACGGAGTTGCTCGCAGCGGAGCTGTTTATAACTTTACCACTGGCTTAACCCGCATGGAAGCGGAGACTGGTGGGTTTGTGTACTTAAATACTCACGGTCCAACGGAATTCAGTGGATTGTGGCGTCAGGCGTACGCTGAGCTTTTTCCCGATATCGATGCCTACATCGCTATTGTTGAGCCGCTCGGTCTGAATGCCGAAGTGGCTTCCGCAAAAATCATGAAGGCCTACAGCCTGCTGGTTCTGGTGGATCTTTTTGACGATGTACCACTGTCTCAGGCAGGTATGGGTGGCGCTGATACGCCAAACACCACGCCAACATCCGACTCCGGTGCTGATGTTTATGCTGCTGCAAATACCATGTTGGACGAAGCGATTGCACTACTAGACGGAGCAAATAACTTCGCCAGTGCTGCCTTTGACAACTACTACGGTGGTAGTGCCGCTGGCTGGAGCCGGTTGGCTTCTTCGCTTAAACTACGTACTGCAGTAGCTACCAAGCTTGTAGGTGGAAGCGGTGCTCAGGTTGATGCACTGGTAACTGGTGATAATCTTATCGTTGAAAACGGTCAGAACTTCGAGTTTACCTACGGTTCCAACCGGGCTAATCCTAACAACCGTCACCCGAGCTACGGTGACGCTTATGAGAACAACGACGGTGCTTACATGTCCAACTGGTACATGTGGCTGATGGCGGAGTCCAAAGGTTTTGTCGATCCACGTACCCGCTACTACTTCTTCCGCCAGGAAAAGGACCTGGAGCCCATCTACTCTACGTTGGACGGAGCGAACGCTTTCGATTGTATTACGACCCAAGTACCAACCGAAGATTTTCGTCCGCCCCACTACGAGGCGATCTCTGCTGATATGCCGTACTGTCTGGGTAGTTACTCCAAGGGTTACTTTGGACGTGATCACCTGAACGGTTCCGGTATTCCACCGGATGGTGCCATCCGGACCGTTTACGGTCTGTACCCCGCTGGCGGTAAGTTCGATAACGATATCGATAATGGTGATATTCAGAATGCCGGTACCGACGGTGCGCTTGGTGAAGGCATTGCCCCGATCTGGCAGGCTTCCTGGACGCACTTCCAGCTTGCCGAAGCTGTATTGACCATGGGTGCCAGCGGTGACGCTCGGCAATTACTCGCGGACGGTATCGAACTGTCTCAGTCTCGGGTAAGGGATTTCGAAAACAAGGTTGATGGTAACGAAATCTTGGCCACTGTGCCAACGCTCGTAACCGTTTCTAACACTTTCGTTCCCGATAGCCTGTTCACGCAGTACGTAGACTTCGTACTAGCAGAATACGACGCCGCCGGAAGCGATGACGACCGTATGGGAATCGTTGCCCGTGAATACCTGATCGCCCTCTGGGGTAACGGTATTGAAGGCTACAACCTTTACCGCCGTACGTGTTTGCCTGCCAACATGCAGCCCGGTATTGACCCGAGCTATGGTGAATTCATTCGTTCCGCGCTCTACCCTGCGGTACACGTGAACCTGAACCAGAACATCTCTCAGAAAGAAAGTATCATCATACCGGTATTCTGGGATACGAATGATGCCAGTTGTAACTACTAAACAGGTAGTTCTAACTTTGGAACAGCAGGACCGGTGAAGCTGGGTTTAACGCCAGCCTTACCGGTCCCGTCCAAAACCTCAATCTTAACTTTTCGTTGTCGCTTATGGTGACAACTAAATAATAAAATATGCTTAAGAAATTATCCTTTCTGCTGGCTGCTTGTCTGATAATGATGATCGGCTGTAAGGACCCGGATGCAGCTCCAGTGATCGTTTTCACTGAACTTGAAGTCGGTGCCTTCCCCTTCCTTAATGAACTCAAGACCGCCGAATTCGATTTGGCTGACCTTGCAGGTTCTGCTTACGAAATGGACGTCTACTTCGTCGATGGTGTAGGGGGTGACAATGTCGCTCAGTACAACGTTTACGTGGCTTTTGATGACAATAACCCCGATAATGGTGATTTGTCTACGGAGACGACGCTGTTCAAGTCCTTTTCCACTAGTGACTTCGCCACGCTTGGCGATAAAGGCAACCTTGGCCTTACCGTTCTGATACCGTTTAGCGAAGTCGCTGCCTTTGTTGGCGCCGGTTCCGTTGGTAATGTCATTTCTGGTGACCGCTTTCAGTTCCGTACGGAGATCGTAACCGCCGGTGGTGTTGTCTTCAACTCGGTTAACTCCACTCCGGCCGTTACCAACGCATTCGGTGGTATCTGGAACTTCAACGTGAACGCTACCTGCCCACTTAGTGCTGATGCCTTTACTGGCGCTTACACCTGTTCGTATGGTTTCGTATACGATGTATTCCCATTGTTTGGTGCTGATGTGCAGCCATTTGGTCCGGCACCACTTGTCCTTCCTGTAACCTTGTCTGCCGTTGCGGGTTCTACTACCCGCCGGGTATTCAATTACGGACCATACCTGCTACCAGGTTATGGTTTCGGTACTACTGATATCACGCTGGAGTTTGCCTGTGACATTATGACTTCTAACAACATCGATTCCGGTGCTGGTTGTGGTGCAGGGTCCATTCAGGCTTCTCAGGTCGGTGTTTCAACTTTCGACCTGAACAACGACTCTACCTGGACGATCGAGTACGCTGACTTTGAGCCTGATGGTGGTTGTGGTCCGTCTCAGACCCCTAACCCATTCAGCATCATCTTCACGAAGATGTAGATTTGCTTATGGCTGATTCCTCTTTCCTGAGGATATCAAAACCTGTAAGGGGTGCTACTCGAAAGAGTGGCACCCCTTGCTGTTTTTGGGTGACTTCTGATAATTAGCCGAACTCAAATTTATTTTACACCTTACGGTAGGCTGACTACCACTCAATGGTATAGGTGTACCCTGAAGTAGAAGGCGGGGTCGCTAGCTTTTTTTGGCTCACCTTACCCGAGATTTGATTTCCTTGCGTGTAGGTTATGGCCATTTTTTGTGGCGTAGGTGATTTAGGCTTCGGCTTGGGCTTTGGCAGCTTAAAGTGAATATTAATATCCTGGTGAATCCGGACTTTCTTCTTACTACTCTGAGGAACGGTGAACCGGAGCAGTTTGACGACCCGCATGGCTTCTTCATCGCAGCCGTGTCCGAGTCCTTTCTTTAACTTGACGTCGGTCACCTTCCCCCGGTAATCGAGGCCATAACGGAGGAGTACGGTCCCTTCGACCTTGGCCTCCAATGCCGCCTTAGGGTACTTCAGGTGTTCTGCTACAAATTTTTTCATGGCCGTTAGTCCACCAGGATATACGGGTTTAGATACGTGGGTAGAACGATTTTTGGCCATGGGATAGGGGGCTGGTAAGAAGCTTTAGTTTGAGGCTAAGGTAGGGAAACCCCAGACGACTGTGGCACTTTGCCTTCTAACTTTCCCTGCACCTGCGGCCGCGCATAAGCATAGCGTAATGCGTGACTCCGACGAGCGGAAGTGACCGTCATAGGCCGCAGCGAAGCTAGTCTCGGTGGCCGCGCCAGAAAAGAAGAAAGAAGATCTGCATGAAAATAGCGTGACCATGACTTATATTGGACGCTCAACAAAAGTCGACCAGTGCAGATAAAGAAAAATGATAAAGAATACGACGCGGTGATCGTCGGTTCGGGAGCGGGAGGTGGAATGACGGCAAATCGCCTGGCTGCCGCCGGTCTTAACATTGCCATCATCGAAGCTGGTCCTTATTTTGACCCGGCTGACCCCAAACAAAAGACCCAGCTCCGCTGGCCATGGGAAAGCCCTCGCCGCGGGGCGGGAACCTTGCGATCTTTTGGGGATTTTCACGCCGGTTACGGTGGCTGGAAGGTGGAGGGAGAACCCTATACCACCGTTGGCGATACCCAATTCAACTGGTGGCGGACCCGGGTGCTGGGCGGAAGAACCAACCACTGGGGGCGCATCAGCCTGCGGTTCGGACCGGATGACTTCCACCGTAGAGACCTGGACGGACTGGGAACAAACTGGCCCATCGGATACGATGAGCTAAAGCCGTACTACGATGAACTGGACAAGATGGTCGGCGTTTTTGGTACGAACGAAGGCCTGCCGAACGACCCGGACGGCTTCTTCTTACCACCACCCAAGCCTCGCCTGCACGAGTTGATGGCCGTGAAGGGAGCTCAGAAGACCGGTATCCCGATGTATCCAGGGCGCCTCAGTATGGTGACCAAACGAATCAATAAGGACCGGGGCGTCTGCTTTTATTGCGGACAATGCTCGCGTGCCTGTTCCGTTTACGCAGACTTCAGCGCCGGTACGGTACTGATCTTTCCTGCCATGAAAAACGGAAAAGAGGGCAAGGGCGGCCAGGTCGATCTTTACGTTAACTCTATGGCCCGGGAAGTGATCACCGATGACACCGGTAAAGCAACCGCCGTAAGCTATATCAGTAAAGATGATCGGCGGGAGTATCAGATCAAAGGCAAAGTGATTGTACTGGCGGCATCCGCCTGTGAGACGTCCCGCCTGCTGATGAACTCGAAGGCCCCTGGCCAGACCAACGGTATGGGCAACGGCTCCGGTACTTTAGGCCGGTATCTGCACGATAGCACCGGTGCGGGCACCAACGCGTTTATACCCAGCTTGATGGACCGGGATCGGTACAATGAGGATGGTGTAGGCGGCATGCACGTGTACGCACCCTGGTGGGGCAAAGACAAAAAACTTGACTTCCCCCGTGGTTACCACCTGGAGGTTTACGGAGGAATGGGAATGCCTAGCTATGGTTTCGGCGGTGGCCACAAGGCCATCCAGAAAATGATGGGGTACAAGCCTGGTGGCTACGGTAACCCCTTAATGAAGGATGTCAAATCTCACTATGGTGCTGTGGTGGGCTTTGCCGGCCGCGGCGAAGCCGTGGCGCTGTACGATAATTACTGTGAAATCGACCCAGGTAAGGTCGACCAGTGGGGAATTCCCACCCTCCGTTTTCACTATAAATGGAGTGACCACGAACGGTTGCAGGCAAAGCACATGCACGAATCAATCCGGGAGATCCTCACCAATATGGGCGGACAACTCTTCGACGATGAAATTCCTTCTTACGAGAAAGACCACGGGCTACTACCGCCCGGTGCCATCATCCACGAAGTGGGTACCGCACGCATGCACGATGATCCAAAAAAGGGCGTGACCAATAAGCACAGTGCGTTGCATGAGATACCAAATGTTTACCTGACCGATGCATCGGTCTTTACTTCACAGGCGGATAAAAACCCGACCTGGACCATCATGGCCCTGGCTATGCGGGCCGCTGACCACATCATCTCCGAACGCAAAAAAATGAACCTCTAATGAATCGCAGAACAACCCTCAAAAACCTCCTGGCCGGAGCAGCGGGCGCTGCGTTGCTGGGCAATGCCACTAGTTGTGAGTCCCCTGTAGTGGAAGCCGTCGCAGTGAAACCAGCAGGTTACGGCTTGCGCTTTCCGCACGAAATCAAGCATGATGCCCGTATTGCAGCGGATTCCTTCTTTACCGAGTCGGAAAAAACTGATCTTGGCATCCTTGCCGATATCATCACTCCAGGTACGGAAACGGAACCTAAAGCTACCGATACCGGCGTCGTAGATTTCTTCGAATTCATGGCACTTGACCTGCCAGATTATTACCAGGGTATCCTTCGGGGCGGCCTCGGCTGGCTGAACATCGAGGCCGGCCGACGCTTTGAACGGTACTTTGTGGACCTCACTCCAGCAGAGCGTATCGAGATCATTGACGACATCGCTTACCCCGAAGAAGCAGAAGACACGGAGTTCGAGGCTGGCGCTGCCTTCTTCGATCGCGTTCGTTATCTGACACTGACCGGCTACTTCACCAGTAAGAAGGGCATCAAAACGCTCGATTACCAGGGGAATTCACCTAACGTATGGGACGGTGTCCCACAGGAAGTGCTGGATAAGCATGGCCTGGCCTACGACCCGAAGTACCTGCCACTTTACGTGGACCAGAGTAAGCGGGATGTGCAGGCGGAATGGGATGATGATATGAATTTGATCTCGTAGTCTTTTGGTCTAGTAACGTGAATTAAAAGGCCAAGGGCGGACGCTCGGAGGTCAATTTTTAGATTGATCGCTCCGAGCGTCCGACTTCCTAGTTTTAGCCCTTGATTCGCGTTTGTATTCAGGTCGTACGTATAGCCAGCAGTAGCCCAAAATTAATAATTCGCTTTGGGCCTGTAAATCAAAGTGTTACTACAAGTAAGAGAAGAGAGTCGAAAAAAACGAGTAGTAGACTACCAGACTACCAGACTACTGAACTACCTTCGCGCCGGGCAGCGCACGGTTAGCTCCTCTTGAACTCCCCCAGGGCGGAAACGCAGCAAGGGTAGAGGGTTGTAGCAACCGGTGCGTCTGCCTATTTTTATGCCCATTAATGAGATTCTGCGGCCATAAAGGCGATTGGAGCGTAGCGTCTCGTAGGCGCAACAAGTATTAAAAATGACAAACGGAAATATTGATCTCGGACTTTTGGTGCTCCGCTTATGGTTTGGCTTGGAGATGGCTTTTGCCCACGGCTTGCCCAAACTGATGAAAATACTTGATGGGAATATGGGGTTTGGTGATCCGATCGGTATTGGCGCCGGGCCTAGTTTGGTGCTGGCCACCTTCGGTGAGTTCGTTTGCGGAATACTGATTGCAGCGGGCTTCTTCACCCGCTTGTCCTGCATCCCATACATCATCACGATGCTCGTCGCGGCGTTCATCGCTCATGGCGGCGATGGCTGGGGAAAAATGTCTTTCCCATTGATGTACGCAGTGGCCGCGATTGTTCTGCTAATCACCGGACCAGGTAAGTACTCGCTGGACCACCGGATGTTTGTGTCTAAGACTGGGGTGTAAGCGTAAGGCTGTTTCTCCCCAAGTATGAGGGGGGATAGTGATTCATAAGGGCGCGGCCGCAGGTGCAGAAAAAAATTGGAAGAGCAAGGGGGGACTCCGTTACTTCTTGCTGCCAGCCAGTACTTTAAGTAAAGATTTTCCCGACTGCTTCATAAAGCGACCTTTGGCCACCAAAAAAGCCTGCCACCAGGTATCCAGGGCCTGCCTCCGGTTTCCCTGCCGGCTCAGCTGATGAGCAAGGTGTAGGTGAAGGTGATGGATCCTTTTCAAGCGTAATTTTTGGGGAACCCTCGATGCAACACCGTCCAGGGTATAGGCCTGTTTTAGCCGGTCAACCATTAGGGGCAGCATGGCCAGCGAATGATAGGTTCTGGTTCGGCTGGCATCATGCTCGACGTATAATACGGTAGCCGGCACACATTGATAGAGTTGTGTTTTCGTCAGCGCTTTATTAAGCCAGACGAAGTCGTCGAGTAAGAGGTCTGCTTCATCGAATGGCTGTTCTTGTAATAATTGGGTGCTGATCGCCAGCGGCAGCAAATTTCCTGGGTTGTTCCAGTGTTGCGCCAGGCTGTCCCGGTGGTTTTGGAAGGTAAGGGCCGGTACGGTCTTATCTCCCCGGAGTATCTTCATATTTACCCTGAAAATGCCGTATTCGGAGCCCTGAGCACTGATGGCTGAACCTAAGACTGCGAGGTGCTCCGGCAAAAAGCGATCGTCGTCATCGAGGAAGCAGCAGAAAGCTCCCTTTGCGTGCCGGACGCCAGTATTCCGTGCGCCGTTCAGTTCTTTGTTCTCCTGGTGGATATACTTGATGCGTTCGTCTTTGAGATAGGGATGACAGACTTGCTTTGTATCATCCACCGAGCCATCGTCAACAATGATGAGCTCCCATTGCTCAAATACCTGGTCCTGTACACTACGAATAGCTTCCGGTAGGAAACGGGCGCGGTTGTAGGTCGGGATGATGATGGAGAAGGTGGGGGGCAAATCGGAAAGGTTAATTTCGACGACAGAGAAGGAGGTTGTTTACTAAGTTGCTTTTAGCCAGGATTTTAGCGAAGGTGGAAGCGCCTGGGTGGTGCGTAGGCGCAACCATTCGGTCGTCCGGAATCCAAGTAGTTGGTATGCCCGCAGAAAGTGCTTGCTGATGATGGGTTGCCCAAATAAACTGGAGAGGTCGGCAGCTTGAAAGTGTTTCGCATAATTGTTGGCAGCTAAAGGTAAATCATGCGTCGCGAGAATTCGTATGGTGCTGAGTAATGCAGCCCTGAAATAGGGGCTATTTTCTTTCCAATAAGCAGGCTTATCGTTTTGCAAGAATTGATTTACCTCCACTATCATGTCGATCCTGCGCTGGTTACCGGCCACCGGACTACGTGTGCTTACTCTGCCGGGGGTGTCATGCTGGTAATAGTTGGTCTCTACGGCTGGAACGACTAGAAAAGGAATGCCTGCTTTTAATAGCTCGAAGTGGAGGTTGGGGTCGGTGTTGTCAGGTAAAGCTTCCTCCCAGTTCCCCACGGTGGCAAGTGATTTGCGGTGATAAAGGTTGGAGCAGGTGTATCCGGTGCGATATTGGTAAACGAGCCCTTTCCAAATGTCCTCCGCTGGCGTATTAAGCAGGGTATGACCATCGGGAAACAGGATTCGATAAGGACTGATGACCCATCCGGTATTACCGATAACGGCGGTTATTTGGGTATTGAGCTTTCCCGGCTCCAGCGTGTCATCTGCATCCAGAAATTGCAGCCACTCTCCTTGAGATAACTTGATCCCCCAGTTACGGGCGGCACTGCAACCTTGAATCGGGCAATTCGTTACCTTGATCTTCTCCGGATGGGCTAATGCCGCCGCTTCCATAACCTTCAGGGTATCGTCCGAAGAGTTATTGTCTACCAGAATGAGTTCGATATCCGTGTAATCCTGAGCAAGTGCCGAAGCTATCGTACGTTTGATCGTGCCGGCGGCATTATAAGCAGGAATGATGATGGATACCAGCAAAGGGTACGTTTTTAACGTGAAACAGACCCGGAAGGCCGGGTAGCGGAACAAAGATACAGGCTAACTAATTCACCGGGATTCATCTTGCCATGCGTGCCTAACAGATGTCAGATTGGTCCCCCGGCATTTATGCCTACGTGGGACGTTTTTTTGCTCTGTTACGAGTGCTACCCGTTTCAGGCCTCCTTCATTTCTTGTGGAAAGGTCACCATCTTGCTTTCCATACATGAAAAACGAAACTTCAGCTTTCTCACCAGGCTTGAATTTTGGCGATAAGCCAAGTAGCGTTGGATGAAACCCCAGGCTTCGGCTTCCCGGAGACGGCCTTGACGGTGGCCGGTTAATGGAGGCGCAAAAGCCGTTAAAAAAGAAAAACTGTTTGAGCGCCGGAAGGCAGAGCTTTGGCTTCGATCTCTGGCATCCGAGAAGCTTAGAAGCATCGCATCGGACGCCGACGCGAGTTTTTTTCTTTTAGGTTTTTGGGGCTTCGTTAGCCGACAAGCCACCGGCACAGCCAAAAATTTTTGTTCCTTTTCATCTGAAAAGGAAGAGTCCGCGCGGAGCGGTGTGAAGCGGAGGATTGCTACGAAGCAA